>NC_018015.1:1625260-1950313 GCF_000265525.1 Thermococcus cleftensis
ACCTCCAGATAGAGGGTGCCGGAATAGTCAAGGGCGCCAAGAACAAGGAGCTGGCGAAGAAGTTTATCGAGTTCCTCATCAGCGAGGAGGCCCAGGAGAAGCTCCCGCTCAACCAGTGGATGTACCCGGTGAACAGGAACGTCAAGCTCCCGGAGGTCTTTAGCTATGCCGTCAATGTGGAGGAGCCCGTCACCATAGACCCCAAGGAGATAGAGGAGAACTACGAGACTTGGCTCAAGCAGTGGACGGCCCTGATGGTCGAGGGCAAGAGCCCGGAGGAGATAACCGGGACGACCTCAACCTCGCCGGAAGGGGAGAACGGCGGTATCTGTGGGCCGGCACTCATAGTTGGCCTTGCCGTCCTTCCGCTCCTTCTCAGGAGGAAGTGAGATTTTCTTTTCCTCTTTAACATTTCATGGCCATTTAGCAGAACCTTTTAGAATCGAATTTTTGGGAAATGGCGGGCCCGGCGGGATTCGAACCCGCGACCTCCGGCTTAGAAGGCCGGCGCCCTATCCTGCTAGGCTACGGGCCCTCGGGCTAATGGTCTTGGGGGAGTTTTATAAAAGTTGTGGTGGGGCAGGCTCACGGGTAGAGCCTGCTCGGCGTCCTTGGGAAGAGCGTGGCCCAGCGGACGTGGTCGAGCTTCAGCACCCAGGCGACGAGCCTCTCAAGGCCCAGTCCAAAGCCGCTGTGTGGAACCGAGCCGTACTTCCTGAGGTCGAGGTACCACTCGTAGTCCTCCGGCTTCATGCCCTCCTCCCTTATGCGCTCCACGAGCTTGTCGTAGTCGTCCTCACGCTGTGAGCCACCGATTATCTCGCCATAGCCTTCCGGCGCGAGCATGTCGGCGGCGAGAACCTTTCTCGGGTCTTCAGGATCTTCCTTCATGTAGAATGCCTTGATGTGCTTTGGATAGCCGTAGACGAAGAACGGTGCCTCGAACTCCTGAGTGAGTATTCTCTCCTCGTCGGCGCCCATGTCCTCGCCCCATTCTATCTGCACGCCCTTGCTCTGGAGTATGTCGATTGCCTCGTCGTAGCTTATCCTCGGGAAGGGCGGAACGGCGTTCTTGAGCGTCGTTAAGTCCTTCCTGAAGGTCTCGATGTCGCTCCTCCTGAGCTCAAGCGTTCTCTGAACCATGTAGCTGACCAGCTCCTCCTCCACCTTCATGATGTCCCAGAGGTCCATCCAGGCGGCCTCGAGCTCAAGGTGCCAGAACTCGGTGAGGTGCCTCCTCGTCCTGCTCTTCTCCGCTCTAAAGCTCGGAGTTAGCGACCAGACCTTTTCGAGGCCGAAGATTGCCGCCTCAAGGTAGAGCTGGGCCGACTGGCTGAGGTAGGCTGTCTTGTCAAAGTACTTGAGCTTGAAGAGGGTCGCTCCCCCCTCAACTGCCCCCGTGACGAGTATCGGCGGGAAGACCTCGTACCAGCCGTCCTGGAGGAGCCACTCTCTAGCTGCCTGCATCAGCGTGGCTTTAACCTTCATTATGCTCGCGACCTTGGGCGAGTGGAGGTGCAGGTGCCTCACGTCGAGCAGGAACTCCTCGCTCGCGTCCTTCGTTATCGGGAAGAAGTCCACGTTCTGGATTATCTCTATCACGTCCGCCTGAACCTCGACTCCCGTCGGCGCGCGGGGGTCGGCCTTGACGGTTCCCTCGATGATGACGCTCGACTCGATGCCGAGCTTTTTGGCTGCCTTGTAGGCTTCTTCACTCCTATCCTTGGCGAAGACGATCTGAACGATTCCGCTCGAGTCCCTCAGCACTATGAAGACCCTCTTTCCGACTTCCCTCTTTCTGTAAACCCAGCCTGCGAGCTTGACGCGCTTGCCCTCCATATCGGGCCGAAGGTCTGCGCAGTAAACTTTATCAATCATCTTTACCACCTCCAGAGGCTTTGAAGGTGACTTTATAACGGTAGCGATTGGTCTAAGCGAGAAGAGTCAATTCGTCCAGAGGGCAAGGGTGCGGGACCTTCTTCTAATGACCACAAGGAGCGGCATGGTACTTAATCCTCGGGGGTGGCATTTAAGTTCTTTGGGCAAATTTATGTCGATGTGTCAGAAGTTTTATTTATTCTGATGGCAAATCTCCAAAAGGTGATGGAATGTTTGCGCTCATCGGAACCGCAGTCGATGCGGAGTCAGTCAGAAGGAACGCCGCGGTAATCGTCGAGGGGAAGGCCATTCGGGCCGTTGTCCCCGCTGACGAGCTCAGGGAATACGGTGTCGATGAGGTATACGGTGGAGGGAACCACATTGTGGTTCCTGGCCTTATAAACGCCCACACCCACGTGGCGATGGCGCGCTTTAGGGGCCTCGGTGAAGACTTGCCGACGGAGGAATGGCTTGAGAGAATAATCTGGCCAATGGAGCAAGGGTGGACGCGAAAGGACATCAGGAAGTGGGCGGAGCTTGGAATCCGGGAGGCCCTCGCAAACGGCTCGACGACGATAAATGATCACTATTTCTTTGCCAATGAAATAGCCGAGGTTGCCGAGAGGCTCGGCGTTCGGGCCTTCATCGGACAAACTATGATGGACGAAGTTGACTTCCCCCTCGCGAGTCCCGAGGAGGGCTTTCGGTTCTTCAGGAGGTGGCTCGGAAGGAGCGAACTCGTTACCCCAGTCCTAGCTCCGCACGCGACCAATACCGTCTCGCTCGACCTATTTAGAGAAACCGCGGAGCTGTCGGAGGAAACCGGTGCGAGGGTTCACCTTCACCTCGCCCAGAGCAGGGCCGAGGTTGAGGGGGTTAAAAAGCGTCACGGCACTTCCCCCGTCGGCCTCCTTGGAAAGACAGGCCTGCTGAACGAAAAACTCATAGGCGTCCACGGCGTTTACCTCGGAGAGGAGGACTTCTCCAGACTCGCTGGAGCCGGCTCGACCCTCGTTCACTGCCCGACGAGCAACGTAAAGCTCGAGGGAAGGACGATTAACCTTGAAAAGCTCCTCGACCTCGGCCTCAACGTTGCCCTGGGAAACGACTCGCCGAACCCGACCGGAATCCTCGACCCCTTCCTGGAGATGAGAACCGCCGGAATCGTTGCCAACCTAACGGCAGGAAAGCCCCATGCCGTTCCGGCGAGGGAGATATTCGGCATGGCAACGCTTTTCGGGGCGAGGGCGCTTGGTCTGAGGGCCGGACTGATAAAACCGGGTTATCTCGCCGATTTGGTTCTCATAAACGCCGAAAAACCCTGGTTCAGACCGATGGAGAACCTCTACTCACTCCTCGTTTACTCCGCAAGGGGAAGCGACGTCGAGGTCGTTGTGGTGGACGGCAGGGTGGTGTACGGGAAGGGGGAGAAGACTGAAAAAGGCTGATAAAAGCACAGGCCTAAAGCTCACACCCTCCTGACTATCAGCTTGACCCCGTCCACCTCGGAGACCTCGACAACTTCACCTATTTTCAGCTTTTCGTCGTTCTCGCTGAGCGCTATCCACCTGTCTCCCTCGAGTTCGACTATGTAGTGATCCTTCCCTATCTCGACGACCTTCCCGCGCTTGCCCTTGAGCTCGAAGGTGTATTTACCCTTTCCCGCGTCCTGAACGTCCTTCTTTATGTAGCGACCCACGATGATGTACGAGATCATCGCCGCTATGAGGGCTATGACAAAGCTCTCTGTGAAGTTGACTCCGAAGCCCATGAGGAGCCCAAGGACGACCATGGCCACTCCTATCGGCGTTATGAACGCCGTGACCATCATGTCAAGGGCTATCACGAGAAGGCCAAGGATAAGGAGGGAAATAGGGAGCGTCTCCATGATCACCACCGTCAAAAATTGAGAGAAAGGGCTTTAAGTCTTTTCAGGGGTGAGGGAGCTTCCCTCTTCCTGGGGAACCGCCCGTTCAGAATCTCCCTTCGGAGGCTCTGGTATCGGAGCGTCCTTCACCTTCTGGAGGATTCTCAGCAGGCCGATGAGGGCTTCCGTGTCGTACGGGACAATGAGGTTACCGTACTTGGCCAGCTCGGGCATCTTCTCAATGTACTGAAGCGTCAGGTACTTCTCGTCCGCCATCTTGAGGGCCTCGAGAACTTTCCTTATTGCCTCCGCCTGGCCTTCGGCCACGAGTATCTGCCTCTGCTTTTCGCCCTCCGCCTTCAGTATAGCAGCTTGCTTCTGGCCCTCTGCTTCCTTGATTGCAGCCTCCTTCTTACCCTCTGCGAGGAGTATCATCGCCCTCTTCTCCCTTTCAGCCGTCATCTGCTTGGCCATCGCGTCCTGAATGTCCTTGGGCGGGTCTATGCGCTGTATCTCCACCCTGGTTATCTTGACTCCCCAGCGGTCGGTTATCTTATCCAGTTCCTCCCTCAGCTTGGCGTTGATTATGTCCCTCCCGCTCAGCGTCTCGTCGAGCTCCATCTCACCTATAATGGCACGCAGGTTGGTCTGGGCGAGCTTGATTATCGCCATGAGGAAGTCGCTGACGTTGTAGACGGCCTTTACCGGGTCGAGTATCTGGTAGTAAACGATGGCATCAACCGTAACGACGACGTTGTCCTTACAGATGACCTCCTGCGGCGGCACATCAACGACGTGCTCGCGCATGTCCACGACCTTGACGCGCTCCATGAAGGGGATTATGAAGTGTATTCCCGGCTCCAGGATCCTGTTGAACTTTCCAAGGCGCTCGACGAGGCCCTTTTGGTACGGCCTTATCACCTTCACACTCAGCAGGAGCATTATCAAAAGAAAAACCCCTATGATAACCAGGGCGGTTCCGGCAAAAGGCATTACTATCGCCTCCGGTTGTTGTTCAAACTTTGAAGAATGGAAGTTCTTATAAGCCTTGCTGTATTCTTCTATAAGTCCCACTCAACCTCCGAATTCACGGGCCCACCTTTCATAGCGTTCAACATATTTCTTGGTAAGTGGGGATTTTATCTTCTTAAACGCCTCCTCGAAGTCCCTCATCTCCAGTGGTCTGATCCTGAGCTCCAGCTTTCTCGGGTCACCCTCCGAGAGCACCTCGAAGTCGGCGAGCTCGGGGTTCTCCTCTTCGAGCATGTGATGTATTGCCAGGTTGCACAGGTTCGCTATCTCCCTGCCTGAATACAGGCGCTTCACGCTCTCCTCTGCTATACCATCGAGGTCAAGCCCGCTTATATCCAGACCCTTGGTGTGTATCTTCACAATCTCTTTGATAGCCTCCCTATCGGGTAATGGTACATAAATCCTCAGCGGAAACCTTGAGAGCAGTGCCTCGTCGAGGTCCCAGGGGGTGTTAGTTGATGCAAGCGTAAGAACGAATTCCTCCTCTCCCCCCTTAAAGCCATCTATCTCGGACAAGAGGGTCGCTAAGGTTCTTCGCGTTGCCTCGTGGACGCTCTCTCTTTTCAGACTGAGCGCATCGACCTCGTCGATGAAAACTATGCTGGGAGCCTTCTCCCTCGCCAGCTCATACAAAGCTGTTATCAGCTTTGATGACTCGCCGTAGTACTTGCTGAGTACCTCTGAAGCTTTGACATTGAAGAAAGTGGCCTTCAAACTCCCCGCCGCCGCGGAAGCGAGAAGGGTCTTGCCTGTTCCAGGTGGGCCGAAGAGGAGAATTCCCCTCCACGGCTTTATAGCTTCGGGCCTCTTTGCGAAAGCTATGGCCACGTTTCGGGCCAGCAATCTCTTGACATCTTCTAGCCCCCCGATGTCCCTCCACGTGACGGTGGAACGGGCTATCAGCCCCTCCACTTGTGCCCTGTACTCATCGGTAGATGCTCCCCCCTTGAGGCTGGCCTGTGTTCCACGGGGTGGTGAGGTTTTGAGTTCCTCCGCGGCCTCCTCCCAGCGCCTTGCCTTTTCCAGGTAGAATTCTCTCCTGCCGGGCATCTTCTCCGCCAGTGTCTTCAGAATCTCCGCGCACTTGAGGGCGTACTTTCTGGCCTCGTCTACCTTGCCCCTCGCCAGCTCCGCCTCGTACTCCTTTCTGCATTCCTCAAAAAGAGAGAGGTAGAGGGACTTCATCTCAACCCCTCATCATGTCCTCTATCTGCTTCAGCCTGCTCTTCGGCTCGAGATCCGAAGATGCGGAGGCCTCAAAGAGCGATGCTGCCTCTTCGATGGTCTCGGCGTCGAAATCCCCCGTCAGAATGCTTTCACTCGTCAGGTCAAGCATCGTGCCGAGCGCCTCGTCAAGACCCTCTACCTTTGTCATAGCCTTCTCAAACTCCACCTGCATCTTAGCAACGTCCTCCGCCCCTGGCCCTTCGGCTATGCTCTCAACTATGTCCCGGCTGAACTGAATGAAGTTCGCCGAAACCTTCACCAGCTCCCTCTGAATCTCCGCCTCCTCCATGAGGAGGAGCAGCCTCTTCGCCTGCTTTATCCTTTCTTCGAGCGCCAGGTACTTCATGGCGCTCCTCCTGAGCAACGCCTCGTCCCCCAGTTTCGCCGCTTCCTTGCCCTGAAGGAATATCTTGCGCTTTAGGTTTTCGAGGTTGTTTATGTACTGCTTCAGCGCCATCTTGGCCTTCCTCATTCGAACCTTGCGCTCAATTTCCTTCTCCTCTTTGGACTTCCAGAACTTCACCATCTTTCAGTCCTCCCAGCACCTGTAACTTTCCACAAACGGCATCATTCAACCTCCCGCCCGGGTACCCCCTGGGAGAGCATCTTTCTTACCTCCCTCTCGATGTTCCCCTTAAGTTTCCGGTACTCCTCCATTACCCTTCTCAGCTCCTCAAACTTCGTCCTGAAATCCCTGACCGCCCGCTCCCTGTCTTTCCCTTTGCTGCTTTTGAGAGCTTTCAATGAACTGGAAACCTCGTCGTATATCGTCCTTGCCTCCTCTGGGAGTTTAGATGGGTCTATTGAGCGGAATTCCTTCTCCAGGAGCTTTACCTCGTTCGGTTTTCTGCGAAACTTTACCGCGACGGCTACGCCGAGGATTAAAACCGCGGCGCCGATGGTGTACGGGCCGAGGGGTGACTCCCCAGCGATGCTCTGGTAGCTGGGGCTGACGGTGGCTTCACTCCCCTCTCCTGCTTCAGCGGTTTCCTCCGCCGTCTCCCGGGGGGTTAGTTCCCCTTTGATTTCCTTCGTTTCCCCGGCCCCAACTTCAACGAGTGTTTTGTAAACGTCATATCCTTCCTTCTTTATCGTTACCCAGTACGTTCCCGCCCTCACCTTGTACCCGGTTAGGGGAGTGTTTCCTATGTACGTGTCGCCGAGATATACCTCCGCCCCGCTTGGTTCAGACAGCACAGTCAGGTATCCGATGGGATCAAGATTCGCGGAAACTTCTGCAGTTTCACCTGCTCTCACCTCTATGCTGTCCTCGTAATCTTCGTATCCTTCTATGGACAGCCTGACGGTGTAGGTTCCCGGGTCGAGCTTGAGTTCGAGGGGCGTCTTTCCAGCGGCATCGCCGTTTATGTATACCTCGGCCCCGGAGGGGTTTGAGTTCACCTTCAAAACTCCCCACGAGGGGGTGAGCCGGGCGCTTATCCGGTACTCCTGCCCGGGTTCTACGGTTATCACCTTCTCGTACGCCTGATAATCAGTCATCGTTACCTTCACCCGGTAAATCCCCGGGCTCAGACTGTACCCCTGCACTGGCGTGGTTCCAATGTACGTTCCGTTTACGTACACCTTCGCTCCAGCGGGTTCAGAGGTTACACCGAGCGTTCCCGGCTTCGGCTTCAGAGCGGCTGAGATAACCTTCGTCTCGTTGTCCCTGACGGTGACCGTCGTCGAGTACTCAAAATAGCCGTCCAGGAGGAGCTTTATCCGGTAGGTGCCGGGGGAAAGCTCCTGGGTCAGGGGAGTTCTCCCTATGTAGTCCCCGTCCAGGTAAACCTTGGCGTTCGAGGGGGTGGATTCCACCCTGAGCTTTCCCACGATCTTGTCCAGGCTGGCGTATATCGTCCTGTACTCCCCGGTCTCAAGCACGACGGTCGTGTTGTATGGCCGGTAGCCCTCCTTCATTATCACTACGTCGTGGCGCCCCGAGGGGAGCCTGACGGTAAGGGGCGTTTTTCCGCGGTATTCCCCGTCTATATAAACGGCCGCATCGCTGGGGTCCGAGGATACCCTCAGGGTGGCCGTGTCGCTAACCACTGTATAGCCGTCGTCAAGGTAAAAGCGCAGCCTGACTGACACGTCTCCTGAAATCCCCATGAACACGTCGAGTGGCTCCACGTCGAAACCGTGGGAGAGATCCCCGTAAAGCCTCTCGTTTAGGAGGACGGTGTACATTACTGGACTCCCGTCCGGCAGGGCCTGAAACTCGAATATCACCTTCTCGTTGAGGAGGTCCACGTCGTAGATCTTTATCCTGTAGAGGTTCTCCCCCGTGTACGTGTTCCTCACTATCAGGGAGTCCCCGACCTTGTACCACTCTTCCATCGTGGTCTCTGAAAAAGCCCTTGGGAGAAACAGGGGTAAAAGCAGGATCAACAGCACCAGTGCGCCCTTCCTCATGACCATCACCGCGGTGTTGGGGCTAGTGTCCGCCGAGGTACGAATCGAAGGTCAGAACGCGAACCCCTCCCGTCCTGGTGACCCGGGCCTCGACCTCCCTTCCGATCACGGTCTCGATGCCCCTCCTCTTTGCCAGCTCAACGAGGACGTCCGTCACAACGGTGGGCACTATCAGGACCTTCCCTCCAATGGGCTGGGTGTTGAGCTTCATCACCATCGAAACCACGCTGTCCGTTGCCACCGGTCTGAGCGACTCATCGAGCAGCACAGCGACGTGATTCCTGCGGGCGTGGTCTATGTATCTCAGAACCTGGGTTTTCCCATCGTTTCCACCTTTTTGCCGTGTGTTCCCGATCGAGGAATGTGGAGCAGGCACTGCCACTTCCCTGAGGCCTGGAGTTTCCAGGAGCTCTGATATTGCGCCCGTGACGGTTTTTTTCAGTGCTATGTACTCTCCGACCAGAACCTCAAGCCGCGAGATCTCCACCTCGATGCTTTCGAGGGCCTTTGAGGCTCCTTCCTTGTCGCCCCTCCTGATGAGCTTCCCGGCGTGTTGAATGAGTGCCAACGCCCCTCTGAGACCCTCTTTGCCCTCCTCTGGAACCCTGTCCTTCAGAGAATCGAGGCGCCCCCTCAGCTCCCGGAGCCTTTTCTCTTCCTTTGACGGTAAAATGGAGGAAAAAATGCCCATACCGGCACCCCTCAGTGGCGGTAGAGGACCACCGTTATGTTGTCGTCGCTTCCGTAACCGTAGGCCTTTTCCACGAGTATCTTCACGGCCTCCTCGAGGGACGGGGCGGCGAGGACGGTTCTGGCGATCTCGCTATCCGGCAGAGCATCGCTGAGGCCGTCGGAGCACAGGAGCAGGTGGTCACCCTTCTGCAGGCTCACCTTCTTTATGTCGTTCCTGTCTATGTTTATGGTCTGGGAAATGCCGAGGGCCTTGGTTATGACGTTCTTCTGCGGGTGCTTCCTGGCCTCCTCGGGCGTTATCTCGCCCTTGTCTATGAGCTCCTGGACGAGCGAGTGATCCTTGGTCAGCCTCTTTATGCTTCCGTCTGGCCGTATCAGGTACGTCCTGCTGTCACCTATGTTGGCGATGGTGGCCTCGTTGCCCCTGACTATGGCTGCCGTCAGCGTGGTCCCCATGTTGTACCACTCCGGGTGCGCCGGGTCGTGTCCCATCTGGTAGATTACCTCGTTGGCTCTCTGAATGGCCTTCCTGAACACCTCCTCGGGATCCTCGAACTTGTTGTTCTCCAGGGTCTCCTTGAGTATCTCAATCGCCTTCCTGCTCGCAACCTCGCCGGCGAGGTGTCCTCCCATGCCATCGGCAACAGCCAGGAGTATGTTGCCCCCTATCTTCTCGACAATGTATGCGTCCTCGTTGTTCTGCCTGCGTCCTATGTAGCTCTTGGCCGCCACGTGCTTGGTCACGTCCACGCCGAGGGTCTGCTTGTAGGGTGCTATTCTGAGCTTGAGCCTGTCGTACTCGGACACGAACTTCTCCTTCAGGACGATGGGCCTCCTGTAGTCGCCCCTTTCGAACGCGGCCCGGGCTTCGCTCACGAGCCTTCCCATCTCGTCCAACTTCTTTTTAACCCCTTTGTCCTCCAGAAGGTTGAGGGAGGCGAGCTCGCTCCGGAGGCTTTCGATGATATCCTCCATCGTTTCCACGGCCTCCCGGGCCTCGTCCACGCGCTTCTTGTCCTGGTACTTGGTGTATCCAATGTATCCTCCGTAGCCCAGGCCAGCCAGGAGGAGCAACGCAATCACCGCCAGGAGAACCGTATTCCAAGTGTAGCTGCTCTCCGCGTCATCAATCGACTTGCTGGCGTCGTTCAGCAGGCTCTCCACCTGGGCCACGCTCGCAACGATGTAACTCTCGGCCCCACCGGAAGCCGACAGGGCCGAGTTGAACTCGTTCACGGCGCCTAGGAGGTCCTCCGCCCCCTGGGCGTTCTGGGCTTTGAGGTACGCTCTTATGATCATCAGGGCTGCATTGACCTTGTTCAGCTCCTCCTCCGCTCGCTTGAGCTTGTCGTCCGCGCTTATGATTGATATGGCTGGCTTCTTCTTTCTGGCCTCCTGGAGTCTTTTCTGAACCTGCTCGTACCTCTTCTCCAGGTCATTGAGATTCTCCTCGGTCATGTTGATTTCCTTAACGCCGAGCCTTGCCATCATCTGCTCCAGGATCCTCTCCCTGATGACCTTGAAATCGCCGTTGTTGATCACTTCAACGGCCAGCGAGATGGCGTTATCGTAATCGCCCCCTGAGAGCGCTGTCTTGGCCTTCTTGAGCTTGGATTCGAGGGGTTTGATGATTACGTCGTAGTAATCCTGTGGAAGTGCGTTGTACTTGACCGTTATGTTCTTAACTGTCTCGTCAGCCTTTCCAACGAGGCACTCCGCGAGGGGCTTTTTGACGTTTTCCAGGGTGCCACTGGCGGATTTCAGGTGTGAAACCGCCTCGGGCATCCTGTTTCCGGACAGGTTCTCCTTCGCTATCGCCAGCTGCTGATTGACGGTTTTTAGAGCCTCCTCAAGGGTTTTCTGGTCGGTCGTTCCGGTGCAGTACTTCTTGAAATAGTCATCGTACTCGCGGTATTTTTCGCTGAGGGCGTCGAGCTTGGCCTGGATTATTTCCCTCATGCGGCTCATGACCTCACTTATCGTCGCGTTTGCCTCGGAAACGTTCCCGGCCTCCAGCTGGGCTCTCGCCTTCTCGATCTCGCTCTCGAGGTCGGTTATGGTCTTATTATCCACGTTGAGGAACTCCCTGTTGTCCTTGATTGCCCGGAGCGCGCTTTCGGCGGAGTCAATCTTCCCCTCCACCTCTTCCAGCGGGACCAGGCACTTTTCGGTCTCTCCCTTTGCAGTGTCCAGCTTTTTCCTCGCCTCCAGGAGTGTGGTTATGGCATCTGCGAATTTTGAGTGATCCTTGCTACCTTCATTTATCAGCTCTCTCGCCCGATCAAGGAGCGATTTTACCCCATTGAGGTCGCTTTTGATCTCCTCGGCCGCTGTTTTATCGCTGCACGCTTTGGCGTCCTTTGAAAGCTGGGTGTACTCTGTATTGAGGTCCGTCGTGATGTTCGTCAGCAGTTCCGCGAGGGGGTTCCAGAAGCCGTTTATCAGGGTCGCGTTGGCGCCCTCTGAATCCCCGTTGTTCAGCTGTTCTTTTGCAGTGGTTATGCTCTGGTTCAGCTTTTTGATCTCCTCCGGGGGCACGTCCAGGGCCTCTTTGTTCTCGTTCAGGGTTTTCAGAGTCTGGTTGGCAAGGTCTATGTCCTTGTTAATCCCTTCCACATCGCTTGAAGCTTGCTGGGTTGAATCCTGGGTCGTCTGTCCGGTGTCCGCGGCAGTCACAGGCACGCTGAGCACCATAATGATGAGGAGGAGTATTGAAACAACACGCCGCAGGCTAACCATCTCAATCCCTCACATCCATTTTTTCAGCACGGTTTCCACCTTCCTGAAGGTGTCCTCTGTTGGTCGGGCGTTTTCGGAGGCCATGAGTGATACCTGGGCGTGCAGGTCCCTCAGCTCCGGGTGGCCGGTTTCGTGGTAGAGCGCGTCGAGATCGGCGGCGAGCTTCGCGAGCTCCGATGAGACTTCCTGGGCGAAGCCGTCCACTATCGCCTTGATGCGCAGGTAGGCGTTCTCCGCGAGAATCTTCGTCCTCTCCCTTGAGCTGACGCTGTCCTTGATATGGACTCCCATGCGTATCAAAACTTCCTTGATGTCGTTCTGCAGCTCCCTTACCGTCTGGTAGCGCTTCTCCGGGTCCTTTTCGAGCATCTTCATCACTATCTCATCAAAGACCCTCGCCTCAGGGTTGAGGTATGAGGGAGGCTCGGGGGTCTTGTTCAGTATGTTGTTGATGATGGTTCCCTCGTACTCGGCCGTGAAGGGGTGCTTGCCGGTCAGTATCTCGTAGAAGACGATGCCGAGCTGGAAGATGTCGCTCCTGTGGTCGATGTGCTCAGGGTCCTTTATCTGCTCGGGGGAGGAGTAGAGTATGGTCTTGTGCCTGACGAGAGAGGATTTCCTGGTGGCCTTCGACGCAAGCCTCGCGAGACCCCAGTCTCCGAGTTTAACCCTCTCCAGGCTTCCGAATATGAGTATGTTGCTCGGCTTTATGTCCCTGTGGTATATCTTCTGGGAGTGGGCGTGGTGGAGGGCACGGCCGATCTCGAATATTACCCTTCCGGCCACCGATGGACTTACCGGTTTCTTGACTTCCTCCAGGTTACTGCTGGCCAGCTCCATCTCGAGGAAGCCGAGCCTCGGGTCGGCGCGGTGGACCTTGACGATGTTCTCGTGGTCGAGCTTTTGGGCCGCCGCGAACTCGCGCATGAACGAGGAGGTGGATTCTTTGTCCAAGTATTTGAGCACCTTGAGGGCTACCTTGTGTCCCTGTGGGTTCTTGGCCTCGTAAACGTATGAGAACGCACCCTCTCCGATGGTCCGTATTATCCGATACCTCTCCTTTATCTGCTCCAGCCTCGTCTCAAAGTTCACCGACAAGTCGAAGGTCTCCTCCTCGACGACTTCCTCCTGGAGAACGAAGCTGTTCTTGTCCGGAATCTGGAGGCGCCAGCCCTTGGGGACCTCTCCGGTGTAGAGGAGTTCGGTGATTCCGTAGAGGTTGCTGTCGCAGGCCTTTATCAGCTCGTTTATCATTGCGACTTCCTCTACCAGGTCGTGCTTCTTCGCCATCTCCAGGAGGTTCTCCAGGACCTTCTTCGCGCTCTCGAGGCTCTTCTTAGCGGAGAACCAGTCCTCCTTCCTGTACATCTCGGCGGCCTCTATCATCATGTCCGCTACCGCCTGGAGCTGGAGCATTATTATCTTCCTGTGGGCAACTATGAGGGCATCGAACCTGTCGTCCTCCATCGGAACCTCAACGGTTTCGAGCTCCCTTATCGCCTCCCAGAGCTCCTGCTCGGTCTGGGCGTTCTTTATTTTCTGGTATATCCTCCTGAAGTTGGCTATCTTCCTGAGGTTTTCAGTGGTCTCTATGGTGTTCCTGAGCTTCTGGATCAGCTCCTCCCGGTCGCCCTCCTCCACCTCCAGAACCGTGAGGGCCTGGCGGTACTTCTCCAGCGACTCCGTGAACTTTGATATGGCCTCCTCAAAGTTCCTCGCCTTGAGCAGCTTTTCTCCATCGTGCCTCAGCCTGAGGGCGTTGCTGAGGAGGAAATCCCTATCTGGAAGGGCCGCTATAAGGGCCCTCTTAACCATTTCAAGCGCGGTTCCGGTGTCATCGGTGCTCAACGCGTTTAGAGCGTTCTGAAGGTAATCCTTAGCCTGCTCGATGTTCGAGCCGGGTAATCCGAGCGTCATATAATTTGAGATTTTCGGGAGATATGACTCGATCTCCCTCAGGTCAGCTATCCTGCCCAACCCCAACACCCCCAACGCGGGGCATAACACCCGCTTTTATTAATGCAAAGTGCTTATTAACGTTGTTATTTCCCCAAAGGGGGACGGCATCACTCTTCATTGCCTCCCTCCCCCTCTGAAGGCCCTCCTGCGGTCGGCTGGTTCAGCAGGCTCATGATGTCCCTGCTGATCCTCTCTTTCATGTTCCGGTACTGGCCGCTGAGCTCTATGACGCGCTGGACCTCCGCGGCAATCTCCTTCCTGAGTCTTTCGAGGCCCTTCCTGTCTCTCCTGTGGTATGCCTCTTCCACGGCCTTTCTCTTCCCCTCCAGGACCTCCAGTATCTCACCTGCCTCCTCCGGGACGTTTTTCCTCTTCGCTGAATCTATCATTGCGAGCAGTTCCTTGTAGCTTGTCCTGAAGCGGTATCCCCTGTACGCCTTTACCAGAAGGAGCAGGACTATTAGAACGGCTATGCCAGCCGCCGCCCTGACTCCGTAGTAAACCGGATCCACCTGCATGTTCGGTAGCAGCTCCCTGGTCTCCCCGGGGCCCAGCGAGACCGTGGTGGTGTAGTCCTTCCTTCCCTCCTTTTTGAGTACCACCTCGTAGCTACCGGGCTGGATAGAGATCGATGTTGGTGCGGTTCCGTAGTAGGCCCCGTCCACGTAAACTTCTGCCCCTGAGGGTTCGTTTATCTCGAGCTTCGCTGGACAGGGCTCCAGGCGGGCCGTCACCGCCACGGGTGTGGGTGAGTTTATTGACACCTCTTCCCTGTAATCCCCGCAGAATCCGTTGGCCCTCACCGTGACGTTATGGTCCCCGGCGGGAATCGTGTAGTTTAGAAGGGGCGTTTTGCCCACGGGTATGCCGTCTATGACCACCTGGGCGCCATCGACGTTGGAGTAGACGTTTATCGTGCCGTTGGCCAGGGGCAGGGAAATGTACTCTTTGACGACATCGCCCGGGGAAACGCTCACCTCAACGACCTTCGTGTGGTAGTACTCCTTTGCGACCTTTACCGCGTAGGTTCCCGGGAGAACTGCGAAGGCTACTGGAGTTTTTCCTATCCTGGTGTACTCCCCGTTCTCCATCAGGTACACCTGGGCATCGCTGGGGTCGGTCAGTATCTGGATCACTCCCGGAACCCTGAACAGTGCAACCGTGCCGTCCTTGGTTCCAACCGCCAGGTAGTTCCCGTCCTGAGAGAGCGCCACGGCGTAGACTGGAGAACCCACGTTGCCCTTCCAGAGGAGGTAGCCGTTCTCGTTGAAAACGTAGACGTTTCCTCCCGTGTCGCCCACTGCTATGATGTTGCCTGAGGGGGTGATATCAACGTCGAAGGCAGGCGCGTCCAGCTTGTACCTCCACACGAACTCCCCCGAGAGCCGGTAGAGGTAGGCGTAGTAGTTCCCGGAGCCGGTCCACTTCCCGCTGGGATCGAGGTGGAGCCCGGTCACGGCGGCGTAGTACTTCTCCGATATTGCCGTGCCCACGACCGCATCATCGAACTCCCTGGTGGACTTCAGGAACGTCCCGGAGAAGAGGAAGAGCTTGCTGTACTCGTTGTCGTCCCTCCTGTAGAACCAGGGGGAGTGCGACACCGCCAGGTAGTTTCCGTAGGCATCGACCTCAGGCAGATCAACGCCCACGAGGTTGGTGGCTATTCTGGAGCCGGTGTAGCTGAAACGTATGATCTTCCCCTCACTACCAACGTATATCCTGTCCTGGCCCGCGGACACCGAAGAGAAGAACTCCTTGGTCTGCGAGGTGTAGGTCCAGAGCACGTGCTTCCTGTCGTCCAGGTAGATTATCTTCCCGTACTCTGGAGAACCGTCCCTGTTCGTGTCGTAGCCAACCGCGGCCACGATGTTCTTACCGTCCTTGGCTATGTCGAGGGACGCTATGAAGCCTCCAGTCAGGTAGTCCCATATCGGCCTTCCGTCCCAGCTGAAGTAGTATATCCTTCCGTTCTTGCCTCCGGCAACCACGTACTGGCCGTTCGGCCCCACCTTGATCGCGTAGACCTCGGTGTTCACTGTGTACGTCCATTCCGGGGTTATCTGCGGTGCAGAGGCCTCCGCGTGAGCCGTTCCCAGGAGCGATATCAAAACGATCCCGATGATGAACGCCGTCCTCCACTTCATGGATACCACCCGTTCACACCCTCTCATTACCGGTGCCTCCGGCTTCATAGTGGCGAAGACATTAAGCAATATAGTCCCCACCATGGCCAGGGCCAGAAAAGTTGCATGGGACGGGGCTATTTGTATCAACGTCATAAGTATGGCCCACTGGTTATCTGCGATAAATACAACAACTGCCAAAATGGAGTAGAGCCATTGCAGTTGATTCTTCATCTTCCGAACTCCCCCGCCCGCTTTTCGTACTTATCTATCCTCTATTATGACCAAACTTTAATACTCGGAATGTTTCTCTAAAGCCCGGTATTTTTGGAAATGTACTGTTCACGCTACCACCTATCCGATTACAGTGTTGAAGGATAAGATGTTTTTGGGCGTTTTTACCACCTCCAAACCATGACCGTCACGTTGTCCCTTGTGACCGGCAGGGCCTCTTCAATCAGCTTTTTCGCTATCTCCTCCGCGCTCCTGCCCTGCGAGGCTATCCCCACTATCCTGCCCTCGGCCACGTAGTCGTGCAGTCCGTCGGAGCTGAGCAGAAGAACGTCCCCGTGCCTCAGCTTCCATTCGTAGAAATCAACCTCAAACTTGGCCCCGAGGGCCCTCGTTATGATGTTCCGCATCGGGTGCCTCCTCGCTTCATCAGGGGTTATCTCACCTTTATCAACGAGCTCCTGGACGAGTGAGTGGTCCTTCGTCCTGGTGATGATTTTTCCATTCCTTATCAGGTACGCTCTGCTGTCCCCAGTGTTGGCTATGAGAACCCTTCCTGGGGAAACGAGGGCGGACACAAGGGTTGTCCCCATTCCCTTCCTCTCTCCTGTGGCGTTCTCCAATATTCTGGAGTGTGCCAGCTCGTACGCTTTCCTGAGCGTTATCAAGGTGAGATACCCTGGAGCGCCAGGTTCGTACTCCTGGAGAAGCGTCTCTTTCAGAACCTCAATTGCAATCCTGGAAGCCACCTCGCCGGAACTATGACCCCCAACCCCATCGGCCACCGCCAGGAGGTATGAGTCAGGCAGTTTCAGGATTAAGAAGTTATCCTCGTTGTTGTATCTTTCCCCAACGTGGCTTATGGCGGCCGCAAATGGGAGAAAAAGAACATCGGTATCTCCATTTACCTCCATCACCCCTCCACCTCCCTTTGCACCTTGTGGAGTAGGATTTTCAGCTCGTCCAGCGTGGACTTGCTTATCGGCACACTCTCCCGCATCATCAGCTCGAACTGGCCTATCGCGCCCTCGAGCTCCTCCCTATGGTTCCTTGAGAATGCCTTCAAATCTTCGAGCGCGTTGATCAGGCCAGCCTTGTCGTTGAGCTGAGCGTGGAGTAAAGCGTTCCTGCTCAGCTGTTCCACCAGCTGGCGCATAAGCTTCTTAAGCTCCCTGCTGTCGATTGTCATGCTCATCGTGGTTTTGGTCTTCTCGATTTCTTTCGCCAGCTTATTTCTCTCCCCGTCGAGCTTCTTCATCAGCTCAAGATCACGGAGGAACTCCTCAACGCTCTGGTAGCGCTCCTCCTTCCTCTTCGCGAGGAGCTTCTCGAAGATGCCGTCGTATTTAGCCAGAGCCTTGTTGAAGTGGCTCGGCGGTTTGGGTTTTACTGCCGGGTTTATCACCTTGGCCATGACCACCGCTGGAGAAGTTCCCTGATATGGAAGTTTCCCTGTGAGGAGCTCGTAGAATATCAGGCCGAGCTGGTAGATGTCTGTTCTGGCATCGGTGTGGCCGTAGGTCTCGTCATCGAGCTGTTCCGGGGCCGCGTAGAGGAGGGTTAATCCCTTCGTGGTTGTCGCGGTCGTTGATATGGCACCGACTTTAGCCAATCCCCAGTCAGTTATCTTCGGGGTTAAATTGCTCGTTATCAGGACGTTCTGGGGCTTCAGATCCCTATGGAAGACCTGTTTTGCGTGGGCGTGCTTGAGGCCCTCGGCAATGCCCCTGATGAAGTGGAGCGCCTTCTCCTCATCGACGGGCTTCGGGTACTTTCCTAGGTCCCTTATGACCTCGCCGTTAAGCTGGATTCCGTCAACGAATTCGATCTCGAGGTAGGGTAGAGGCTCGTCGAAGGTGTTGTAGAGCTTGACGATGTTCGGGTGATCAAGGAGGCGCCAGGCCCTGACCTCCTTGAGGAAGAACTTCTTGGCCTTCTCGTCCAGACGGGAGACCTTGAGGGCCATGACTTTGCCGTCCGATTTTCTCCTCACTTTGAACACTTTTGCAAAACCGCCCTCGCCGAGGAACTCAAGGGGCTCGTACTTGTCGAGGAGCTCGGGCGGGAAGCCGGGGAGTATACTGCGGATGTAGAGTTGATTTGTTTTCCGATTTTTCTTGTGTTCCGTTCTGGTTTTAGGAATGACATTCATCTTTTTAGATGCCCAGTACCCAGCTATTCCTATGGGATTCAGTGCTAAGAAACTCCACACAATCTTACGTAAGCGCCCTATGTCGTCTCGCCACATTATGTCTCTTAACGTTAACGCCATGGACAGCACTATTATCGTGCTTAAGACAATGTTGATGACAACACCAGTAACACTCAAAATGTATACCTCCTCCCAATGTGTATGGTCATTGAACCATTCATCCCCCAAACTCCTCCGCCCACTTCTCGTACCGCTCGATCTCCTTCCTCGTCAGCGGGGACTTGATCCTCTTGAAGGCCTCCTCGAAGTCCCTCATCTCAAGCGGCCTGGTCTTCAGGGAGCGCCTCCTGAGCTTCTCATACGGCAGTTCCGCCAGCTTGTGAAGGTCCCTGTTCTCCTCGCGTATCATGTGCCATATCGCCTCCTGACAGAGGTTCTTGAGGTCCCTTCCGGAGTAGAGCCTCCTGACACTCTCCTCCGCTATCGCGTCGAGGTCGAGCCTGCTTATGTCCAGTCCGCGGGTGTTGATCTTGATTATCTCCTTTGTGGCCTTCTCGTCAGGCAGGGGGACGTAGATCCTGCGCGGGAACCTCGACAGAACTGCCTCGTCAAGGTCCCAGGGGGTGTTGGTCGCCGCCAAAGTCAAGACCAGTATGTCGCTCTTCTTGTCCTGGAAGCCGTCCAGCTCCGTGAGGAGCGTCGAGAGCATCCTCCTGCTGGCCTCGCTCTGGTCACCGGAGCGCCTGGTCGTCAACGCGTCTATCTCGTCCATGAAGACTATGCTCGGGGCCTTTTCCCTGGCAACCTCGTAGAGGGCCGAGATTATCTTGGTGGACTCTCCGAAGTACTTGCTGAGGACGTTGCTGGCCTTAACGCTGAAGAAGGTTGCGTTCAGGCTTCCGGCCGCGGCGCTCGCGAGTAGCGTTTTGCCGGTTCCCGGCGGGCCGAAGAGCAGGATACCCTTCCAGGGCTGAATCGATTCGGGCCTCTGCAGGGCAGAGATGACGACCGTTTCCATCATCAGCATCTTGACCTCTTCCAGCCCGCCTATGTCATTCCACTTGACCTTGGACTTCGTTATCAGGTTCTCGACGTATTGCTTGAACTTGTCCTCCTCGCCGTCCTCCGTCCCGGCCTCCCTTCCGCTTCCACCTTCCTTCATCGGCCTGTGCTTCCTCTTTACTCCGTAGCGGCCGGCCTCAACGTCCCGTGCTATGGTTTCCCACTTCTTGGCCTTCTGCAGGTAGCTCTCGCGGTTGAACTCGTCGTACTTCGCGAGCTGCTTCAGTATCCTGGAGCATTCGAGAGCCTTTTTTCTGGCGGTTTCCTTGTCTCCCTTCTTTATCGCTTCCTCAAACTCTTTCTTGGCCTTCCTAAAGGCTGACATCAGGGGACCGGAAAGATCGACGGACATTTCAATCACCACCTGTTTTTGAATTGTGCCACATCAACCCCGAAAAACAAAACCTCCCGGGGGTTGCGAATTTTCAAACGTGGACTGTTAGGTGACTCCAACCTCACCTCGACACCTCCCTCTCGATCCTCAGTACTAGCGCCCTAACCTTCTCCTCGACTTCGGAACCTATCGGAATCCCCTCCTTCAGCAACATCTCTACTTGGACTATGGCGCTGAGTAAATCGTCGAGGTTCTCCCTCGTGTAGAACTTTAGGTCGTCCAGCGCCGCCAGCAGTTCTGCCTTATCGTTGAGCCTCGCCGCCAGAATCGCGACCTTGGCGGTCTTGCGGACGCTCTCGATCTTCAGCCTCTCGAACTCTTCCCGCGAGCGGCTTCTTCTCAACGCCAGGCCGGTTTTGATCAGCTCCCCTTTCTCCTTCTCCAGCTCCGCCAGGGATTCGAGGGCCTGGAGGAACTCCTTGATGCTCTGGTAGCGCTCCTCCTTCTTCTTCGCGAGCAGGCGCTCGAACATTCCGTCGAACTTCTTGAGCTCTTCCTTAATCTCGGAGACGGGCTTCGGCTTTGTGTAGAGGATTTTGCCGACGAGAGCACCGGGGGAGGTGGCCTTATACGGAAGCTCGCCGGTGAGGAGTTCGTAGAAGATTAAGCCCAGCTGGTAGATGTCGGTTCTTCCGTCTGGCTCGCCGTAGGTCTCCTCATCGAGCTGCTCCGGGGCCGCGTAGAGAGGGGAGTATCCGTAGTGCATGCTCAGCGAGCTCCTCGCGCTTATCTTGGCTAAACCCCAATCCGTTATCTTGGGTGTCAGGTCGGCCTTGAGGAGAACGTTGAGCGGCTTCAGGTCGAGGTGGTAGATGCCCTTTGAGTGTGCGTGGGCTAAACCCTCGGCGATGCCCGTGATTAGTTTAATTGCCACCCTCTCGGGAACGGGCTTCGGATAAGCTCCGAGGTCTCTGAAAAGCTCTCCATCGACCTCAACGCCCTCAACGAACTCCATTTCAATGTAGGGGAGAGGATAGACATTTGCTTCGTAGAGGGTCACTATGTTTGGATGATTGAGCTGATACCACGACGCCACCTCTTTAATGAAGAACTTGCCCGTCTTCTCGTCTATCCTCGGTATCTTGAGGGCGACGATTTTTCCGTCCTTTTTCCTTCTGGCCTTGTACACTTTCGCAAAGCCGCCCTCGCCGAGGAACTCAAGGGGCTCATAGTGGGGGAGAAGCTCGACCGGAAAACCTTTGATGTTTCCACTTCCCCTGTGAGCTCTCTGGAACGCGGAGGAAGTGTCGGGGAAATTTATGAGTCTCCGCGCCATTCCTCCAGGCTTTCTTTCCTCTACAATTGGCCCGCCCTTCAACCTTTCGAGTGCCTTGTTTATTCTGCTCACTATGAGCCGTGCTTCCTCCCCGCCAATCGTCTCGTGCCTTCTCTTGGCCTCCTCAAGGAGCCTTTGAACCTGGGCGCCGGTTATCTTGTAGGTTATCTTCCACTGCCCCCCGAGCCTTCCAACGCCTAAGTCCTCAGGGAAGACCTCCACGTACGCCTCTGGCAGAAACGAAGCGGAATACTCCTTTGGGGCGACGAGCGTGCCTAGGTACTCCTCACCGGAGAGAACCCGTGATATGTATTCCAAATGCCTGTCCTCCCAGTCGGCGGTTCTAAGGAGCTCCTCGAGGTCCCGTATAACCTCATCGGGGAGGAGGTTCCTGACCGGTACCCCTGTTGAGGCGTCGCTCGGGGGCCTTACGGCATCGCAGTAAAATCCAACGAAGTACCATCTGCCGTCGAGAGGGTTCATACTCACAAAGAGCACAATTCCCCTATGGAATCTTTTGGGCCTTTTGAGGATAACTCCGTAGTACTTGTCGGGCGAAAATCCCTCGTAGAAGTTCCACCACTCGTGAGCGTAGCCTGTTTGTCTGACGAACTCGAATCCGGATTCGTACTTTTTCCTAAACGCTTCCCAGTCGAAACCTTTCCAGCGGTTGAAGGACCAGTTTATCTTGGCCACGAGTTTGTCCAAACGATTCACCCCCTCAGAGCAGTTAAATTCCATTAATCGCGTGAACAACAACCTCCGCCCGCTCTACTATCTCCCCCGGAACTGGCAGGCCTTCCTCAACCCTGGCTTCGAGTCCCTTTATCAGGCCCTCCAGCTCCTCCCTAGCCTTTCCTCTGGCGTACCTCCTGAGGGAGAGAGCGTACTTGAGGACCTCCTTGGCATCGCCGAGCCTCAGGTGAAGGAGGAGCAGCTGGCCGGCGTAGTATGCCGAGCGTGAAAAGTCCGTGCTCCTCTCAAGCTCCCTCCGGTACTTCCC
This sequence comes from Thermococcus cleftensis, assembly GCF_000265525.1. Classification (NCBI taxonomy): domain Archaea; kingdom Methanobacteriati; phylum Methanobacteriota; class Thermococci; order Thermococcales; family Thermococcaceae; genus Thermococcus; species Thermococcus cleftensis. Next base: position 1,647,312 of record NC_018015.1, read on the forward strand.
ACCGAGAATCTCCGCCAGATCCCTCTGCAGCTCAGCAACCGACTGATAGCGCTCCTCCTTCCTCTTGGCAAGGCATCTCATTATTATCGGCTCGAGGGGCTTTGCATCGGGGTTCAGCTCGCTTGGGGGAACGGGATTCTCCATCGTTATCTTTCCGGCGACCTCGACGAAGTCCTCACCGTCGAAGGGCACCCTTCCGGTCGCGAGCTCGTACATGAGAACGCCGAGTTGCCATATATCGGTCCTCTCATCGGTTCTGCCGAAGCGTTTGCTTATCTGCTCCGGAGCGGCGTAGAGGGGGGTGAAGGTAGCTGTGGTTGTTCTGCTCTCTGTCAGAATCTTGCTGAGCCCCCAGTCGCTTATCTTTGGCGTGCCGTCCTTCAGGAGGACGTTGCTCGGCTTTATGTCCCTGTGAATTACTCCCCGCTCGTGGGCGTACTTCAGGCCCTCGCAGACGTCAAAGGCTATCTCCGCCACCCTCTCAGGGGAAAGGGGCTTCTTGATGTTCCCCAGCGAGCCTTCGCAGTACTCCATCTCTATGTAGGGCACAGGAACGATGTTCGCCTCGTAAAGCTGGACTATGTTCCTGTGCCTCAGCCCGCTCCAGACGGCAACCTCGTGAAGGAACTGCCTTCCCGCTCCCTCGGAAAGGCTGTGGGGAACCTTAAGCGCTACCACCGAGCCGTCCGGTTTCACGGCGCGGTAGACGATAGCAAAGCCGCCGGAACCGATTGGCTCCACCGAGGAGTACATCGATAGCAGTTTCTCCAGCCCGCCGGGCCCCGAGGGCAGGGGTTCGGGTTCCCCCCTGGGGAGCGGCTTAACCCTGAGCGTTAAGGGAACTCTCACCAGGTAGATTCCGGATTTCAGCCCTGCGCGGGCTTTTATCTCGCCGACTTTCCGCGGAATGAACCTCACGAAGGTTGATTTGACCTCACCAGGCGCTAGCGAGAGGTCTATCCTTCCCGGGGACGCCTTTCCATACTCCGCAAGCTCGTCCAGCCTTATCGTGACGGTCAGGGGACGGCTTGAGACGTTCCTCATTCCGATCCGGAGGAGGGCCTCGACGCCTTCGTTCAGCTCTGGAGGTGCTTCAAAGATGAAGCCCTCACGGAGAACCCTTCTGATGTCCTGCCTTCTTGGAGGCATCTTTACGGCCGGCGGCCGCTTGGGGGCGGTGCCTCCCTCGAGCAGGCGGATTATCGTGGGCAGGAAGATGAACAGGGCCAGGACTAGTCCAAACTTGCCCAGGAAGTACACGAGGAATATGGAAATAAAAAGACGACGAACGAAATCCGCCTCCCGGGAGCGTGGGTGCATTACCTCCTCACCCTCCGGTGGAGCAGTGCCGGAAGCAGTGCGGGAATAGCGAAGAGCCCTGGCCCGCAGATGCCACCGCCGCCCTCCTTGGTCTGCGTCTCGGTCTCAACATCGCCGAAGTTGCCCATTTCAAACTCCTTCAGCTTCTCCTCGCTCAGTCCTCCGGTTCTTGCCTGGGCCAGTATCTCGCTGAGTGCCTTCTCCCCGTTCTTGCCCACGTTTTCCAGTGCAGCCCTTGCATTCTCCGCCAGCTCCTTCGCACCCTTCACGTCACCGTCCTTGAACTTCCCGGCCGAGTCGAGGAGTGGATCAACGTAGTTCCAGAGGCGGACGTCCTTCCTCCAGTACTCGTCCACGACCGCCGCGGCTCCATCAGCCGCATCGAACAGCTCCTTCTGCTCTCCTTCCAGCTTTCCGCTCATGGACACCGCCTTTCCGAGGGCGTCCTCCAAGTTCCCAGATTTGTAGCTCTCCTCAACGGGGCTTACGTCGATGCCCCCTTTCGACAGTATGGCCGTATCATACTGGACCCAGAACTCCCTGAATGCGGTTATCCACGCCTCAAGAGCCTTATCCCTCGCGGCCGCGTAGTTTCCGTTAAGGTATTCCTGCCTCGCCTTCTCAAGAATGGGCCCCGCGAGGTCCGCGCTGTATCCAAGCCCGTTCATCTTGTCAATCAGTTCCTCCGTTTTCTGAATGGCGTAGCTGGACACCTCGCGCAGGTAGCCCTCAGAGGGCTGGAAGTTGATCTCCTGGCCGCCGAGTCTGTATTTTTCCATCGATACCTGTGGGCTGGTGGTAGTGGTGGTGACCGTTCCGGTTGGGGTCTCTATCTCGGACCTCTTCTCCAGGGTCAGCGTCACCGTTTCGCTCTCTCCCAGATCCAGGGTAACGGTCGTTTCGTTCGAGTAGTAGCCCTCCATGCTCACCGTGATTTTGTATTTTCCTGGATTGATAGTCAGGCTGAGCGGCGACGTGCCCTTATAAACACCGTTTATGTAAACCTCGGCCCCGCTTGGGTTGGTCTTCACCGTGAGGACCGCGTAGTTGAAGTTGAAGAAGCCGAGCTTTTCTCCCCCTGCGGCCAGGTAATCGGCCTTTTCCGTCCCGGCCACGGAGTTCGTGTTGCCAAGGTCGTAGAAGTTCACAGATGAGCCGTCCTTTATCGTCAGTACCTCTACTCCTTTATCGGTCGCGATTCCGACGTAGTGGAGCGTGACCGCCAGGTTCTTGGGGACACCTCTGGTCGCCTTTGACCATTCAACGTTTCCGTTCCTGTCCGCCAGGTAAACCTTTCCGTCCGAGGTAAGGATCGCTATGTACTCCCCGTCCGGGGTGAACTCCAAGTCGATGACGTTTGGAACCGTCAGCTTATCGCGGAACGTCCCGTAGACGTCGAGTATCCAGACCCCGTCCTTTCCGCCGGCCGCTATCAGGGAGTTGTCCGGGCTTATTGCCAGGGCCTCGAAGTTCCTGTCGGCGCTGGAGTCGGCGTAGGGGTCGTACTTCCACCCTTCGGTTCCATCGGCCCGGTAGTAGATGACCTTGTCCCCCGCTACGACTATTGCTTTGTCCGCGAATCCAACCGAGTAGCCGACCTCTGCCGCCATGGCAACCCCGCCTGTGGTCTGGGTTTCGGGAAAGCGCAGGAACGTCAGCTTTCCGGTGTATCTGTAGGCCTCAACGCTGAAGAGCGTCCCCACGACGAACCTGTCCCCCGAAGCGGCCAGGCTCTCTATCTTCCCCTTCGTGTCAGTGCTCCAGAGGAACTCTCCGCTGGAGGCGTTTATCACGTAGACGTCCTTCTCTCCTGCCCCCACCACGTACTTCATGTCCGGCGAAACCGCGAGGAGTTTGATGGCCTCAGGCAGTTCCGTGTGCCACACCTCGGTTCCGTTCCGGTCGAAGAGGTACACCCCATCTTCCACCCCTGCGAATATCGCCCTCCCGTCCGGGGATATGCACACCGAGTAAACTCCGATGCCCTTCGTCCAGGTGGGTGCAGCTGCAGTTGCTAGGGGGGACAGAAGGGCAAGTATCATGCCCAGGGCCACGATAAATCCTGCGTGCCTCATTGTTATCACCAGCTCTATCGGCTCATATCGACACCTCCGCTGATTATATCCAGGGTTGGCTGATTTGACGTTTTTAATCAAAAAACGCAAAAATCAAAGCTCTTCCAGCCAGTCCTCCTTCCTCTTTGTCCTCTCTTCACCGGTCACCTTCTCGGCGGCAGCGTCAGGCTCCAGCTCGCCCTCCTTTACAGCATGTATCGTCCTCATTATCTCCGCCAGCTCCTCGTCCTCCTCGAACTCAACGCCGGTCCCGATGGTCTGGTCGGTCATTCCGAGCATTCTGTTGAGGTTCTCGTTGAAGTTCTGGGCGTCGAGCTGCATCTCGGTAAGGTGGCTTTCGAGCTCCTCGGGCGACATTCTCTTCAACAGGTCCCAGGTGGGTGTGCCCCTGAGTATGCTCTCGTTCTCCTTGATTATCACGAGGTTGCTGATGAGCATCAGCTGCTTGTTGAGGGCCATGTGGGTCTTCTGGAGGTTCTTCTTGCGCTGGTTGAGGGTCTTTATCTTCGTCGCTATCGTCAGCTCCTCGCTCTTGGTTCTTGCCTTTTTGGCTTTTTCAAAGAGCCTCGCTATCTCCTGGTCTATCGAGGCTATCTCCTTCTCCACCTTCTCTATCTGGTACTCCAGCTTGATCTGGCTCTCCCTGAGCTTTGGAAGGGGTATGTCAAGGGGGTTCTTCTTTCCAAAAAAGCGGGAGAGGACGCTCATAGCTCCTCGTCCTCCTCGAGCCTGCGGTCTATGGAGACGACCTTCTCGGCGACGTCCTCAACGTCAGCCTCTCCTGCCTCGACCTGGCTCCAGGCCTTCATGAGCTCCCGCTCGGTCTGGTCCTCGGTCTCCTCGAACTCCGCAACCTCCATCTCGAAGACCCTGTTGAGGCTGTCCACCATCTCGTCGAACTCCTTGCCGTCGAGGTTTATCTTTATCAGCGCCTGCTCCAGCTCCTCCGGCTCGACGCTGTTGAGCTTCTCCCAGACCCCGGTCTTCCTCAGCTCCTTCTCGTATTTCTTCACGATTATCAGATTCTTTATGAGGGTGTACTGCTTCTGGGCAGTGGTGAAGTCCTTGAGCTTGAGCTTCTGCTCCATGTCGAGGCTCTTGATTTCCTGGGCGAGCATCTTCTTCTTGAGCTTGTCAGCTCCGATTCCCTCCTGGAAGAGCTGCTTCTTCCTCTTTTCAATCTGGTTGATGTCCTTCTTGAGCCTCTCGAGCCTGTTCCTCAGCCTTATCTCCTCGGCCTGAAGCTCCCTCAGCGAGAGCTTTTCGATGGTGTTCTTCCTTCCAAACATATCACGTATTTTCATTTTTTCACACCTCCCACGGGAAGGAAAGATGAAACCGTCAAATCAGAGGAACCCCTCCTTGACGAGGACGTAGCCGACGCCCTCGACGAACTTGGTTATGTAGCCCTTCTCCTTTGACAGCTCGTGGAACGCCCTCTTCACGACCTCCTCGGCGAAGTGCTCCAGGGCCTCCTCCAGCCTCACGTAGCCCCTCATTATTATCTTCTCCTCCAGGAAGTCCTTGACCTTGGCGAGAAGCTCCTCGTCCCTCTCAAGGCGGAGCATCGGCTCGAAGGCTCTAGCATATTCGTCGTGCGGGTTGTATATCAGCTCGCCGCTCTCAAGGTCGAGCAGGGCTAAAGAGACGTTCTCGGATATGAAGTTCCTGTGGAAGTCGCCCGAATTGACGTAGTTTGCTATCCTCCTCTCGAAGCCCGTTGGGGAGGCAACGAGGAGGACGATGCGGCCGTTCTTGGCCTCATCACGGGCATCAACCAGGAGCGCGTTGATATCTGCCAGCTCGAGGGGGTCGGTGTCGAAGCCGACCTCGGCGTAGCGCTCGGACCTTCCATAGAAGAGCGCCTTTACGGTTATCTCCTCCTTCTTTCCGAGGAGCTTCTTCTCCTTGAGCCTGACCTCCACCAGTCTGTTGTCGGGGACGTTCTTGAGGTCCCTCTCGCTCAGCTTTCCTGCGTAGGCGCTCTTGTCGAAGGTCTTCCTCTCCTCGACGGACTCCACCTTGAAGGTCCTGCCCAGGAGCTTCACCTCGTCCCTGAACTTGCTCCTTATCCTCCCGACGAAGTTCATCTCGAGCATTCTCGCCTCGTCGAGCCTGACGAAGCGCGAGCCCTTCTCGACCTTGCCGGCCAGGCTCATTACCTCCTTTATCCGCCTGGTCACCTCGTCCTCCTTTTCCTTCAGCTCAAGCTCCCTCTTCCTGAGTTCCATTTCCTTTTCCTTGAGCTCAAGCTCCTTCCTCCTTATCTCGGCCTCCATGGCTTCAATGCTAGCCATCATTTCCCTCTGCATTCTGTCGAGCTCTGCCTCGAGGGTTCTCCTTGCCTCCTCGTCCTTCATTCTGCTTATCTCCTCGATGAGCCTCTGCCTCTCCTCCTCGAACTGTCTTCTCATCTCCTCCTTCTCCTGAATGAGCCTCGATATCTCGGCTTCCTTCGCGGTTTCAAGCCTTCTCCTGAGCTCTTCTTTCTCCCTCTCGAAGTTCCTGCGCATATCCTCCATCTGTCTCCTCAGCTCCTCCATCTCCCGCTCTTTAGCTTCTAGTCTTCTCTGGTACGTTCTCTCCACTGCCTGCGTCTCCTCTCCGGCCATCGTGAGGAAGTCCCTGAACCAGTCGAAGCGCATCGTCGCCTCGGCTATGGCCGCGTTTATCTTGCTCTTGTAGGAGTCCCACTTGGTCTTGAGGAACCCCCTCAGGGGAAGCTTTATCGAGGGGTCGTTGAGGGCATCGTCAATCCACCTGTCCACGCCGTGGTAGTACTCCCTGAGGAGGCCAAGGACGTTGTTATCCCTGTGCATTATCTTCTTCATTATGTCCTCCTTGGAGTATATCTCGAAGACGTTGTAGCGTAGAACCCTCTCGAGGGCCTCCAGCTCCCTGTCCCTGTACCTCCTGCTCGCCGGCAGGTAGGTTTCCCCGTTCTGCCTGAAGCTCCAGGCGAGTATGGCCAAAGCTCCCTCGAACTTGCCCCGGAAGTGCATGTCGAGGTCCTTCAGGAACTCGCCGCACTCCCCGTCGAGGTAGCGGTCGTAGTTCTCCTCTATCTGGAGCCAGAGCCTTTCCCTTCTGGAGAAGCTCTCCACGCCGATGTCGAGGCCCTCCTTCAGGACGCGCTCGGCAGGCTTCAAAAGCTCCTTAACACAGTCGGTTCGTCCTTCCTCAAATACCCCCATCTCAACCACCCGCGAAGAGCTTAAGCTCTTCATCTATCCTTTCGGCGAGAAAATCAACGGCATCGCCGTAGCCTTCAATCTCCAGGGTTACCTTTGTCCTTCCGTTTCCTTCGATGGTGGCCCTTATGGTGGCCCTTCCCTTTCTGGTGTACACGCTGTAAACCTTCGCCTCGTTTTCTGAGTGGGAATAGCCGGCGTTCATCTTGGAGAGCAGGTAGTCGATGAACCTCTCGACGACCTTCCTCTCCTCGCCGATGGTGTATTCAAGGGTCCTCCTCTTTGCCCTGACCCTGTTCTCGACCCTCTTTGCGCTGTACACCTCGACCTTCTCCTCGGCGTTGCCCTCAAGCCTCGAGAAAAGCTCCTCCAGGAACTCCTGGGGCTCGTCCGTTTCGATGTAGAAAACCACCCCTCTGGGCTTTTTCACGGTGGCTCGTGAGGACCATTTGTCCAGAAGATAGTCTATGCGCTTTCTCTCGGCATCGTTATCGTACGTGACGAAGATTATGTAGCCCATACGCACCACTGCGATGGATTAGTCGTTCATCTTATTTAAAGTTTTCTCCGATTTGGAGGATACTCTGTGCCTCTGTAATGCCCTTGACTGGATTTAGCTGGCTCATTCATAACGAAGTTTTACCGTGTTTGGCGGACCGCTGGAACCTCCCGTGGTGATGTTGCGTTTCCCAGACGTTAGGGCGTTATGGAATAAATGGTTTTCGCCCCATGAAAAGTTCAACCGTTATCGTGTCCCAAAACAAATAAATACGTTCCGAGAGATATAAAACCGCCCTTCGCACTCCACCCACAGCTTTCCGGGCTGGTGTCCATGAGGTGCGTCCACAGCTACCGCCACAACCCCATCAAGGAGTGCCCCCGAGAGGCGGCAGAGGATTCGGCATTCTGCCCGTTCCATGAGCCGGTTGGGGGAAAGGACTTTGAGAGGGCTGACCTCTCTGGCGAGGATCTGGAGGAGGCCTACCTCTCGGGCGCCAACCTGAGAAAGGCCAACCTCGAGGGGGGCAACCTCCGCCACGCCGACCTCAGCGATGCCGACCTCTCCCACGCCAACCTCGCCTGGGCACACCTGGAGGGCTCGGATCTAAGCGGCGCCAACCTCTCCCACGCCAGCCTGAGCAGTTCCCGCCTCGAGGGCGCTGACTTAAGCGGAGCGAAACTCATTCACGCCGACCTTTCCCTCGCGAGCCTTGAGAACGCCACCCTTGCCAGCGCTGACCTCCAGGGTGCGGAGCTCTACGGGGCAAACCTGAGCGGGGCGAACCTCTTCAGCGCGGACTTCAGGGGTGCGAAACTCTACGGAGTCTCCTTAACCGGCGCCAAGAACCTGCGCTACGCGAGGTTCGACGAGATCGTCGTTGAGGAAGTCATCGGCGACCGGCTCGCTCGGCAGGGTAAGTATTCGGAAGCCCTCGAATCGTACAACCGGGCGATAGACGTCTACCTCCTCCTCAAGAAGCTCTTCGCGGAACAGGGAATATACGAGGCCGCGAGCAGGTACTCCATAGGCGAGTGGCGCGTTCGCGGGAAGATTCAAAGACTGGCCCACAAAGCCCTGGGACGGGCGCACGTCGAGGCGTTTCTTCCGCTTACGGCGAGGTTCAGGAAGAGGTGGCTGGCGTTTCTTGAGGGCCACCTCCGCTGGCTCGCCAACCGCTTTCTCTGGTACATCTCCAGCTACGGTGAGAGTCCCTGGCGGGTCTTCCTGACAACGGTGGGGGTTATACTCGCCTACGCCGCCCTTTACAGCCATCTCGGCGCGGTTGAGGGAGCGGGAAGCTTCGCGGAGAACCTCTACTTCAGCGTGGTCACCTTCACAACCGTCGGCTACGGCGACTACGTTCCAAAGCCCGGCTACCACCTCTTAGCCGTGAGTGAGGCCTTTCTTGGAGCGTTTATGATGGCCTTCTTTGTCGTCGTGCTGAGCAGGAGGGTGATAAGGTAAAAGAAGTCAGACCTTTTCAAATCCCACCCTTATCTTGTGCACTATTATCTCGGCCTTCTCCACGAGTTCCTGCGGAATGTTGAGGTTTTCCTCAAGCCTGAACTTGACCTGCTCGGCAAGCTTTTGAACTTCTTCCTTAAGTTCGCCCTTAACGTAGAATGCCAAATCGCTCGCGTACTTGTAGGCCTCTCCGGCGTTGTTGGTCTTCAGGTTGATGAGGAGAAGCTCCGTCAGGTAGTATTTTGCCCTCCCAACGTCGCCGAGGGTCTTGCTCTCCTTCAGGCTCTCCGAGTAAGTCATGTTCAGGACTCCTGCTAAATCACGCTGGAGCTCTTCGATGGACTGATAGCGCTCTTCCCTCCTCTTGGCGAGCATTCTCATGATTATCGGCTCTACCTCCTTTGCCGCCGGGTTCAACTGGCTCGGCGGAACGGGGTCGTCCTTCAGGATTCCCATCATCACCTGGCTCAGCGTGCCTTCGAAGGGAAGTTTGCCGGTGACCAACTCGTAGAAGATAACGCCGAGCTGGTAGATGTCGGTTCTCTCGTCCGTGTGCCCGTACTTTTTATCAATCTGCTCCGGGGCGGCGTAGTATGGGGTGAAGCTTGCCGTGGTCGTCGCGCTCGTGCTCTCCTCTAAAACCTTGCTCAGCCCCCAGTCTGAGATCTTTGGTAAACCGTTCTTCAACAGAATGTTGCTCGGTTTTAAGTCCCTGTGGACAATCTTTTTTCCGTGAGCATACTTCAAAGCCTCGGCGATGTTGAAGACGATTAAGGCGGCCTCATCAACCGGCAGGGGCTTCTGGAGTCTCGCGAGTGAGCTCTCGCAGTACTCCATTTCAAGGTATGGAACGGGAAGGACGTTCACGTCGTAGAGTTCGACGATGTTCGGGTGCTTGAGGTGCAGCCAGTTGGTAATTTCTCTTACAAAAGCCCTGCCAACTGCCGGATCAAGAGTCTTCGGGATTTTAACGGCCACGATTTTGCCGTCCTTTCTCTTCGCCTTGTAAACCCTCGCGAAACCGCCCTCGCCGATGTACTGGAAGTCCGAGTAGAACTCTTGGAGAGCCTCAGCTGGGTTGAGGATTGGGGTTCTCCCAAGGGCCGAGGGGGTCACCGCTGCCGCGCCCATCTTGGCCGTCTTAGTGACCTTGACTGGCACGGTCTTCGTGAAGGAGCCTTTGTCGGAGTTTACGTTGATGATGAAGTCGAAGTCGCCAATGAACTTGGGCTTCACGGTGATGCTATCGCCTATCGTCCTGCTGGGCTTGACGCGTGGGAAGTTCACCTTCTCCTCGCTCAGCTCGAAGTAGTCGGAGTTTTCGCTCAGGTCGACGGTAAGGGAGATGCCCTCAGAAAAGCGGTTGGTGACGAGTATGGAAACTCGCTCTCGGCCTTGTGGGGCATCTCGGTTGGAACGTCGAGCTTGAGACTCTCCTTCAGAAGTTCGAGCCTCTGCTTCTCCTCCGTGAGCTTAATCTTTTCTTCAATCTTTGAAGTGTCGGTGTTCAATGCCCTTGCAATGCTTAACGCCTCACTGTAAAGCCTGAGCGCTTCAGTGTAATTGCCGCCTTCAAAAGCCGAGTCCCCTTTGGCGATGAGATTCTCCATTCTCATTTTAAGGGAGTCGAGCTTCTCCTCTAATTTTCCCTCAACGTTGATGGATTTGGCAATGGTGAAAGCTTCATTAAGAACTCTTACTGCCTCGCTGTATTCTCTCCTCTCCATCAACTCGTCGGCTTTTGCAAGAAGCTCATTAAGCCTTGAAGCCTGCGTCTCTCTGTTCTCCAAAGCTTTAGCACGCTCGATTTTCTCTTTTACAATTTTAGATTTCCCAAGAACCTCGGCCAACAGTAATGCGGATTCGTAAGTTTTGATGGCCTCATCGAACTTCTTCTCGGAGAGTAGTTCATCGCCTTTGGACATGATGGCGGCAAGCTCACCCTCGGCTTCCTCCAGGATTTTTTGAGCTTTCTCTCCGATTCCTTTGATATCCCCGGCGAGCTCAAGTGCTTTCCTTGCATTTTCAGCGGCTTTCTCACGAGGGGCGTTTTCGGACTGTCTTAATAATCTCAGTGCTCTCTTGATATCAAAGATTTTTTATTGAGTGCCCTAACCTCTGGAAGACGATTCAGAGCCAGAGCCAGTTCATTAAGCTTGACGAGGGCACTTGATGCTTTGTCTAGTTCAAGCCTGCTAACGAGGTTTTCAATCCGCTTAACCTCTTCTGTAAAGTATTTCCCAATCTCTATGATTTTTCCTCAGCGAGGGCAGCTTTTTTGGATGATCTACTTTTAGGGCTAAATTATAGGCCTCCCTATATTTGGCCAGTGCATTCAAATAATTCCTCCTCTTCAAAGCGTTCTCGGCCTCATCGAGTAAGGAGTCAACTTTAATTCCATCTCCAAGTTTTCTGATCTCAGTATCATTGCCCAAAGTCTCGGCCAGTGGAAGAAGTCTGTCGAGCTCGTCAATGGCTTTTAGGTACCATCCTCTACTTGCGAGTCCCTTGGCCTCAGAAAACATCGCCATTTGGAGCAATGGCAATCGAGTTAGCATAATCATTTTTGCTTCCGCCATATGTTTTCTGCCAATTCACATTACCATTCTCATCCAAACGAAGGACCCAGACATTAGCTTCAGAACCAAATAAATCTCTAGCTCCATAGTAGCCTGCCACTATAATATCTCCATTCAAAGCAATAGCAACTGAGGTAGCTATATCATAGTCAGAGCCGCTGTAAGTTTTCTGCCATTTCACGTTCCCATTCTTATCCAACCTGAAAACCCAAACGTCCTTTTTGCCAGCGCTGAAGCTTTTAGTGATGCCTGCGACTATAATATCACCATTATCTGCAACAACAACCGCGTAAGCCACATCATCACCGCTCCCGCCGTAACTCTTAACCCACAACGGCCCGGGGCTTTCCTCCGCTTTGGCCAGGGGTAAAATCATTGCGAGAATCAGGAGCGCGATTAGGAACACCGATGCCCTCTTCATAGCACCACCCGTCTTACTATGGCGTCGGAGAATAAGAGGGTTTCGGCTCTGCTGTTTGGAGCGGGTGGCCATAACTTGCGGTGCCCTTGGAGTTTTATACTCCGTAAGTATTATACCCGTCAAACATAAATTGAAAATCCCGAATTGTCGATCGGTAACCGGCCGGTCTTTATAAATATGTGGCGATTGCCATTAGGCAAGACTTTATAAACCCTTGCCGAACTGCGTTCCGCAAGGTATATAAGCAAAGACGCCCATCAAATACCATGTTCGACCTTGAGGAGTACAACCCCTGGTGGGTTCACGAGGAAGACCCGGACGTCGAGGAGTGGAGGGACTTAGAGTACCGCTACGTCCCCTCGTGGATAGGTGAACTCTCGCTCGAACCCTTCTCGGTGAACTTCCTCGTTGGACCGAGAAGGGTCGGCAAAACCCTCGGGGTGAAGCTCCTCATAAACAAACTCCTCAGGGGAAGAGAAAACCCCTACGAAATCTTCTACTACGACTGCACGATGCTCGACGACCAGAACGACCTCTCTGCTGTTCTCAAGACTTACCTGAAGCTCAGAGAGGCCAAAGGGATAAAAAGCTCCCTCATCTTCCTCGACGAGGTTACCTCAGTCCGGAACTGGTGGAAGGCCATCATCGACCTCATAAACCGGAAGAAGCTTAAGAATGACGTGGTCACGGTGATGGGCTCCGTCTCGGTCAACCTCGACAGGGCAGTTGGATACTTCTCCGGGAGGAGAGGTAACGGTAAAGTTCTTGAAATAATGCCCCTCGGCTTCAGGGACTACTACCGCCTTCTGACGGGCGTTGATGACTACTTCGAAGGAAAGGGCCAGGACGCCTTCGAAAGCTACCTTAAAACCGGCGGCTACGCGGCTTACCTGAACAAAAGGATCCGGAAGAGCGACATAGTGGGCGCACTGAAGGCCGACCTCAGGAGCCTGGAGAGAGAAAAGGATCCAGAAATCGCGAGGGAGATCTTGGGGGCGATCATATCCAAGGCGCCAAGTCCCCTCTCGTACCGCGAGCTCGGTGAAGATGCCGGCGTCAACAGGGACACCGTGAGGAGCTACATATCGGTTCTCTCCGAGCTTAAGGTACTTCTGGAAATACCCTTCTCCCAGTGGGGGAAGGAAGTCGTCCCAAAGAAGAACCGGAAGTTTGCAATCAGGGACCCGTTGATGGCAAGGGCGTTTGCAGAGTGGAGCCGCGTTAAGATTGATGAATCGGTTCTCTACGAGTGGACCGTCCAAGAGCACCTCTACCGGAGGTTCAGGAAGGTGTATTACTTCCGGAGCGACAACTACGAGATAGATGCCGTTGTGCCGGGCATGAGAGTTGAGGTGAAGTCCGGGAAAGCAGGAGGCAGGTATCCAAGAGATGTCATCGTGCTCGGTGGAAATGAAGTCCCACAGTTCCTCTATGGAATAGAGTACAGCCACGTCATTGAGTACGGTGAGGTCTAGTCACAGAGTTTTCTCTTTGCCTAACTCAATCCCCGACCAATCGCCTTTATAAACCCCCGCTCCCTTCTTGCCCCAGGTGAGAGAGATGGGAAGGCCGGTCTACCTCGGCAGGGCTTACATAAACTGGTGCGAGAAGTGCAACGTCCCGCTCATCGGTGACAGCTGCGCCCTCCACGGGAAGGAGAGCGTTTTCAGGCTCAACATCACCCCTCCCGGCGACCTGCGCTTCGCCTTCAAGAGGGACATTGAGCTGATCCGCTCGATATTCCAGGAGCACTACGGCGTCGACGTGGGCGAGATTTTCGATGGCAAGATCGTCCTCCTCAACAAGACGCCCGGAGAAGATGACTCCTACGAGATAATCCTCGACGGCTACGTCTTCGGCTGGATACGCTTCGACCCGCTGGAGCTGAAGTGGAAACCCGGCCTGAAGGTCGAGGGAGCAACTGCCCTCTGGAAGCGCTTCGGGAAGGCGATGAAGAAGTGGATAGTCGTCGATGATGGTGCCATAGAGCCGATCCTTAACGGCTCCAACCTCCTGCCCGTTGGTATAATCGAGGCCGAGCAGAGCATAAGGAGAAACGACGACGTAATACTGGTCTCCGAGAGCGGTGAGGTCATCGCAACGGGCATAGCGAAGAAGGATTACTCTGGACTCACCAGCAGGGAGCGCGGAACCGGCGTCAAGGTGAGGAGGCAGAGAAGCATCAACTACCGCGAGGGAAGGAAGGCCACCATGGAGGACGTGCTGAGGGCCAACTCCATCGAGCTTGAGAGGAAGGTGATGGAAGCGAGGCGCTTCATGAGGAAGGTCTCCACCCGCTACTCCGACCTCCCGATAGCCGTTGCCTTCTCGGGCGGGAAGGACAGCTTGGCCGTTCTTGGTCTGGCGCTGGAGGAGTTCGGCGACGAGGGTTTCACCGTCTTCTTCAACAACACGGGCATAGAGTTCCCGGAAACGCTTGAATACGTCGAGGAGCTGAGGAGGGAGCTTGAGCCAAAGGGGATTAAGTTCATAGTTGCCGATGCCGGCGACGCTTTCTGGCGCGCCCTTCACGTCTTTTCCCCGCCGGGCAGGGACTACCGCTGGTGCTGTAAGGTCACCAAGCTCGGCCCGATAACTCTATCCATCAAGGAGAACTACCCGAAGGGCGTCCTCATGTTCGTCGGCCAGAGGAAGTACGAGAGCATAAAGAGGTTCAAGCAGCCGAGGGTCTGGAAGAACCCCTGGGTGCCGAACGAGACAGGGGCATCGCCGATATTCCACTGGCGCGCGCTGGAGGTCTGGCTCTACATCTTCAGCAGGAACCTTAAGTACAATCCGCTCTACGAGGACAGGCTTGACAGAATAGGCTGTTTCCTCTGCCCGAGCGCCTCCCTGGCTGAGATATACACCCTCAAGGAGGAGAAACCCGAGCTGTGGGCCAAGTGGGAGGGCGAACTCAAGCGCTGGCAGAAACGCTTTGGAATGCCCGACGAGTGGATAACCTACGGCTTCTGGCGGTGGAAGAAGCTGAGCAAGGGCGAGAAGGCGATAGCGAGGGAGCTGGGCGTCGAGATACTGGAGGAGCGCTCGTGGGAGCCAGTAAAGTATTCAATGGTGGAGAACGATGACGGCACTTTCACCGTCCGCTTCAACACCATCGTGAACCTGGAGAGAATCAGGGAAGTCGCCCCGATCCTCGGCGAGGTTGAGGAAGGCGAAAACTACATAAGGGCTGGAAAGGTTACATTCAGACCGGACGGGGCTTACACGGACGACTTCAACGAGGGAGTGCAGGCCTATTACCTCGTCAAGAGGGCCTACGAGTGCGTTGGCTGCGGCGTCTGCGTCGGCAAGTGCCCCGAGAATGCCCTCAGCATTGACCCGAGGAGCAAGAAAATCCTCGTGAACCCCGAGCTCTGCACCCACTGCAGGGAGTGTATGGACGTATGCCCGCTCCTGAAAATCAAAAACCCGGAGGAAGGAAGCCAGCTCTAATCGGGCTAGTCCTTTCTCTTCTCGTCCTCCTTGTCCTTCCGACGGCGGGGGCGCAGGACTACAGCTACGAGATAAACGCCTACGCCGTCTATTTTGATGTCGTCTCCCCAGATAACGTCCAGGAGACGGTGGAGATAGACCTAACTGCCCACACTAACCTCAGCGGGTACGTCATATACACCGACTACCCCGTCGAGAACCCCCACGCGGTCATCGAGCTTGAAACCGGGGTGCAGGCCATAAACGTCACCGTTCGGGAGGTCCTCGGCGGGACGAACGCGATTTACATGTCCTTCCCAACCCTCGGCCCAGGCGAGAGCGCGAGGATACGGCTGACTTTCACCACAAGAGGAATGATAACCGAGAGCGACGGCAAGGAGCAGTTCACCTACTACGTTCGCTTCAGCCAGCCTGTTGGGCTGTTCCACGTGCAGCTCGTCGTTCCGAGGGGCTACGCCGTGCTGTCCCCAATCATACCCTCCCCCGACAAGGTGGAGAGCTCCACCGAGAGGCTTCTCCTGGAGTGGACCAGGCGCGATATTCGCCCGGGCGACGAGTTCTACTTCATAGTTGGATTCTCCGGTGAGATGGCTGTTCCTTCAAGTCCATCGCCGCTTCTTTACGCTGGAGTCTTCCTGGCCGGCCTGCTGGTGGGCGGCGGCTCCGTTTACGGCTATATCCTTTACCGCGAGAAGAAGCGCGAGGAGGAGAAGACCCACCTGCGGAGCGACGAGGAGAAGATACTCGCCCTGCTGAAGGAGGGCCCGGTTCTCCAGAGTGAACTCGCCGATAAGCTCGGCGTTTCAAAGGCAAAGGTCAGCATAATCCTCCGCGAGATGGAGGAGAAGGGCCTCATCACGCGCGTGAAGGAGGGAAGGACCTACAGGGTCTTCCTGAGGGAGTGAGGCAGAACCGGTCAAGTTCATTTTACCAATGGTTAGAATATAGTACAGTCGAGTTTACATTTTCCTTTTGAAAGCCTTGTCCTTTAGGGCGGGTGAAGGTCAGCTGGCCCATACTGGATTTGCAAGCGTCTTGGGCGTTGAGGATATCTGCTACAGAGTCGAAAACATAGTGGCGGTGGAACTTATGAGGAGGGAGTACTACATAACTCTCGACGGAGGTTCAATACTGGGACGGTAGAAAGGACGGGGTTGATTTCGGGGTTTCGAAGGGGTTCAATGTTATTTACAGGTCAGTTACGACGTTGATGATCCTTGACAGGGAACCGCGAAATTAATGCCCTCATACGTGCCTCAGAGTCTTTGAAGTGTAAAAAACTGACCGTTGTGACATGGATTACGAAGACGTTCGCCAGATTGAGGGAAAGACCGTTAGGTTCGTTCCCCTCTGGCGCTGGCTTCTCGGGAAACCATTTTTTACTACTTAATTTTGTGCATATATAACGATGCCTCAAATTTGTACGCTGGTAACTATAAAGCAAAAAGTTTAAATATCTTAGTTACAAGGTAACTTTAACTATTCCTTGGGGGGAGCGAATGCAGAGCTATGTAGTGTGGTTTGTTGTACTTTTGGTGATTGGAGCAACGCTTCAAGGGGCAAGTGCAACCAACTATACTAGCCAGCCAGAGATTCACACCTACCAGGTATCAGTGAATGGCCAGATGATTCACATAACAGTAAAAAATGGGATGGTTTCCATCCCAGATACACCAGGGATAGACAGGAAGAGGGTTTTTATGGCTGTTAACAACTACTTTGCAGAACTTCATAGACGTGCTTCTGCAAAGAATGCTATTTCTGGATCTAGTTCTCCTGAAAGTATTACTGAATGGTACGGCCCGGACTTTGACTATAGGGAGAACAAAACATTCAGCATTCCGGGCGAAGGTGACGTTTATATTTCTGCATATGCATATCTTAATATCGAGAAAGATCAGTTTTCAGTAGTTAGTGTTGGAGGATACTCCTCAGGAGCTAGCTGGTTGGAGCCTTATGACTACTGGTGGTCTCAAAGTTATCCTGCAGAGACGGCCTCACTGAGTATCGAACTAAAGTTTGTAGGCA
Source organism: Thermococcus cleftensis (assembly GCF_000265525.1). Taxonomy (NCBI): domain Archaea; kingdom Methanobacteriati; phylum Methanobacteriota; class Thermococci; order Thermococcales; family Thermococcaceae; genus Thermococcus; species Thermococcus cleftensis. The sequence continues at coordinate 1,664,348 of NC_018015.1, forward strand.
TAAGTGTAAGCGTCTCAGTCCCATTGGGAGCAGGTTTCACCGGGAACTCTGATACGGCAACATATTCAGGAGTACTCCACGATACTGATTACATAGGGAGGAATTACTCTGACATAGAAGCGGCTTCAACTTGGGGAATATGGAGGATAGAAGACCATACCCTCAGCTCGTTCTACTTTGGAGGAACGGAATTTTACGATCAAGGTGCCAATTTATATAAAGTCAGGGGGAGTGGAAGTTGAAACGAGCACTTTCTCTTTTTTTAATTTTCGTTCTAGTTGGGGGAGTATCTACTGGTATCTATTATTATAAAAATCCTGCCTCGGAAATCAATACACCAGAAACTCCCTCAGGGATACACTGCACTGACCAAACTTTAAACCTCTCGGCGTTTCTGGGGGGAGAGTGGATAGACTACACGATTAAGCGGCTGAACCTCGCTAAATGTCCCGATGGCGGGTTCACCGAGATCGTGGATACAATCACTCCTGACCTGCACTCAACTTATTATTTCGTGGCCACCCTTTGGATAATCAATGAAACACCTTCCAACCGAGTCCAAACGATAGTTTGGCTCCATACTCAGGAAGAGAACTTATTTAAAAATGCCTCGAAGGCAAGGTATGGGTTTAGAAATTTATACCATGGAGTCATGGCCCTAAAAATGCTGAACTCAACTCCTAGAGACTCGGATAAAATTATAGATTTTGTTCTGAGTGCCAAAAGGGAAAATGGTGCCTTTGTGTATGATGGCCTTGACGTGACAGAACAGGCGATTGAGATACTTCACATTCTCGGCTACAACGTCAGCAACTTGGACGATACTGCGGGGTATGAGTTCACAAAATTCAAGAACTTAAGCCTGCCCCCTGAGGGCGATAATCTCAGGGCATTAAAGTTTGTTTCAGAGTTTAACAGATACACAAGAACAATGGATTTGCTCGGGATCAACTATACTACAACACGGGAGTATAAGGAAGATGTGTCATTCATACGAAATATGTCCCAGAATATCAGTACCATTTTAACGATAAATCCCCCACTCTTTTTGGTGGCAGATTTGGCCCAGGCATTGAGGGAGAATGGTCTTATGGAGGCTAACATTTCAGAAGCCATTTACACGTATGTCAAATCACATGAACTTCCCGATGGAGGATTTAATTTATTTGGGAAGGACTATGGTGAGTTTCAGGGTACGTATTATGCTGTGAAGGCCATTGTACTAGCGGGGAAAAAGCCCGACAATAGAACAATAAGCTTTGTTCACAGTTGGGAAAGTCCCCTTGGTGGGTTCGCCTTCACCTTCCAGAAGTTTGGAGATCCTGTACTTACATATATGGGTGTTTACGTGGCTGAGAAACTAGGGATGGATCTTAATAGGGCTACGATCAGGAAGTACCTGGAAAACGCTCTCCATAATCGGAGGCCATACTCCCAAGATGATCCTAATCCTCTGTATTATGTTTATCTAACCTATGAGAGACTCAACTTGACTATGGGGCAAAATGACAGAGAGTACCTAAAAAACGAGACAGTCAGGCTAATGAAACTTTATTCCAGTGGTCGAGTTGATTCAATCCTTTATGATCCAAGTTGGATATCACTTATTAGACTTGGGAATGCGCTTGGAGTAACATTTAGTTCAAAAACCAAAGCGGATCTGGTTAATGTTATACTCTCAAAGCGGAATCCTGATGGGACATTTGGAACCTATAAAAACGACACCCCAATGACTCTTTTCCAGACTGTAAACGCGGTTGTACTGCTTCATGAGCTCGGATACGATTACAGAGATGACAAAACCATCCAGTATCTCAACAGCCTGATGCACGATGGAGGCTGGGGAGGGCCTGATCTGTACAACACTTTTGGAGCTGTACAGGCACTAATTTACATGAATTACTGTCCAAAAGACATTAGTGACATAATAGCTTTCCTTCGTTCCTTGAAGTATAAATACGGTGGATTTAACTTTTATCAGGGAAGCACTTCGTACGGTGGTCTCCAAGAAACATACCTTGCCCTTAGAATTTTAGAGTTGCTGGGTGCAACGTGACTTGTTTATTTTTCTTTGCCCAGGTCCAACTTTTTGGATATACACCAACTTTATAAACCGCTCCCCTCCTCTTCCCTCTGGTGAGAGACATGGAAGAGTATTTCATCTGTCCAGAGTGCGGTAGCGATGACGTTGAAGTCATCAAGGAGAGGGGGAGAGAGCTCACCCTCCGCTGCAATGAGTGCGGCAACGTCTGGATCATAACGCTTCCCAAGCTCGTGAAGGTCCCGCTCATCGTCAGCAAGCACGAGAGGAGCTTTAAGAGCGAGGTCGAGCTACCGGAGGGCGAGGAGATAAAGGTCGGCGACATCGTCGAGACCGAAGACGATGAGGTCAGGATTACTGGAATAGAGCTTGAAGGAGACAAAAGGGTGAACAAGGGCAGGATAGGGGAGATAAAGGCACTCTGGGGCGAGAGCCTCACCTACCCCAAGGTCATCAAGGTGTCCATATACCTGCCGAAGGGAGTAACCCAGGCCTTCAAAGTCAAGGTGCCGCGCGATGAAGAGTTCGTCGTCGGTGAAGTTCTGGAAGTCGGGGGCTACACCTTCAAGGTCGAAAAGATAAAGACCGAGCGGAAGATGCTCCACCACGGGAAGGCCAGGGCGGACGAAATAGTGGCCATAATGGGCCACCAGATCCCGCGCGCGAGGGCGAGGAGGAGTCTGGAGATATACCGGGGCTACTCTAGGGAGTCCGGCTGATGTGGCCGGCGGTGATGAGTCTTCTTTTCCTTTCTGACCCCTTAGGGAATGAAGAGCTTGGCCGCTGCTGATATCGAAATCCTTTTAAAGCCTCCCCCGGATTCGAGCATGCAAAACCAGATGAACGATGAGGATTCCGGAGGGATGAAAGATGGCGAAGCCGAGCTACGTGAAGTTTGAGGTTCCCCAGGAGCTTGCCGAGAAGGCCCTCGAGGCCGTTGAGATCGCTCGCGACACCGGAAGGATAAGGAAGGGCACCAACGAGACCACCAAGGCCGTCGAGAGGGGCCAGGCCAAGCTCGTTGTCATCGCCGAGGACGTTGACCCAGAGGAGATAGTTGCCCACCTCCCGCCGCTGTGCGAGGAGAAGGAGATCCCGTACATCTACGTTCCGAGCAAGAAGGAGCTCGGTGCCGCCGCCGGGCTCGAGGTTCCCGCCGCGAGCGTTGCCATAATTGAGCCCGGCAAGGCCCGCGAGCTCGTTGAGGACATCGCTATGAAGGTCAGGGAGCTCATGAAGTGAGCTCCTTTCCCCTTCATTCCATAGAAAGGTTTAAGTTCATCTCTGCGAGGGGATTTCTAGGTTAAGGGGTGTGAGAAATGAGCGACGAAGGATACCCGGCTGAGGTTATCGAGATAGTCGCCAGGGCAGGAGTCACCGGTGGCGTTACTCAGGTTAAGGTTAGGGTTCTTGAGGGCCGCGACAAGGGCCGCGTCATAAGGAGGAACATCAAGGGCCCGGTCCGCGTCGGCGACATAGTCATACTCAGGGAGACCGAGCGTGAGGCTAGAGAGATCAAGAGGAGGAGGTAAAGATGGCTCGCTGGAACGTCTGCTCCTACTGCGGAAGGGAGTTCGAGCCGGGAACCGGCAAGATGTACGTCAGGAACGACGGCAGAGTGCTCTTCTTCTGCTCCAGCAAGTGCGAGAAGTACTACTTCATGGGCAGGAACCCCAGAAAGCTCAAGTGGACCAAGGCCTTCCAGGAGGCAAGGCTCCAGAGGGCCAAGAGGAAGTGAGCCCTTTCTTTTCCTTACCTGTTTTGGTGCTTTTCTAGACCCTCCAAAAAACCTATTAACCACCCGGCCAACTACCTCTGGTGTTGCCAATGGCGGACAGGAGGATAGAACGGACTCTCGTCATACTGAAGCCCGACGCCGTCGTCCGCGGACTGATGGGCGAAATCATAAGCAGGTTTGAAAAGAAGGGTCTCAAAATCGTTGGAATGAAGATGATATGGATCACCCGCGAGCTGGCGGAGAAGCACTACGAGGAGCACAGGGGCAAGCCCTTCTTCGAGCCGCTCATCGACTACATCACCAAGGCCCCGAGCGTCGTCATGGTGGTCGAGGGCAGGTACGCCATAAGCGTCGTCAGGAAGATGGCGGGGGCGACCGATCCAAAGGACGCCGAGCCCGGAAGTATAAGGGGCGACTACGGTCTTGACGTTGGAGATGCAATCTACAACATAATCCACGCCTCCGACAGCCCCGAGAGCGCCGAGAGGGAGATAAACCTCTACTTCAAACCTGAGGAGCTCTTCGAGTACTGCAAGGCCGCTGACTGGTTCTACCACACCCACGCAAAGGGTAAGAGAGAGTATCTCGACAGCATGGACTGCCTTGAGCGTTAAACTGCCACGTCAATCTTCCTCTTTCTTTTCCTGAGAAACTCCCTGTACTCCCTTGCGACTCCCGGGCACGGGGCGGGTTGCCCCTTTGTAACCAACGCGGCGCCGATGAGCGTGGATATGTAAGCCGTCGCCAGGCCTGCTATAACGGTGATGTCTCCGGGAGGCAGTAACACGGCAAGAAGTGGCAACAGGGAAACGAGAAGCCCCGTGGCTTTTCTTAAGCTTGAGGGCTTTCCGGCGCGCTTCATGCACTCCACGAGCTCCCTGGCCCTTGGGAACTCCCTCAGCGTCCTGCCGCCTACAATGACTGCGCCCCCAATTACGGCACCCATCAGGCTGTCCTCATCGGTCAGGCAATCCCCAATCTCCTGCGGACACGGCTTCACGTTTAGTCCTCTCAGGGGGTTTTTCATGGATAGCGCGACCACGATGCCTATCAGGGCAATCCCGACTGCAAGAAATCCCCGCCAGAACTGGGACGCCAGGGCGACCCCGAGGGAGATGTAGGGCAGCGAGATAAAGCTGATCTGAATGAAGTCGTCGATTCTCAGTCCTTTTCTTGTCCTGAGCTCCACATACGTCAGGGCTATGATCAGTCCCAGGAACGTTTCGGTTCCCGCAGTGAATTCCGGAGAACCCTCTATTGAGACATTGGGGCCGGCGAAGGGCCCGAGCTCCTGGAGAGCGAGGGCGTAGGTTATGAGCGGAACCCCCGTGATGGCGATTAGGGCCTCGCTGGCCTTTCCGAGGAGCTTCCCCAGAATGAAGGCCACGGGGATTCCTACAATCACTCCCATTGCGAGCGCTATCATTCCACCACCGGAGAGGATTACTATGGTGGCTTTTAATCCTTGCGTCCGAACCCTTTAAAAGCCCACGCCTGAGTTAGGCTTAGAGGTGAGGAAGATGAAGAGGATTAGGCAGCCCATAATAGCGGTTCTCGGTCACGTTGACCACGGAAAGACCACTCTCCTTGACAGGATAAGGAGAACCAACGTCGCTGGAAAAGAAGCCGGCGGAATAACCCAGCACATAGGTGCCACTGAAGTTCCCATCGAGACGGTCAAGCAGCTCGCAGGCCCGCTCATCAAGCTCTGGAAGGGCGAGATAAAGCTCCCCGGATTGCTCTTCATAGACACCCCCGGTCACGAGGCCTTCACGAGCCTGCGCGCGAGGGGTGGAAGCCTGGCGGACCTTGCGGTTCTCATCGTGGACATCAACGAGGGCTTCCAGCCGCAGACCATAGAGAGCATCGAGATCCTCAGGAAGAACAGGACGCCTTTCATCGTTGCAGCCAACAAGATAGACAGGATAAAGGGCTGGAAGGTCGAGGAGGACGAGCCGTTCCTGGTGAACATCAAGAAGCAGGACCAACGCGCCGTTCAGGAGCTTGAGACAAAGCTCTGGGAGCTGATAGGCAAGTTCTACGAGATGGGCTTCCAGGCCAACCGCTTCGACCGCGTCCAGGACTTCACGCGCGAACTGGCGATAGTTCCCATTTCAGCCAAGTACGGCATCGGCGTTCCAGAGCTCCTCGTCCTTATCGCGGGTCTCAGCCAGAAGTACCTGGAGGAGAAGCTCAAGATCGAGGTTGAAGGACCGGCCCGCGGCACGATCCTCGAAGTCCGCGAGGAGCTCGGCCTCGGAACCACCATAGACGTCATAATCTACGACGGGACGCTCAGGAAGGACGACACGATAGTCGTTGGCGGCAAGGACAAGGCGATAGTCACCAAGATACGCGCCCTGCTAAAGCCGAAACCGCTGGACGAGATTAGGGACCCGCGCTTCCGCTTCGACCAGGTTGAAGAGGTCACCGCCGCCTCGGGAATAAAGATAGCCGCCCCGGGCCTTGAGGAGGCCCTCGCTGGCTCGCCGGTCATCGCCGCAAGGAGCGAGGAGGAGATCGAAAGGGCCAAGCAGGAGATCCTGAGTCAGATACAGAGCGTCGTCATAAGCACCGGTAAGGTCGGCGTCATAGTCAAGGCCGACACCCTCGGCTCGCTCGAGGCCCTCAGCAAGGAGCTGAGCGAGAAGAACATACCGATAAGGAAGGCCGACGTTGGCAACATCAGCAAGACGGACGTGATGGAAGCTTTGAGCGTCCGCGAGGAGGACGAGAAGTACGGCGTCGTCCTCGGCTTCAACGTCAAGGTGAACGAGGACGCTGCAGAGGTTGCCAAGGCCAAAGGCGTTCCAATATTCACCGGCAACATCATCTACAAGCTCATCGAGGACTACGAGGCCTGGGTCAAGGCGGAGGAGGAGAAGAGGAAGCGCGAGCTACTCAAGAACGTCACATTCCCCGGCGTCATACGGCTCTACCCGGACGAACGCTACGTCTTCAGGCGCAGCCACCCGGCCATAGTCGGCATCGAGGTGATTGAGGGCAGGATTAGGCCCGGAGTGACGCTCATCAAGCAGAACGGCCAGAAGGTCGGCGTCATCAAGTCCATCAAGAACAAGAACGACTTCGTCCAGGAGGCCAAGAAGGGCGATGCCGTTGCGATAGCGATTGAAGGTGCCATCGTCGGCAGGCACATACACCCGGGAGAGACCCTCTACGTCGATCTGAGCAAGAACGACGTCATAATCCTTGCCAAGCAGCTCAAGAACGAGCTGGACGAGACGGACATAAAGGCGCTGAAGATGACGGCGAAGGTAAAGGCCCAGGGGGACCCGTTCTGGAAGGCGGTTTGAGTTCTCGGATTTCTATCCTTTCTCCTTGAAATCCTCCAAGTCCCAGACGAGCCAGCCTTCAGCTCTCAGCTCTTTTTTCCCCTCTAAACTCTTGGCCACCAGCCCATAGTTCTTCCCCCAGTCCTCCAAGCCAACAAGTCCTGCCTTTCTCTCCAAATCCTTCAAAATCCCCCTAGCCTCCCTCTCGCTCAGCTCCTTCCACTTGACTTCAATGAGCAAAGCCCTCCTCCCCATCTCGTTCAGGGCCAGCAAATCAATCTCCTCGCCTTTTCTCCACCAGCGGCCGAGCTTCGTGAAGCGGAACCCCGTGAGCCTTAAGAAAACTTCCGGAATCCTGATGAGTTTCCCGAAGACGGAACCCATGTAGGCGTTAAAGTCGCTCTTCGAGCGCTCCCAGACTTCCTCCGCCAGTCCTGCCTCAAGATAGCCCTTGTTCGGCAGCACGTAGCGGAACCAGAAGGCGAAGTAGTTGTCGGCTATCGAGTACAGCCCTCTCTTGCTTGCTTCCTTAAGCGTCGCGGTAACGGGAACCTCCCTCTCCACAATTCCGAGCCTCTGGAGAACGGCTAGGTACTTCGACACGAGGCTCTTGTCGAGTCCGGTGGAGTTCACTATCTCCCCGAACCTGCTCCTTCCGCTCGCTATGGCCTGGAGTATCGCGAAGTAGTTGGCCGGTTCGCGGAGCTCCTCGCGGAGCAGAAACTCCGCCTCCTCGTAGAGGAAGGCGCCCTTCGAGAGTACGTTTTCAACCACGTTCTCGTCGAAGCCCTTTTTCGGGTCGAACTGGAGCAGGTACGCCGGAATTCCCCCAGTGATGCCGTACACTTTCACAATGTTCTCAACGGTGTAGCCGGGCAGAAACTCCCCGATGTGGAAAAAGGGAATCTCGGTTAAGCGCCACTGCCCGGTTCTCCTTCCGTAAAGGGGGCTTTTGTAGGCCAAAACCTCGCTTTCCATCGCCGAAACGCTTGAACCGCAGAGGATAAGCATTATCCTTGTCTCAGACAGCTTCAGGTCCCACGCCTTCTGAAGGAGCGAGAGGACCGGGCGATGGTGCTCGATTAACAGGGGAAACTCGTCGATTATCAAGATTACCTTCTCGTCCCCAATCCTTTCGGCGAACGCCATGAGGAGCTCGTCTACGTCCTCAAAGGTCACCTTCCCGAAGAGCCTGTCCCCGAGGAATTCCGACAGGAGTCTCTGGAGCTCCCTCAGGTTGTCACGGTAAGGCCTCTCCGTTGCCAGGAAGTAGACGTGTGGCTTATCCCTTGCGAAGTGCAGCAGCAGTTCGGTCTTGCCGATTCTCCTCCTGCCATAGATCACAAGGAACTCGGCCCTATCGCTGGAGTATGCCCTCTCAAGGAACTCCAGTTCGCGTTCCCTGTCTATGAACTTTTGTCTACTCATGAGTATAATACTCGCGTTTCAACTATTTAAAAGTTGCGGGAGCAATGTCCGTTAGATAGTTACCCTTCCCTCACGAGCTCCACCACGGCCTCAACGTGCGGCGTGTGCGGAAACATGTCCACCAAGATCGCCCCTTCAACGCGATAGGCCTTCGCCAGGTGGTTCTCGTAGTCGAGTTTAAACGCCCGCGGATTGCAGGAGACGTAGATGATTCTCTCAACGCCGCTCTTCACCAAGAGCTCACCCGCTTCCTTCAGCCCCCTCCTCGGCGGGTCGACTATGACCGTGCCGTAGTCTCCAATCCGGGCCTCCTCCGCCCTGCCGACACGGAAAGTGGCGCTAACGCCGTTCAGTTCGGCGTTCCTGTTGGCCATCTCCACCGCGAAGGGGTTCGCCTCGATTCCCTCAACCGAAAAGCCCCTCTTCGCTAGGTAAACGCCGAACGTTCCGACGCCGGAGTAGAGGTCGAGGACCTTTTCACCCTCGGCGAAGCCCTCAACCGCCCTGAGGAGCAGCTCAAGCGCATAGCTGTTGGTCTGGAAGAAGCTGTTGGGGTGAATGAGGTAGGTAACGTTCCCGATGCGCTCGCGTATCAGCTCCTCCCCGGAGACGTGAAGCGGCTCGCCCCTCGGGTCGTCCCTTTCATCGGCCTTGACGCTCCAGTAGATGGAATCGGCGAAGGAGAAATAATCTACGAAGGCCTCCAGAACTTCCTCTGAAGGCCTGACGTGGGCGATGAGGTTCACCATGACCTCGCCCGTGAACTTGCCCTCCCTGACCTGGAGGTAATGAACCTCGCCGCGTTTTTCCCTCAAATCCCATGGCTTGAGGCCTGTTTCAGCTAAAAACTCTCTCAAAGCGCGAAGATACCCGCGCGTCCTCTTCGAGAAAACCGGGCACTCTGAAAGCCCAACGACGCCGAGCGGATTTCCGTACTCCTTGAGGCCGATTCCAGCGGTTGTAACTATGAAGTTGCTCACGTTCCTGAAGCCCCATATCCTCGGCGAGCCCCTGGTCTCGGCGCTTATCCCGGTTATCCGCTCGAAGAGCTCCGCTTTGAGTTTCAGCTGTTCCTTATACTTCATTCCCTGCCAGAGGCAGCCGCCGCATTTACCGAAGTGCCCGCATTTAGGGGTTGCCCTGAGCGGGGAGGGTTCTAAAAGCTCAACGTCCCGGGCGATTAACCTTCCAAACCGCCTTTTCGTTGATTTAACCCGAACGCTGTCGCCGGGGTAGGCGAAGGGAACGTGAACGGTTTTGTTCCCTGCGTGAAGAAGGCCGAGGCCGTCGTCGCTCAGGGTCTCTGTTCTTCCTTTCAGCATGTCCACTGCTCACCGTCAGGGTTTTTATATCCCTCGCATACCATCGATGGGGGTGGGAACGTGGAGCCGAGGGTTCTCATCACGCGCTCCATTCCCGAGAACGGCATCGAGATGCTGAGGAAGCACTTTGAGGTCGAGGTCTGGGAGGACGAGCACGAGATTCCGAGGGAGGTCCTGCTTCGGAAGGTTAAAAATGTGGACGCCCTCGTTACAATGCTCAGCGAGCGGATTGACGCCGAGGTCTTCGATGCGGCGCCGAGGCTGAGGATCGTGGCGAACTACGCCGTCGGCTACGACAACATAGACGTCGAGGAGGCCACTAGAAGGGGAATATACGTCACCAACACGCCCGACGTCCTCACTGACGCCACCGCTGACTTCGCCTGGGCTCTTCTGCTCGCCACTGCCAGGAGGCTCGTTGAAGCCGATCGATTCACCCGCTCCGGCGAGTGGAAGAAGAAAGGCGTCGCCTGGCACCCGCGCTGGTTTTTGGGTTACGACGTCTACGGCAAGACCATAGGGATAATCGGCTTCGGCAGAATCGGTCAGGCGGTGGCGAGGCGCGCCAGGGGCTTCGGCATGAAAATCCTCTACAACTCAAGGAGCAGGAAGCCAGAGGTAGAAAGGGAGCTCAACGCGGAGTTTAAACCGCTGGAGGAACTCCTTAAGGAGAGCGACTTCGTGGTCCTGGCCGTTCCCCTCACGAAGGAAACCTACCACCTGATAGGCGAGCGGGAGCTTAAGCTAATGAAGAGCACGGCGATACTGGTAAACATCGCGCGCGGTAAGGTCATTGATACCAGCGCGCTCGTTAAGGCCCTCAAGGAGGGCTGGATTGCCGGAGCTGGTCTGGACGTCTACGAGGAAGAGCCGTACTACAACAAGGAGCTCTTCAGCCTGAACAACGTGGTTCTGACCCCGCACATAGGCAGTGCGACCTTTGGGGCCAGGGAGGGAATGGCGGAGCTCGTCGCTAAGAATCTCATAGCCTTCAAGAACGGTGAAGTCCCGCCGACTCTGGTCAATAGGGAAGTCCTAAACGTCAGGAAGCCGGGCTTTGATTAAAGGAGGACAACTTCCACCCCTATCTTTTCCGCGACCGTCCCCTGCTTCCTGTCGCAGGTGACTAGCGTGGCGTGGAGTTTCTCCGCCTGCGCTATGAACAGGGCATCGTAGATCGCTATTCCGTGCTCAACGCTCAGCTCGAAGGCCCGCCTCAGGTATTCCCGGTTCTCCTCGATAGTGATTACCTCCTTGTCGGCGAGGAGCTCAAGCGCCTGGAGGAGCTTTTCACCTTCCTCTTGGCTGAGATTTCCATAAACCTTCACGTTCTTCCAGATCACGTTGGCGGTCTCGGTGAGCAGTATCTCAACAGCGTGGGGGTTCTCGTCTGGCTGGAGGTAGGGTATCACGTCCTTCCAGCCCTCCTCCTTGAGGAGGAACTTGCAGAGGGCCGAGGTGTCAATGACCCTCACGGTCCTCCCTCACGAGTCTCCTTGACGTTCCCTCCGGCACCCCAGGGAGGGACTCAACGAGCTTGATTACCTCCTGGAGCGTCCTCTTCTTCTCTTCTTCCTCGATCTTTCTGCGTATGAAGTCCCTTATCTCCTCGCTCCAGTTGATGTCGTACTTTTCCATCTCGCGCTTTAGCTCGGGTGGAACCCGAACGCTCACGACGGCGGACTTCACGTGGTTCACCAAAAGGGTATTGTGCACTACAAATTTAAGCATTGTGTATTACACTGGATCGTTTCCGGGCGATGATGACGACACCCTCGCCTGACCCGTGATGAGCTGGACCCGTGCCTGAGCCTATCTGAGAACGGAGAGCTCGGGAACATCGTCGAAGTCTATGTCGAACGTCGCTATCTTCCTGTTCCATTTAGAACGCAGGCTGCCACTATCTGTGCATCTTTCGGAGTTTTTCGACGTCCTCCCCAGCGGGAACTCTAACCGTTATTCCCCCATACCTCACCGTTTTAGACTTACGGCGTTGAAATCCTGAAGTACCTCGAATGGACCTCGTAGAAGTCACGTTCCAGCCCCGATCATCTCCATCACTCCAGTGGTTCCCTTCCGTAGCGCAGGAAGTTCAGATAGCTCTCGTCCTCGCCGACGATGGCGCTGAGGATTGCATCAACGTAGGCGTCGAACTCCCTCTTCTTGATGACGACCGAGTGATGGGCGTACTCAAGGGGAATCACATACTCGTCCTCGGCCACAGAGAGGAGCTTTGCCAGCGTCTCCTCGAAGTCCTGCTTTTCGGGCACTTCAAGGAGGTAAATTAACCCGCCGTCGGCGAAGCGAATGTACGCTGGCCTTATCCTCGCGTCCACGATGTTGTTTTTCTCGTCAAGCACAAGAATCTCGCGGAGGTTCGGGAACATGCCGTGCTCCATGAGGTCAAGGATTAGCTTCGCCAGCCTGTCCTTGGGTCCCTTCCGGTAGGAGAAGCGCAGGTAACCGCTCTTCCCCGTGAGGGAAGCGACCACCGGCGTGTCCACCATTATTGGAACTTTCTTCAGTCTTTCCCTCTCTGCAACAGTCTGTATAACGTCGGAGCGGTAGAAGGTCTTCGCTATCGAGGCTATCTCGCCGTCAAGGAGCCTGTCGAGGGCGTGGAGGTACTCAAGGTATTCGAATAGGACGATTAAGTTCTCTGTGTCACCGACCCACCAGAGGTTCCTCTTCAGGCTTTTCGAACCCTTCTCCATGAGTATCTGGAAGATGCTCTTGCCCTCCCTCCCGCGCGCGAGCAGGGAAGGACCTGAGATGACGCCCTTCCTGAGTTCTCTCCTCCACTCCTTCCATTTGATGTTTAAAGCGTCAAGGAAGTCCAGCGAGGCCTCAAGCAGGTTCCTCCCGTGGGTGGAGTAGAGCTTCTGAGTCGTCGAGTTGGCGTAGCTCGGCGGTCTTATGAGGGCACCGCTTATCGTGCCGTCCATGAGAACTAGGTCGGCCTTCTCGGCTATCATCGCACCCATTCTCTTCTCGAGGGTGTCCATGTGGACCCTTATCCTGTCGTCGGCGTTGCTGTAGGGGAACAGCGCCCCGATGTCGTTCCAGTAGTAGAGGTCATTCCCCACTGCCGAGGCCGAAACCGCGTAGATTATTGCCCCGCTCAGCCTCTTTGCCATTCTGCTCCCATCGACGGCGTAAACGCTCGCCTTTTTGGGTTCGGGAAGGCTCTCCCACTCGTAGTGCTTCCTCACGAGGGGGACGAGCTTTCCAAGCTCTCCCCTGCTCTCCTCAAGGAAGCGCTTGATTTCCTCAAGGTGCCTGTCGTCAATACGCTCCAATGCTCTCCACCTCCACCCTGCTCTCCCCGCCTGCGTTGGTGACCCTTATCACGTAGTCCGCCGCGTCCTTCAGCTCCTCGTCGTGGGAGACTATGATGACCTGCGGTATCTTCCTGAGCTGGCTGGATATGATTTCCACCAGCTTCTTCCTCCTCTCCTCGTCGAGGAACGGCGTCGGCTCGTCGAGTATCAGGAGCTCAAGGTTGCGCACCTTGTAGAGCGACAGGGCAAGGCGGAAGGCCAAGCCGAGGGCTATCCTCTCACCCCCGCTGAGGAACTCGATTCCAACCTCGTTGCCAGCGTAGAGAATCCTTAGCTCAATCCTTTCCTTTCCGTACTTTTTCTCGCGCCTCAGCTTAACCCCCTGATACTTGCCCTCGGTCATCTCCGAGAACAGCTCTCCCGCCAGCTTCTGGACCTCCTCAAGCCCCCTGAGTTCCTCCTCCGCCTTGAGCCTTGCCACCTTTTCCCTGAACGCCGTCACGTCCGCGAGGGCTCTCTCCACCAGCTCGAGCTCCTTTTCTGCCTCCCGTATCTCCCCGAGCTTCGCCCTGAGCTCGTCGATGAGCCTCGCCACCTCGTTCCTCAGCTCCTTGGCTCCTTCAAGCTCAGCCCTCGTTCTCTCGAGGGCCTTTGAGGCCTCCACGTAATCCTTCTCTGCCCTCCTGAAGTCTTCCTCGGAAAAGCCTTCCCTCGCCCTCTCGAGCTCCCTCTCAATCTCCTTCAGCTTTTCTTTCAGCCCGGCTATCCTCTTCTCGGCTTCCTCCGCCTTTCTTCTCTCCATCTCCAGCCGCTTCTCGATGGTTCTGGCCCTTTCAGGCACGCCCCTCAGCGACAGGAACTCCCTGTGAGCCGGTTCCAGCTCCTTGAGCCTGTTTTCGACCTCATCAAACGAGACGAAGCCCCCCTTCCTGAGCCGTTTGAGCAGGTTACTCCTCCGCTCTTCGAGTTCCTTCAGCTGGTTCTCCACCCTTTCCTTTTCTCCTCTGAGTCCTTCCAGCTCTTCAAGCTGACTCTTCAGGCTCCGGATTTCCTTTTTTATGCCTATGAGTCTCTCTTTCGTCTCCTCAAAGAGCAGAGCGTCCCTTTCTAGCTCCTCGATGTTCAGCTCCTTCAGCTTCTCTTCGACCTCTGCCAATAGCTCGGCGGTTTTCTTGAGGCGTATGAGCTTAGCTTCGCCCGACAGGATTTTCTTCAGCTCCCTTTCCCTCTCGGACAGCTTCTCCAGATCCCTCTCGAGCTTCCGGATTTCACTATCTATGCGTGAGATTTCGGTCTCGTACTCCCGGAATATCTCGTCGCCCTCGTGCTCGCCGATGGGCCTGCGGCATAGGGGACATATCTTCGCCCCCTCGAGCCTCTCTATGTTGCCTTTCAGCTCTGCCTTCTTACCCCTGAGCGAGGCTATCCTCTCCCTTATCCCCGTCGCCTCTTCCCTGATTAGTTCAAGATCTTCCTTGGCCTTCTCAAGTTTTCTTAACTCCTCCTCGAGCGTTTCGATGGTGTGGCCGGCCCTTTCGAGCTCCTTCCTGTACCTCTCGGCTTCCTCCACGAGGCGGAGTGCCCTCTGGTAGAGGCGGTGGCGCTCTTTGAGCCTCTCGTACTCCTTCCTCGCTGAGCTTTCCTCCTTCTCCAGCTCCTCAAGCTTTTTCCTTAGCTCCTTTTCCCTCTCCAGGCGCTCGTCGATTCCCCTGAGCTTCTCCCTGAGGGCCGACGTCTTGACGTCGATCCTTGACAGCTCGTCCTTCAGGCTGAGGAGCTTCTTGAGTTCCTCGTACTCCTTCTCAACTGGCTTCAGCTCCTCAAGCCTCTTGAGGGCCTTTTCAAGCTCCCCCAGCTCCTTCTCCAGCTCCCCTATTCGCTTGCCGTGCTCCTCCAGGAGCCTCATCTCGCTCGCTATGGACTTCTCGGTGAGGGCCTTCCTCTTCTCCAGCTCTCCTATCAGTTCCTTTCTCCCCCTCAGCTCACCGTAGAGTTTCTCCAGCCTCTCCACTTCCGAGGACAGCTTCCTCTCTTCTTTCCTCAGCTCGCTTATCTTCCTAAGCGTCTCGCCGAACCTCCTCTCCGCCCCGGCCAGGCTCTCCTCGGTTTCCTTCTTTCTTTCGATGAGCTTCAAGAGGCTCTCCTTTCTCCTCCTGAGCTCCCTCATCACGTCCGCCGCGTTCCTCTCGGCGTTCTCGTAGTCCTCGATTCCCAGAACCTTGCGGAGGACCTTCTCCATTACCTCGCGGTTGGTTATTATGCCCTCTATCTCGCCCTGGCGTATGTAGAGGGCGTTGGTGTAAACCTGGAGCGGGTAAACGTTTCTCTCCACCCACCTGGCTATGTCCGAGCTCTTCTCGGCTATGAGCCGGCCGTCCTCCAGCAGCTCGTTCTTCTTTGTGGTCCTCGTTATCTGGTACACCTTTCCCCCGTGCTCGAACTCAAGGGTCAGGGAGAGCTCGCCCTTGCCGACCCTCGTGTTGGCCTTGAGGTAGCCCCTCGGAAAGCTCGGGTGGCCGAGGTAGAGGGTGGCGAAGATTGCCTCCAGGATTGAGCTCTTTCCGGCACCGTTCTGGCCGACTATGAGGTTTATCCCATCGCTGAACTCGACGATGCTCTTCTTGTGGGCCCTGAAGTTTTGAATCTCTATCCTCCTGACCCTCACGGCTTACCCCTCCTCAGCCAGGCGTCGAGGCTCGACGGTTTGGCCGGCCTGTGCACCTTGGGCCTCCCCATCTTTTTTCCATCGTCACTCTCTCCCCCCTTGTGGGATTCTTTTTCCTCCACCTTTTTGGGGGACTTTCTCTCCACCCCCGGCCTCTGTTCATTTCCCTGACTCGGCTTCTTCTGGGGCACCGGGATCCCCGCCCGGTATTTCTCCATCAGCCAGTCGAGGAACTCGTCGAGAGAGCTTGAGAATTCCCTGGGCTCGGCCCTGAGGTGCATCAACAGCTCCCGTTCCCAGTCCGTGAAGAGTTCCTCGGCGGTGACGGTTTCCTTCGAGATTATGGCTTCACCCGTTACCCTGCTCCTGAAGGTGTAGTACTTTACGCCCGAATCCTTCAGCAGGTCACCGAACTCGGCCAGGCTTATCCCGCCCTTCACGGTGCCCTCTAAGTAGATGACGGCTATTGCTTCCTTCGGAATCAGCGAGGCAACCTCCTCCACCTTCCTCCTGAGCTCGGCCTTTGAGCTTCCGGCCACGCGGATTGAGTAGAATGGCCTGGCATCAACCTCGACAAACTCCGGCTGGAAGTCCTCGACTATGTAGAACCCCTTAACTCCGTCGCGGTTCTCCCTTACCCTGGGCTTTTTGTCCCTCTCGCCGTAGCTTATCAGGTGGCTGGCTTCCCTCACATCGGTTCTCTCCAGAGAGCCTGGATAAGCCAGAGGCCCGCTCAGGCCGGTCTGGGACGGCTCAGCGACCCGTCTCACGTGAATGTGGCCGAGGGCGTAGTAGGAGAAGCCGTCGGGGAGTTCGCTCAGCTTGAGGTCGAAGGCGTCCTGGTAGGGGGTGTCCTTTGAGAGATAATCCACCGCCTGGTGGAGCATCAATATGCCGTCGCTCCCCTTGAAGAGCGCCCTCAGCACGTTGGTGCTTCCCCTTATGAGCTGCCAGCGCGTGTGGTGTCTCAGACCGTGTATTCTGAGGCCCCCAACCTCGCCCCATACCAAATAACGGTCCCCGATTCTCCTGCTCCTCAAGAACTCCCCGTTCCCGGGTTCACGCCTCAGCCCGACGGTGTTGATGAGGCCGAGGTGCTCGAGTAGGTCGAAGACCGAAGCCTCTCTTATCGTTTTGTCGTGGTTGCCTTCTATGGCGAAGACTGGGACTCCCTTCTTCTTAGGGATCTCAAGGATTTCTATGGCGTCGCGCAGGGTTCTCGGCGAGGGCCTGCTCACGTGGAAGAGGTCGCCGGCGATGAGTACGAAGTCCACCCTCTCCTTTACTGCCCTATCCACCGCCTCGCGGAACGCCTTGACGTAATCCTCGTAGCGGAAGGGCTGGTTGAACTGCTCCCTTCCGAGGTGAACATCTGCTATGTGCGCGAACCTCATTCTAACACCTCACAGCGGAAGGGCCGCTATGGCCTCCTCCTCGCTGACATCTTCCTCCTTCCCCTCGAGCCACTCCTCCACTATGTCTATATCCCCGCCGCCGTAGTGTCCCTTGAAGTCCCTCTCGAAGCTGTATATCTTGACCATCGCGGGAATCGTTATGGCGTAGCCCACTATAACCGCCTCTCCGACGCCCAGCGATGCTATGTCGCTCAGCAGGTCCTCGCTTATCTGCTCGCTCGCCTGCTGAACATAGCGCTGGTCGTTCGGCTCGACGAGCTTGAGGATTATCTTGGTGTTTGTCTGGCTGAGTATGTCGTCGTCGAGCTTCTTCGGCCTCTGGGACACTATGCCCAGACCGACGCCGAACTTCCTGCCCTCTCTCGCTATCTTGCCGAGCCACAGCGTTGCGGGGTTCTTCTCGCCCCTCGGCGCGAATATGTGGGCCTCCTCAACTATAACCAGGACGGGCTTGGTGAGAGCAGGATACGCCTCCGAAACTTCCCGCACCAGGTTCCTGTCGCCGGTTCTTGAGCCCTTGACGTAGTCGATGCGGTTCTTAAGGATTCCGCGGAGGACGAAGCTCGCGAGGGTTATCATCTGCTCCTCCTCCATTCCGCTGAGGTCTATGACGTTCACCATTCCGGGCCTTATCTCGCTGAGCACATTAACTGGGCTGATGAACTCGCCGAAGTTGGCCCTAAGCTCGCTGAGGTAGTCCTTGAGCCTTATCAGGGCTTCCAAATCCCTTGCCTGTATTTTTCTGGGCGTCTCGATGCCCTTCTCGTCGTAGTAGTGGATTATCTTGTCGTCGGTGTTCTCGTATATTCTTATCCACTCCTCTATCTTGTCCTCCATCGCGTGAATGAAGGGCATTCCGCCGACGACCTTGCCTTCTCTTCTCATCTCCTCCCTCACGGTTCTGTAGACCAGTCCGAGGAAGCGCCTCTGCAGGCTGGCGTTTTCTGCTATGCCGAGGAGCGTCGCGAACTCGCTTAGCCTTATCCTTCCGGGGTCTATGGTGGCCTTTATCGGGTTCACCCTCGCTCCCGGCCAGCTGAGCTTCTGGTACTCGCCGTGCGGGTCGAGTATCACCACAGTCGCGTTCACGTTGCTCACCAGCTCTTTGGTGAGAACCGCTATCGTGTTGGACTTGCCGGCTCCCGTAACGGCCAGGACTGCGAAGTGCCTGGAAACGAGCCTGTTTGCGTCGAGGCGAACCTCTATGTTGCTCCTCGCGATGAGCTTTCCAATCCTGAGGTGTCCATTGGCAAAGATTCTCTCCAGGTCCTCGTCCCTCGCGAGGTAAACCCTCTCGCCCGGCTTTATGGGGACGCGGTTCGGGGCTGGCTTCGTCAGGAACTCCCCGTCCCTCGTTCTCAGGACGCCGAGGACCTTTGCTGTTGCGAGGATTTCCTCGCTCTTGTCAAGGATTCCGCGGGAGAAAACGTTGACTGTTTTTTCCACGTAGTCATAGCTTCCTCTGCCTGCCTCCATGAGCCAGTTAAGGTTTCTTATCGATTTAAGGAGCGCGAGAACCTCGTCGCCCTCTCTGTTCCTCACCACAAGAAACTCTCCAAAGCGGGGGAGCTCGTTCCTCGGGTTCACGATGAAGGTGAAGTGGTCGGTCGTTGATTCGCCAAACACTATTCCAACAGAGCCGTTCCGGGCCTCCATATTACCACCTTGAGTTGATTTTTTCCTGCGGGAACAAAAACCTTTCGATGGTCCCTGGCGGAAGAGCTTTATAAGTCCCCTTCCAACCAGGAACCATGAGAATCCTCCTCGTCACGGGAAGGCTCGCCGAGCCACTCGTTAGAAAGTACGGGCAGGGCTACGACGTCTTCGTCACGCCGGTCAGCGTTGCGGCATTCCTGACGCCCGAGACGATAGTCCGTTACCTGAAAAAGGGAGGCATAAAGAGCGAAGATTACGACCTCATTATCATTCCTGGCATGGTCAGGGGTTCCGCTCAGCCCATCGAAGACGAACTCGGAATCCCTGCATTCAAGGGGCCGAGGAACGCGATGGACATTCCTCAGACGCTGAAGGCGATTGAAAACGGCTTCAAACTGAGCAAAGAGGTTCCCGCGGACAAGCTCTTCTCCTTCGACGGGCTCAAGAGGGTCGAAGACATCAGGAACAGAACGAAGGATAAGCGCTACATTGAGAAAGCCCTCAAAAAGCCCTGGAACGTTCTCATCGGAAACCTTCCGGTCGGAAGGGACTTTCCTGCGAGGATACTTGGCGAGGTCGTCGATGCCCCAAGGCTCGGAGTTGAGGGGACGATTGAGAAGGCCCTCCACTACCTCCGCGAGGGAGCCGATATAATCGACATTGGAATGATAGCGGGCGAGACGAACCCTGACTTCGTAGAGCTAATCCCCGAAATCCGCGAGGAGCTTAAAGAGAATGGCTTCGACGTTCCAATCAGCTTCGACTCGCTCAGCACGGCCGAAATCGAGAAAGCTCTGAGCTACGCCGACCTCTTCCTGAGCGTTGATGCCGGCAACCTTGAGGATCTCGTAACTGAAAAGCCCGTCGTTTTAATCCCGACCAACCAGAGGAAGGGATTCTTCCCGGCCAAACCGGCTGGGAGGGTCGAGTTCCTTGAGAGGTTAAAGGAGAGTGCCCTTGACATCGGCTACAAGGCGGTGATTCCGGATTTAATACTCGAGCACGTCCCCCACCTGACGCGCTCGATAACGGCCTTCCAGCTCTACCGCGAGAGGAATCCGGACGATGTTCTTCTGGCGGGGGTTGGAAACGTGGTTGAACTCTACGACGCCGACAGCGTTGGGATGAACGCCCTGCTCGCTGGAATCGCGAAGGAGCTTTCAATAAACCTGCTCCTCACAACGGAGACGAGCGCAAAGGCGAGGGGTTCTGTAAGGGAGCTTAGGAGGGCAATAGATATGAACCTCTTTGAGATGCCGAAGGATCTGGGCTTCGACCTGCTGATTTTGAAGGAGAAGAGAAGCCCGGTGTGGAGCTTCGAGCCCGCTGAAAAGGTCGTCGAGGCGAGGGAAAGGCCGGTGGGGCTTGAGCCGGTCTACTTCCGCATCTGGGTCGAAAACGGAAGGATATGGGTGAACGCCCACAGGGGAACCAAAGCAGTTCTGACGGTAGTCGGAGACGAGCCAAACGCGATAATCGACACAATTCTGGGGCACTTTGAGATAAGCCCGAGGCACGCCTTCTATCTCGGCAGGGAGCTTGAGAGGGCCTACACGGCACTGAAGCTGAGGAGGAGCTACGTCCAGGAGGTCGAGCTTTTCCCGGACTTCTACTGAAGGTTCTGCATCGCCGGCTTCCTGAACAGCTCGTCCAGCTCGGCCCTCCTTGCCCTAACCTCCTCGTACAGCTCACCGATTTCCCCGTTCTCGGGGTACTTCAGCTTTAGGCTCATGAGCAGGCCCTCAAGGAAGCTCAGGACCGAGAGCCGGACGTAGTCCTCTCCCTTCTTGCTCTCCAGACCCTCGTTGAGCTTCACGAAGGAGTCAAGCCTTGCGATGAGGGCATCTTCCCCGAGCTCCTCCAAAAGCGCCCTTACCCTCTCAACCTCCTCGACTTTCATCTTCCCACCTCCAGACCAAAGAACTCAACGGCGTTTTTCTCCGTTACCTCCTCGGCTTCATCGAACTCAATTCCCTGAAGCCTCGCTATCCACTCAACCGCGACCTTCACGTTGCACGGAACGTTCCTCTGCCCCCTTACGGGGCTCATGTAGGGGCTGTCCGTCTCGACGAGGAGGTGATCGACCTCTATGGCCCTCGCAACGGCCTGCACCTCGGGTATGAAAACTACTCCGGTGTTAATCCCTACGACGTGGCCGTTCTCGATGATTTCCCTCGCGAGCTCGACGCTCCCTGCGAAGGAGTGGAAGTACGCCCTAACCCCGGCCCTCTGGACGAGCTCGAAGGCCTCCCTTTCGGCTTCTCTAGCGTGTATCACAACCGGCAATTTAAGCTCGATCGCAAGTTCGAGGAAGTGCCTGAAAATCCCCCTCTGGTTCTCCCTCTGCCTTTCGTTTTCCGCGTAGTGGTAGTCGAGGCCTATCTCTCCCACCGCCACTATCTCGTCCCCGTGCTCAAGAATGAACTCCCCCACCCTCTTCACCTTCTCCCAGTTGCCCCTCCTGGCCTCGTTCGGGTGGTAGCCGAGGGTTGGAAAGACGAAGCCGAAGTAGGGCTTTAACAGCCCCCAGCTCTTCCAGACGTGGGCTTTTCTGTATTCTGTGATGGAATCCACGACCGCCCTCAGCTCTCCCCTGCACTCCTCGATTATGCGTGGCGCGTCCTTCTTGTAGAACTCGAAGTGGGCGTGGGCGTCTATCATGGTCACCGGTTTCCCGGGGGATAGAAAAGCTTTTCCGTTGTTCGAATAATTAACCAACGGGAGGTTCTGATAACATGGAACCCAACATTAGTAACACGGATCTCATGGTGGGAGTCGTCGAGGCCTTGAGATCCAAGTCCCCAAAAGAGCTTTTGAGCTACGCCATATTCAATGAGGAGGAAGAGGCAAAGTACTACGCCAGACTTGCCGAGAAGGCGGGTAGAGTTAGTGTGAAGGCCCTTTTTCTCAAGATGAGTGAGGAAAGCCGGAAACACCGCGACTGGCTCTACCGCCTCTTCAAGAAGTTATATCCCAACGAAGAACCCACCAAGGTCGATGCCCCTTCCGTTGAGGTTGCACCGTTCTATCCCGAGTTCGAGAAAGTTGGGGATTACGTCTCGGCCTTGGAGTACTGCATGAAGAGCGAGCTCTTTGCCAAGAAGACGTACGAGCTGCTGGCCAGTGTCGCCGACGATGAAGACACAAGAACCCTTGCCCTCAGCCTCGCGGCAATGGAGGAGGAGCACTATCAGGCTATAAGAAAGATGTACGAACTCATAGTATCCCTTGAGGAGAAGAACCTGTCCCCTGCATCACTGAAACCGGGAGGGTACCTCTTCACCGATGATCTCAAGGCCAGGTACTTCCTCCTCGACCTTCCATCGTGGACTCCTCTCATCGCCGTGATCAGGGAAAAGCCGGAGGTTTTCTTGGAAATGTTCATGGACAGAAAGATTGAGGTCATCTGGGTCACCAAAACTGATTCGGACCACTCGATTCGCCCGGAGGCCTTTCCTGCCCTCAAGAAACGGTTATGTCAGTTCCTGCGAGAGAGTGCGAAGGACGGGAGATACGGGGCCGTTTTCATTCAGAACCTCGGCTACATCGCCCTCGAGCTGGGCTTCAAAAGCGCTGTGGACATACTCATCTACCTAAAGGACTGCGCCCTTCTCCACGGCGGCTACCTGATCGTATCCGCGGTAAAGGAAGCCTTCGAGCCGAGGGAGTGGGCACTCCTGACGTCTGAACTCACGGTGGTGTCCTGAGTCCGGCTAGAGCTTCCTCGTCTCCCATATTACCGTCCCGTCCCGCCTAACCACCTGGAGTATGCGGTGGTATGGAATCTGGGCATCGCCGACGAAGAAGTAACCGTGCCCCAGTTCTATCATTCCCACGGGAATCTTCTTTATATTCCCGTAGGCCCCGCGATGTTCGATTACGATGTAGTAGTCCCCTTCGTCCTCCCTCGGGTCGTACTTTATCTTGGCCAGAACCTCCTTCACAGTCCCCTTTCGCATCAGAGCCACCCCAGGATTTCATCGATGTTCTCTCTCCAGTCCTTTATGACCCAGCCGTGTCCAGGAAGGCCGAAATCAACGTCGTAATCCCTGAGCCTTTCGAGGCTCTCCTGAAGTTTCCAGCCGTTCCCTGTCGGCAGATCCACCCTGCCTACGGTTCCCTTGAAGACCGTGTCGCCGGTGAACATAACCCTCGTCTCACCATCGTCGAGGTAGAGGCACGAACTTCCCGCCGTGTGGCCGGGCGTGTGAATCAGCTCAAGCTCCAGTGAGCCGACCTTGAGCGCATCGCCCTCCCTCATGTGGAGATCAACCTTCTGCGCCTCGAACCTCCTCCCGTAGGAATAGGCCAGAATCACGTAGTCGTCTCCCTTCTCCAGCGTTTTTGCGGTAACCTCGTGGGCGGCGAAGAGAACCTCAATGCCCTTCCCCTTCAGCCAGTCCGCCAGGGCCATGTTCCCGCCCACGTGGTCGAAGTGCTCGTGGGTGTTGAATATCGTGACCCTCTCAACGCCGTTGAGGAGGCCTTCCCTCTCCCAGATTTCAGCGTAGACGTGCCAGTTAACGCCGGTGCCGGTGTCCACTACGAGGGCCTCCCTCCCGTCCCTCACAAGGTAAACGTTGGAGTCCCAGCCTATGCCCCTCAGCATCGTGGTGTGGGGAGGAATCTCAACGGGCACTATATCGCGGGGGAACTCCTCGATGGGGCTTATTCTCATGCTTTCACCCCCAAATGGGCTCGAGGGAGGACCGCGTCATCACCCATCAGGAGGGATGAATCTCTTCATCGCCCACGTTAGTTCGAGGTGGGGTTTATAAACTCACCCTCCAAAACCTATTAGGTGACCCAAATGAAAACCGAGAGAGCGAAGGAGATACTCCTCCAGCTTTTAAAGATACCCTCCCCCTCCGGCCAGGAGGACAGGATAATGCTCCACATCATGGAGTTCCTTCACAGGCTCGACTACGACGTGAGGATAGAGAGCGACGGCGAGATAATAGACTTGGTCGTGAACCCGGACGCTGACCTCTTCTACGAGGTGCACGTGGACACAATACCGATCCGCGCCGAGCCCTTCGTGAGGGGCAACATAATCTACGGCACCGGCTCGAGCGACATAAAGGGGGGAGCCGCGGCTATACTCCTCATGCTGGAGAACCTCCGCAGGGAAGGGAAGGAACTCAACGTCGGCATAGTCTTCGTCAGCGACGAGGAGCTGGGCGGCCGCGGGAGTGCGCTCTTCATGGAGAGGTATAAACCAAAGATGGCGGTAGTGCTTGAGCCGACCGACCTGGAGGTTCACATAGCCCACGCGGGCAACATCGAGGCCTACTTCGAGGTGGACGGTAAAGAGGCCCACGGAGCGTGCCCCGAGAGCGGGGTGAACGCGATAGAGGAGACCTACAAGATGCTGGAGGAGATGAAGAGGCTCGAGCCCTTCAAGGCCAGGGGCGAGTTCTTCGACCCTCACATCGGAATCCAGGAGCTGGTCTGTGAGAACCCGGTCTACCTGATCCCAGCCCTCTGCAGGGGAAGGCTTGAGGCGAGACTTTTACCAGAGCAGGAGGTAGAGGACATACTCGACCTGCTCGACCCGATATTCGACGAGTACACGCTGAAGTACGAGTACACCGAGATATGGGACGGCTACAAGCTCGAACCGGACGAGGAGATAGTCCAGCTGGCGAAGAAGGCGATGGAAGTCACGGAGATAGACGAGTTCGGCGGGATGAGGAGCTGGACCGATGCCATAAACTTCATGTACAACGGAACCAGAACCATAGTGTTCGGCCCCGGCAACCTCGACATCTCCCACACCAAGAACGAGCACATCGACGTGAGGGACGTGGTTACCGCCAGCGAGTTCCTGAAGGCCCTCAACGAGATTTATGGAAAGAGCGGGTGAACCTTCTCTTCCCATCACCTTTTTAAGGAAGGCCCCCCACCAGTTACTGGTGGGGGGTATGCTCTTCAACCCGAGGCCGAAGACCAGAAGGGAGGAACTGTACGACAGAAGAGATGAGCTTGAGCGTGTCGAGGACGGCCTGAGGAAGGGCCTTGGCCTCGTTACGATCCTCGGAATCAGGCGCCTTGGAAAGAGCTCACTCCTGAACGTTGCCCTGAATGAACTCCCCTACGGGAGCGTCAAGATCGACGCGAGAAAGGTCTATTCCGAGTTCGGCAATGTGCCGAGGGAGGCCCTGGCAAAGCTCATCCTCGAGGGGTTCCTGAAGAGGTCGGGAAAGGAGCGGGCCAGGGAGCTAGCGAGAAGCATCAGGGGCGTGCGCCTCCTTGGATTCGGAGTTGAGGTTGAGGTCGAGAGGGGAGTAAACCTCTACGACCTCCTTGAGCGCATAAACTCCCTCGGAGAGCGCTTTGTCATCGCGATAGACGAGGCCCAGTACCTGCGATTTTCGAATTCCCGCTACCCGGAGCTCATCGCGTGGGCCATCGACGAGCTTGAGAACGTGAGCTTTGTCCTGACGGGCTCGGAGGTTGGCCTGCTGGAGGACTTTCTGAGGCTTCATGACCCGGGCTCGGCGCTCTTTGGGAGGCCCCACCTGGAGATCAGGCTGAAGCGTTTTGAGAGGCACCAGAGCGTGGATTTTCTTGAGAGGGGTTTTGACGAGCTCGGCCTTAGGGTTTCACGGGAGGAGATCGATGAGGCGGTCGATGAGCTGGACGGCATAGTCGGCTGGCTCACCCTCTACGGCTACAACCGCTACCTCGGGCTGGGCCACTCCCGGGCGCTCCAGAGGCTCAAGGAGGACGCCAGGAGGCTGATTCTGGCGGAGTTCTCCCGGCTGAGGGAGCTATCCCACCGCTACGAGCTGGCGATGCGGGCGGTGGCCAACGGGAAGCACCGCTGGAAGGAGATAAAGGAGACCGTGGAGATTCTTGAGGGGAAGAGGATAGACGACAAGAACTTCTCCAACGTCCTCAGCAACCTCGTCCGTTACGGCTACCTTGAAAAGACCGTTGATGGCTACGTGATCCCCGACCCACTCGTGGAACTGGCTTTCAGATAGGGGGGCCACCAGTTACTGGTGGGGGGGTTAAGGGTACCAAAAACCCCGGAAAGTGGAACCCTTTCCTGCATGGAACCGGGGGTTTTGGGGGCCCGTCGGGACTTCGAAAACCTTATCTCCAATAGCGATGAAGTTTGAGGGGTGGTGGCTTTGTCACTTCTGGCCTTGACCGGGATGTTCATATTTGGGGGGAAGAAAAAAAGGAAGACCTTGGAAGAAGTACGTAAAGAACTGGCGAAGAAGTATGGGCTGCCCGAAGAAGTTATAGACGGTATAATAGGCGCATACATATCATTCGACGGATATGTAGAGTTCATAAGGCAAATAGACCCGGAAAAAAACTATGAAAGGGTAAAAAAAACCCTTGCAGTTGATGAAATTGGCGACTCAAAACGTGCCAGAGCAATCCTTAACCATGAGTACCATTCTTACATTGGGAGAGAGACCCAAAGTCACGGGGATACCATATACTCCACGGAGTGCTCGCTGTTCTTGTTGCAAACCATCTGGGCAAGGAACACGAAGATATCGGGTGGGCAATAGGTGACGCAATATACGACTATCTCGTCATGAAAAACAAAAGCATAGAGGACATTGAAAAGAGGCCTTCAGAGTTCGCAAAACTTGTTGTGGAAAAATTACAGGAAAGAGAAATACTTGGACCATCGGTTGCCAAGTCCACCGAGCGCGCAATAAAAGAAGCGATTCCCCCCACGATAAAACTCATCAATAAAATGTGGCCAAAGGATCATGATGTCAAGCACCTGCGAGCAATGGAAGAGGCATTTTCATCGCAGACTAAAAATCCGCTAAGAACTCTAAAAGCCGCAGGAATAGACGTTACAAAAGAGGTCGAGGAGCTCAGGAATGCCATCGCAGAGATTACAGGAAAGAAGCCCAAGGCGAGGGGGAGCACCTCCAGGGGGTCGAGGAGAGGGCCAAGTCGAAACGCCCCGTAACCTCTGCCGGCCTTCCCCCCGAGCTCCTCGCCATCGTCAAGGCCCTCGAGTTCTCGGACTTCTCGGAGAGGGCGATGGAAAAGGCGGAGAAGGAACTCATCAGGCTCGTGGACGGGCTCCTGGAGGACGAGGCCAACGCCCCCCAGCTCTTCCACGCGGTCAAACTGCTGAGACTCGTGCAGAAGGGCGACGTCAAGAGCATCAAGAAGCTGGGAGGTTAACTACCCGGCGGCGCCCGAGCATTGGCGCGGCCCTCATGAACCCTCTTCCCCACCCTCTTCCTTCTCCTTCCTGTCCACCCAGAAGCGCCTCGTCCTTATGAACTGCCTCTCCCGCTCCATGAGGGCAACGAGGAGTGCCTCGCCCCGGTACTGCGCCAGAAGCCTCGCCGCAGTGTCCGGCCCGGTTCCGTAGCTGGCCAGTGCTAAAACTGCCTCGAAGCCGTAGGAATCCACGAGGTCCGCAGCTTTCAGCAGCTTCCTGTATGTCCTCTCCGCCCTCCTCTCCAGCGGCTTCCCATGGCGAACCTTCTCTAGGACGGGGAGAAACTCCTCCGCATCTATCGGGTGGGCAACCGCGAGCATCTTCGAGCCGCAGCGCGGGCACTGTCTTAGCTCTATGTTTTGAAGCCTCGCCACCCTCGTCCTCGAGTGCCACCCGCAGTTGGTGCACACTAAAACGACCTCGTGGTCGAGCAGTCTCTTCCTGAACAGCTCAAGTACCTCGTCCCTCTCCAGCGTCCCGCTCAGCAGGAACTCGCCGCCGACGGCCATGTTCAGCCGGGCAAGCGTTGAAGGCTCCTTCCTGAGAACCGTTTTCACCCTCATCGTGCCCCTCTTGAGCATCTCAAGGACGAGCTCTCCCTTTCTTACGTCAACCTTGTCGTGGTAGAGCTCGTTCAAGGTCTCGCGCTCAATCACCGTCCCCTCGAAGAGCCTCTCGACCTTCCTTATCTTTGCGTCCTTCCTCAGGGCCCCGAAGCGCTTCGCCACGTTCGTCATTCTCCACCGGTAGGCGTGGGAATCCCTCAGCGCGCGGGAGACTATAAACTCCAAACTCCCCGGCTCCTGGTAGAGGTAGCGCTTCACCTCCTCAGGGTTCAGCTGGAAGGGCGTCTTGAAGACCACCGCATGCCCCTGGCTCCTCACGGAGAAGACCCTGCCGTAGCGCAGTATGAGGAGCGAGTGAACGAGCCGCCCGAGGGCCTCGTTGGCCCGGTTTCCAAAGTCCGCGTGGATTACCAGCGCTTTCGGCGTGCTCTCGACGACGATGTCGCGGTCGGTCGAGAAGGGCTCGTCCCTGATCTCGTCAAACGCCCTTCTCAGCTCCTCCTCGCTGAACTCCACCCCCTCCAAAAGCCCCTTCGCCTTCTCGAAGTCGAAAGCCAGCTCCCTCTTCAGCCTGCCGACGTCGAGGGCCACTCCAAAGGGAACGGGGATCATCTCGCCCTCCCAGCTCGGTATCGCGCTCTCCAGGCTCTTGCTCTCGCGGACCTTCAAAAGCCTCGCCTCGTCGTCGATCTTGAGCACGATCCAGCTCCGGCCGTTCATGACGAACTCCATGCCCTCCTCCAGGTCCATCACGAAGCTCTCATCGAGCCTTCCAATGACGTGTCCGCTCTTGGAATCGAAAACCCTCCACGAGACTTCGTCAGGAAT
This sequence comes from Thermococcus cleftensis, assembly GCF_000265525.1. NCBI lineage: Archaea > Methanobacteriati > Methanobacteriota > Thermococci > Thermococcales > Thermococcaceae > Thermococcus > Thermococcus cleftensis. Next base: position 1,692,793 of record NC_018015.1, read on the forward strand.
CGTTGAGAGGTTCTCGTAGTAGTACTGGAACGCGCCGCGGCGGAGATAAAGGAGACCGTTCTCCCCGTCGTAGCCTATGAGTCTCGCGTCCTCGAGAACCTTCAGAACGTCGAGGTAGTCGCTCCAGCTCAAATCCCTGTAAACGTAGGCCCGCCTCGCTATCTCGTAGGGCCTCTCGCGAGGAAGGCGTTTGTACTCGATGAGCAGGCCGACGATGAAGTGAGCTAAAACGTCCAGCCCACCCATCGGCTCGACCGCCTCGAATCTGCCCTCAAGGGCGTGCTTCGCTATGACGAGGCTCTGGAGGTAGTCCTCGACGTTCGTCGCTATGACGTAGCCCTCGCTGACCTCTCCGATTCTATGTTTTGCCCTCCCGACGCGCTGGACGAGCCTGTTCACCTGGCGCGGGCTCATGTACTGGATTACGACGTCAACGTCGCCTATGTCTATGCCGAGCTCCATTGAGGACGTGCATATCAGCGCTTTAATCCTGCCCTCCTTGAGGGCCTTTTCGGCCTTGATTCTGGCTTCCCTCGAAAGCGAGCCGTGGTGAACCTCAACGGGCTTCCCCCAGGCCTTGAGGCGGTGCGCCAGAATCTCCGCGAACTGCCGCGTGTTGGTGAATATCAGAGCTTTCCCGTGCTCCTCGACGACCCCCCACAGGGCCCTCAGTCTAGAGGCTATCTCGGGCGAGACGCTCAGCTCCCGGGCGAGGTCGAGGTCCCTCCCCTCTGGTCTCGGGTAGAGAACGTGGAAGCGATAGCGCTTTTTCCAGTTCGGCTTGACTATTGTATCTGCTCCAAGCCACTCCATCACTTCCTCCTCGTTGCCTACCGTTGCAGTCATGCCTATTCTCCTGAAGTCGGCAATTTCGGCGAGCCTTTCAAGGTTCAGGAGGAGCTGTGCTCCCCTTTTGTTGTCCACCAGCTCCGCTATCTCATCGACGATGACGAACTTCACGTTCTCGAGGTGCTTCCTGAGGGATTTGACCGTCAGGATAACCCCCATCGTTTCGGGAGTGATTATGAGCATCTGCGGGGGATTCTTCGTCTGCTTTGCCTTCCTGTAGGCTGAAGTGTCGCCGTGCCTCACCTCTACGGTTATTCCAAGTTTCCTTCCCCACCATTCCAGCCTCTCGAGCAGGTCCCTGTTGAGGGCCTTGAGCGGTGCGATGTAGAGTGCAGAAATTGGTTTAAGTCCCCCTTCAAGGATTTCGTTGAATACCGGTAGAACTGCCGCTTCAGTCTTTCCTGAACCTGTGGGTGCTATTATCAGGACGCCCTTTCCTGAGCTAACCTCCCTGAAGGCGTCCTGCTGGAGCCTGTTGAGCCTTCCGAAGCGCTCCCTGATGGCCTTCCTGAGGAGGGGGTGCATGGTTTAAGGGACAATCTTTACCTCTTGAACTTTACTGTAGTCTTTATCGAAGGTTGCAATGGCATCCACTCCCTTCTCCACGGCGGTGGCAAGTATCGTGGCGTCGTTTGGAAGGAGTGAGTACCTCCGTATGAATCCCCGTATGGCCTCCCAATCGCTTGAGTCGGGGAGAATTTCTATCCCCAGGGCCTGCAGGACGAGTTCCATTCTGCTTAGGGGTTCCTCAAAGGGTCTGTATCCCTGTTCTCTCAGTATCTCCTTGACCCTGTGATACGAACGTGCTCCAAACGTTACCTCGGCCGTTTTTCGAATCACCGCGTAGCTCAGCTCGTTCAGAACCGTGGCGCTGATGTAAAACTCGTAATCCTCCGACAGGATATCCTTCGCCCTTGGGGTTAGCTCGGTCTTGTAGAGGTAGTTGTACAGGACGTTGGTATCAAGGAGAACCCTCATCGTGGAGCTCCCCCACGTACTTTTCCACCTCGCCGGCCTTTCCCTCGCCGAGTATTCCTGCCAGCCTCTCAACCAGCTCCTTTCTCGTGAGTATCCTGACCGTTATCGTGTCCCCCTCGTGGAGCTCCTTTCCGTCGATTATGATGAGCTCCCCCTTTCGGTACACCCCCGAGACTACCTCGGACATATCCACACCCCTTTGCAGTTCTTCCCCGGAGTTTATAACCCCTACCGCTATCTTTATAAAGCGATATATCGTTCGATACATCGGTGGTAGGGATGGAAGTGGTCAGAAACGGAGAAACCTACGACCTTAGCTACGCGAAGAAGGCGACCCTCGTGGTCGTCCTCCTGCCCCTCCTCGTCATGTACACTGAGGCAATGCTGACCCCAGCACTACCGACGATACAGAAGGAGTTCGCCATCAACCCCAACGACGTCAGCTGGATTCTGACGATATACCTCCTCGTCGGAACGGTAAGTGCCGCCATATTCGGCAAGCTCGGGGACATGTACGGCAAGAAGAAGATGTTCCTCGTCGCTCTGGGCTTCTACACGCTCGGGGTTATACTCAACGGCTTTGCACCGAGCTTCGAGTGGCTCCTCTTCAGCAGGGCAATCCAGGGTCTCGGCATGGCAATATTCCCGCTCGCCTTCAGCCTCGTCCGCGAGGAGTTCCCGCCCGAGATGGTGCCCCAGGTTCAGGGGATGATAAGCGCGATGTTCGGTGTCGGTATGGTCATAGCCCTTCCGCTCGGTGCCTACGTCACCCAGCACTGGGGATGGCGCTGGACTTACCACTCGGCGGCACCGTTTGCTGTCATCATGTTCATCCTTGCGTGGAAAATCCTCCGCGAGAGCCGCTACGTAAACCCCGGAAAGCTCGACTGGCCGGGAGCGCTCTTCCTGGTCTGGGCCGTCGTTCCTGCCCTGGTTGCCGTCACGCGCGCTCCCAACATCGGCTGGACCGCGAGGGAGACGCTCGTCCTCTTCGCGCTCTCGATAGTCGGTGCGGTTTTCCTCGCCCTCTGGGAGAGAAGGGCCGAGAACCCGCTCATCCCGCTCGACATTGTGACCTCCCGCAACCCAGCGATAGTAAACCTCGGCATAATGTTCGCGGCCTTCGGCATCTCGATGATGAGCCAGGCGAACACCTACATCTTCCAGATGAAGCCGCCCTACGGCTTCGGCAAGAGTATCCTTGAGAGCGGCCTGCTCATGACCCCGATGGCCGGCGTCATGCTGGTCATAGCGCCACTCGCAGGCAAACTGATGCCCAGGATAGGTGCGAAGCCTCTCGCGGTGACCGGCGCGCTGGTGGCGAGCTCCGGGCTCGCGGTTCTCGCCAAGTACGCCCAGCAGTTCCCCCCGAACCACCTCTGGGCCTTCGTGGCGGTGATAACCTACGTTGGCGCGGGAATAACGCTGATGAACATCTCCTTCATCAACGTGCTCGTCTTCTCGGTTTCGCAGAGGGTCATGGGAATAGCGACAGGTGCCAACAGCCTTTTCAGGAACTTCGGCTCGACGTGGGGGCCAGCTATCGCTGGAACCGTGATGAGCACCTACTACGTCCTCTTCCACCCGCCAGGGGCGCCCTCGTGGGTGCAGATAAAGATCCCGACGACGAAGGCCTACGAGGTGCTCTTCGGGACGTCGGCGGGAATATACCTCTTCCTCGCGTTGCTCAGCCTTGCCATCGTCGAGGTGATGAAGGGCGGGAAGATAACCGGGGATATGACCGATTGAGACCACATTTTTGTCCATCGTTACACGGGGTCTTTTGAGTTTTTTCCTTCTTTTTTGAATCTAAGGCTTTACTTTTTTGTTTCAAGCGAATGAACGCCGAGAAAACTTAAAAAACCCAGAAGAAGACTTAAAACCTCCCCCCTAACTTTGAAAGCGCGGATAAAACAAGCGCGCTTCAAGCTTATCCAGGCGTTTTGAAAATTCTCCTCGGAGATGGGTGGAGTGATTTCTTCCCTGAATGCTTTTCTCAGCCAGAAGAGCCCTAAAACGGCTTTTCGCTTTTTTACGTTACATAGAAGTAAAACCGTGCACGCGTTTGAAAACAGAGCGTTATAACTCTTTTATAAACCGAGAAAGGCCCTGAAAATTCTCCCTCAGCTCGGAGGAGCGTTTTCTACCGTTTTCCAGACGGGCCCCAAACGGGGCTCTCTGCCGTCTCAGTTGAGCTTTCGGAGGCTTCGCGAGGGAGTCTGGTGGAGTGGTTTCCGCTGGTTAGCCTTTGTTTTCCCCGGGAGAGGTTTAGCCTGCCCCGCTGGTCCTCTCCCTGGCGTTATCTCCTCCCCTGGTTTGTTGGGGCTTTTTCTTTCTTTTTCGGTTTTCTTACTATTTTGGATGGTTTGTGTTTGGAGTGTTTGGGGTTTTTGTTCTGGTGCTGTTTTCTGAACTTCTGGTAACCGCAAAATTTATATGGGGGTTTGGCGTTACTCTATTTGCTCAATAGGGCAAAAAAGTTAACCGTTTCAGAACCACATAATGTTTGGAAACCTGAACACTACACGGCTGTAGTGAAGCTCTCCCTTTGCGCCCACGAGGCGGTTTCAGAACCACATAATGTTTGGAAACAGGTGCTCGACGCTCTGTATCGGGCCGTCCACCTCGACCTCCTTCACAATCTCCCCAGTTTCAGAACCACATAATGTTTGGAACTCCGTGGCCGGGGTAGCCCCGCCATAAGAGATTGATAAAAAGAGGGTGGCTTATTCTCCTCTGTATGCCCTCAGGTAGAGCTCCCTTATCTCATCCGGCTTCGGCTCGACGGGATTGAAGGCAACGAGCCCGTCGCGGTAGGCCTTCTCCGCCATCTCGTCCAGCTTTGCCATGAAAGTCTCCTCGTCAACGAGCTCGCTCAGCCTTGGAACGCCCGTTCTCTCGTTCAGCCCCCTGACGGCGTCAATGAGTTCCCTCCAGTCCCTTAAGCTGAGCTCCCTCGCTATCTCGTCGTAGCGCCTCCTCGCGTAGTCGCTTTTCGTGGCATTGAACTCCATGACGTAGGGTAGGAGTATCGCGTTGAGGAGGCCGTGCGGACCAATCCACGCCGCCTTGTGGCTCATGGCATGGCAGAGGCCGAGGCGTGCGTTGAGAAAGGCTATGCCCGCCATCGTTGAGGCGTAGTGCATCCTCTCCCTCGCCTCCCCGTCGCCCTCCAGGCTCTTCTCAAGGAACCCAAAGACCGTTTTTATCGCTCTCATCGCCATCGCGTCGCTGAAGTCGCTGGCGACCTTTGTCGTGTAGGCCTCTATCCCGTGGACGAGGACGTCGAGGCCTGAGTTCCTCGCAACTTCCCTCGGCATCGTTTTTGGCAAACGGGGGTCGAGTATTGCCACGTCGGGCGCTATCTCCGGGGTCACTATGTTGTACTTAACGTCGCCCTTCTTGAGGACGCTGGCAGCGGATACCTCGCTTCCAGCTCCACTCGTCGAGGGAATCGCTATGAGCTTTGTTCTGAGCTTGGGAACGGGCTTGGGCTTTGAAAAGCGGTCTATGAAGGCTATCTCCTCGAAGTTCAGCCCGGGAGCGTCGTAGAAGACCTTCAGGGCTTTGGTGGTGTCTATCACGCTCCCGCCGCCGAGCGCCACCAGCAGATCGGGCTCGAAATCCTTCACCTTCGGAAGGAACTCCTCTATGACCTCGACGCTCGGCTCCGCTGGAAGTCCAGCTATCGAAAAGACCTCCGCCCCGGCCTCTCTTACGTAGTCCTCGGCCTCCTTCAGGAAGCCGTGCCTCTTCATCGAGCGTGAAGAGAGTATGAGAACGCGCTCGTACCCTCTGGCCTCCTTTGAGAGCCTTCGCAGGCTTCCCCCACCCTCGATGATTTTGGTTTTCAGCCAGAACATGAGCACCACCAAGGAAACCTGTGCCCGAAGGCTTTTAACGTTCTCGGAGGGTTTAACCACCGGTTTAAAACCTTCTGATTAAGAAATCCTTTAATCTGGGGACTCAATTTAGCAGATGATGCTCGTTAAAGGCAAGGTGGTTGCAGAAAACGGCACGTTTCCATTTGAAGTACTGAAAACTGATGGGGGAGTATCGCTCCGGGTCGAGCTTTCCGGAGAACCTTTTGAGTATTCCACCGACTGCAATTGCCTTGAGCCTTTGGAGCTCTTGGGCCTGCTCCTCCCCGCTTTGGAGGAAGAGATTGGCGAGATAAAGGGCGTTTTTGTTGAGGAGGTCGTTGAAGGAGAAAAGAAAGGAGTTCACTCCTTCCTGAAGAGCCTGCGCAGGTTCCTCTCAAAGGGCGGGTAAACGATGCCTCTGTCGGTTATTATCGCCGTCAGGTACCTGTGCGGCGTGACATCAAAGGCAGGGTTGTAGACGTCAACGTCGGGCGCAATTCTGCAGCCGCCGCAGGTGAGGACTTCCTCGGGCTTCCGTTCCTCGATGGGTATCTCCTTCCCGCTCTTGAGGCTCATGTCTATTGTCGAGAGCGGCGCTACCGTGAAGAACGGTATCCCGTGCTCCTTCGCGAGGACTGCCAGGGTGTACGTCCCAATCTTGTTGGCGAAGTCGCCGTTGGCCACTATCCTGTCGGCGCCGACGATGATGGCATCGACCTTCCCCTGCTGCATGACGAAGCCGGCCATGTTGTCGGCTATGAGCTTAAGCGGTATGCCATCGTAGTGGTACTCCCACGCGGAAAGCCTCGCGCCCTGGAGGACGGGCCTCGTCTCGTCCACCCAGAGGAGCTTGAGCGTCCCATCGCGGTGTATCACCCTGAGAACCGCTCCAACCGTTCCGAGCTGGACCGTTGCCAAACTTCCCGCGTTGCAGTGCGTTAGAACGTTCCCTTCCGGAAGGGCCTCGGCACCGTAGTGGCCCATCCTGAGGTTGGCCTCGACGTCCTCGTCCGCTATCCTCTGCGCCTCGGCGACAATCATGCTCTTAATCTCGTCGAGCGGGCTCTCAAGGTGCTCCTCGACGAGCTTCTTCACCCTGTTGAGTGCCCAGAAGAGGTTCACAGCGGTTGGCCTCGTGTTCTTCAGCCTGTCGTACGCCCGGTAAAATCCATCCATGAACTCATCCTTGGTTTTGGCTTTTGAAGTGTCGGCGTAGAGGGCCAGACCGAAGGCTGCTGCTGCACCTATTGCGGGCGCACCGCGGACCTTCATGGTGATTATTGCATCGGCAACTTCATCGACGGTTGTCAGCTCAATCATGCGAAACTCCCTTGGCAGAAGGGCCTGGTCTATCATGATGACCTTCCCGCGCTCATAGCGCACACTCCTCGGGAGCCTCGTGAGTTCCTCGGGCTTGTACCTCATCTCCACAGCCACCACCCCAAAGGGTTTAAGGGAGGAGCTTAAATCTCCTTCGGTGGTTGAAATGGTGCTAAGGATATTCGTTACCGGCCCGGCGGGAGTCGGGAAAACGACGCTGGTGGAAAGGGTCGCGAGGGAAGCCGACCGCTGGGGCTACCTCGTCGGTGGAATGATCACAAGAGAGGTGCGGAGGGGTGGAAGGCGTGTGGGCTTCAGGATCACTGCCCTCGACACCGGAGAGGAGGGAACCCTGGCCAGCGTTAGAGGGACCTCGCACCTCCCGGGCGTTCCCTTCGGGAAGTACGTCGTCCACGTTGACGAGCTTGAGCGGGTCGGCGTTTCGGCGATAAGGCGCGCCCTTGTTGAAGCGGATCTGATAGTCATAGACGAGATAGGCCCGATGGAGTACAAGAGCGACGAGTTCGTCAGGGTCATCGGCGAGGTTCTGAAGTCCGAGAAACCGCTGCTGGCGGTCGTCCACAGGAAGATGGTCGATAAATTCCGTCCCCTTGGAAAGCTCTACACGCTGAGCGTTGAGAACAGGAACAGGGCCTTCGCTGAGGTGCTCGATGAAGTTATGAAAGAACTGAAGGGAGTCAGAGGTTGAGGCTGTCCTTGCAGCTCTCACAGATCCACTTCTCGCCGCCCTCGATGTAGACCTTGTAGAGGGGACCGTACTGGCCGCAGAGCTCGCAGATGCCGTAGACCTCCGTCTCCTCGCTGGCTTCCTCCTCACTCTCACTATTGTACGCGTTGAGAGCAGCGAGAAGGTCCGCGGCGGTGACGAAGCCTATCGGCCTTCCGAGCCTGGTAACGAGGAGTCTTCTTATACCCTTGTCCATCATCTTGTCGATCGCGTCCTGAACCTCATAGTCGTCCTCGATGGTTATCGGGTTCTTCGTCATAACCTCCTCGACCTTGACGGTCTTGGGATCTCTCCCCTTCGCAACGACCTTGTCGAGTATGTCGCGGTCGGTTATTATTCCAACGATTTCGTCGTCTTTAACAACAACCGCGCTTCCCACCTTGTTCTTTGAGAGAATCCTGGCGACCCTGTGGACGGTGTCGTCCGGCTTGACGATGACTGCCTTTCTCTTAACCACTTGTCCCACGGCTATCCTAGGTGCCATTTTACCACCTCGCCAACCGGGGGTTGGGAGAGAAACTTAAAAAGCTTTCTTCATGCCCGACGCTTCAAAATGTACGAAACTAGAAGGAACGTTAAGATGAAGGTTACAATGGCCAGAAGGGCCGAAATCGCAGATGTGTGGGCTGTGGGTGCTGAAGGAAGCGCTGTGGCCTGGGTGGTGCTGGTGTTTGACACCACCGATACGAGCGATTTTCCGGGTGCGGACATCATGCTGATGTTTCCAATCTCGTACGCCGAATCCTTTCCAGATGCTCCCATGGGAGCCAGCAACCTGGTTGAAGCCGCGTAAACCCCCACAGAAACCAGTCCTGCTATTCCAAGGCTGATGACGTGGAGCCTTTCAAATCCCATGACCGGCTTTTTCTTAACCTTTGCGACGCTCTTCCGCGGAACGAGGAGAATCGGCCTGTTGGAGGCTCGGTAAAGCTTGACCTCCTGGAGTCTCTTCCCGTACTTTTTTCCAGCCACCTCAATCAGGCCAACCTTGAGCATCTTATCTACGTGGTACGACACGGTAGAAATTGGAAGGTTAAGCTCGCGCGCTATCTCGCTTATCGACAGCGCCCGGTCTTCAACGAGGTGGAGAATGGCTATGGCCTTATCGTTCATCAGAATCTGGGCCAGCTCCTTGGCTCTTTCGTCGTGAATGTCTATCGTCTCGTAGTCCAAGGGCGCCACCTGGAAGAAATACGGTGGGGCCGTATTAAAGGTTTTCACAACTTCAACCGCATTTGAAGCGTGCAGAAGAACCCGAAGGAAAAGGAAAGGGAACTCAAATTCACGGCTTCTCGAGAACGATCTCGATGGTTGAGGTGTTGGCGGTCCTGCCGTCGGCGGTCGGGAGCTCCTCGGTGCCGATCCTGATCTCCTTGACCCTGACCTCTGGGAGGAACCTGTTCCTGACGATCTCAGCGACGTCGACGGCCCTGCTGATGGCCCTACCGCGAGCCTTAACGCTGACCTCCTTGGCGCCCTCGTTGAACTGGGTTATCACGGCGAGGACGTAGTTCATAACCGGCTTCTTTCCAATGTAGACGACGTGCTCCTCAGCCATTTCTGGCACCTCCGGAAGTTTTGTCGTTAGGCTATCGTGGCGTTTCAGTTAAATACTTTTCGGTCGTTAGATAGCGTTATTGGACACTCCTGTGCCTCCGATGCTCGAATCGAATAGCCAATCTTGCTCCTTCAAATTAATGTCAAGCGAAAGATTTTAAGATTCAAAAATTGCCATAGACTTGGTGATAAGATGGCCGTTCACCCGATCGATTACCGCTATGGGAGCGAGGAAATGAGGCGCATCTGGGACGAGGAGAACAAGCTGCAAAAACTTCTGGACGTTGAGGCCGCACTCGCGAGGGCCCACGCGAAGGTGGGCAATATTCCGGAAGAAAGTGCACGGGTTATCTCAGAAAGGGCTAACACGAAGTGGGTCAAAGTGGGGCGTGTCAAGGAGATAGAGGCCGAAATACACCACGACATAATGGCCGTCGTCAAGGCCCTAAGCGAGGTCTGCGGTGAACACGGAAAGTACGTCCACCTGGGTGCCACTTCCAACGATATAATCGACACGGCCAACGCGCTCCTCATAAAGGAGAGCCTTGAGATAGTGGAGAAGGACTTGAAGGAGCTTCGCTCCATACTCAAACGCCTAGCCCGGGAGCACAGGTATACCGTCTGCATCGGCAGGACGCACGGCCAGCACGCGGTTCCAACCACCTACGGCATGAAGTTTGCCATATGGCTCGATGAGATACAGAGGCACATAGACAGGCTAGGGGAGCTGAAGGAAAGGGTTTTAGTCGGCCAGATGAGCGGTGCCGTTGGAACGATGGCGAGTTTTGGAGAGAAAGGCCCCGAAATACAGCGCCTCGTTATGGAAGACCTCGGCCTAAAGCCCGCCAGGATAAGCAATCAGATAATCCAGCGCGACGTCTACGCCGAACTTATGATGGTTCTGGCGCTCATTGCCTCAACACTCGACAAGATGGCTCTCGAAATAAGGAACCTCCAGAGGACCGAGATACTCGAAATCAGCGAGCCCTTTGGAAAAAAGCAGGTTGGCTCTTCGACCATGCCCCACAAGAGGAACCCGATAAGGAGCGAGAAGGTGAGCGGGCTCGCAAGGGTTCTCTACTCAAACGTTTTCCCTGCCCTGCTCAACAACCCCCTCTGGCATGAGAGAGACCTCACCAACTCCTCTGTTGAGCGTGTTATCCTTCCGGAGAGCTTTGTTCTGCTCGATGAGATGCTGAAGAGCATGAAGAAAGTCCTTGCAGGCCTTGAGTTCTTTCCGGAGAACATAAGGAGGAACCTGCACCTGACCAACAACCTTATCATGGCCGAGCCGCTGATGTTGAAGCTGACTGAGAGGGGCATGGGGAGGCAGGAGGCACATGAACTCGTTAGAAGGCTTGCCATGAAAGCGTTTGAAGAGAACAGGGACCTGATAGAGGTGGCTAAGGAGAGTAAAGACGTCAAAAAGTTCCTAAGTGAGAATGATTTCGAAAGCCTGAAGCCGGAGAACTACGTGGGAATGGCCCCACAGATAGTCGACAACGTAATCGCGTGGATAGAGGAGAAAGAGAAAAAAGAGGGCCTTTGAGCCCTCTTTTTCCTTATCCGGGGCCCGTATTCTTTTTTCATACTCCCCGTCTTGTGGTGCAAGTTGATCCTCAGATTTTTGGGTGAAGATTTACTTTGATAAACAGGAATATATGTGTCCAAAAATTTAGAAGTTAAATTTAACATTGCCTTTTTTATTAAGTTTGTTTAATATAATGGATCTAAAAACTACTAATAATAATGTTAAATTCTGCTTATTTATTACCATCGATATAAAGTAATTCTCAACAAAATGTTCATCACTGTGCATGAGTGCGTGGTGAGAACAGCCGTCATTTCTAGCTACATGCATTTGTTCCCCTCACAACCCCTGAGAACAACCTGCGTGAAGTTTGTTGTTCAAAAGTACTCCTGACCCCCAAAAGTTTTCTGTGAGATCGGGCTTTCAGGAACCAAAAATTGGTTACAATTGAAGGTAGTGTGGAACTAACCGGGCTCCGGATTCCTCCGGGTAGCCGCATCAGAGACATTGACTTGAGGGACGGTGGTGCAGAGTCCTGTTAGGCCCTGCGATGAGTACGGGAGCTGAGTCTCGTGGCGTCCCCGTGTGCCCAAGTGGAACATTTAGGTTGCCTCCTGTGGGAGTTTAAATGTTCATAAGTGTCCATGAATTTTGGATATAAGGTACATTATATCCAAAACTTGTGTACATAACTGTATATTAGAATAGGTAAGATAATGGCGCGCAGGGCGTTGCAGTTTTCTGGTTGAGTCGCTCCGCATCAGAGCATTCATCACGTGAGTGGGTGTTTGGGTGCCGAATGTGCCATCTCTGCGCTCTGAGTGAGTACCTCTATCAAAAGGCTACCCCTACCACGCCTTCCGTTTCTATCCTTTATGGGCTGAACACACTTATCTCAAATTGCACCATCTTTAATTGTAATCGGATATTGGTGTTAAAATACCGATCTTTTGACCATTATTCTAGGTTCTTGAGTAGCTAGTGTCGGGCTTGTGGCATCTGGCTGACATGTCTTAATGTGCACTTTTGGCCAATAATTCTTTTCCACAATAGTAAATTTTTTGGGATTTTTACATTTCTAAATCGTATTTATTTGGCAATAATTTTTAGTGTATATACTGAACTTGTACATTAAATCAAAATTTTAAAATTTTAACAAGTTTAAGTTACATTTCAAAATATTTTAAGAATATGTCTCTTTTATCACGTAAAATCCAACTGAAAATTTTGAGAGAACCTCCCAACGAGAATTAGGCTTACCTAAAAAACAAAACGACCAAGAGACCAGTCAAATGACCCAATAATCAACAGATAACAGATTTTTCCAAAAATTTAACCCTTACAGCTCTTCTTCGCCAGCATTTTTTGGGATCTCGTTTCCCTGAGGCAGGATTATCAGTTCCCTTCCTTCAACCAGCATTTGTGCAACCTTCTTTCTGGCCGAGCTCAAAGCCCTCCAGACTGTCCCCCTTGAGACACCCATCTTCTTCCCTGCCTCTTCCTGGGTTAGCCCCTCATAGTCCACCAACCGAAGGGCCTCAAATTCCTCATACGTCATGAAAATCGGCGGTTTTGGCTGTCCTACAGGGGGTAGGGCAGGATAGAAATGCCTAACTTGGGGGATAAACCCGATCATGCGCATCTTCCTTTTTCTGCCCCTGCCCCGGCCCCATCCAGGTCCCATTCCCATCGGCATGGCTATCAAAACCGGTACGGTGGTTTGCTTTATAGACTTTCTCCCTTCCGACCCAGTAACTGTTATAACCTGTGTTCCCCAAACGTAGCCTGGTGAGAGAAATGACGTTCCGCATGGTTGAGAGAAAGATTGGCTGGCACAAGGATTTCGACAGCTCGCACTTCTTGGTTCTTCCCTACGAGAGCAAATGTCTCCGGATACACGGGCACACGTACAATGTCGACGTCGAAATATGGGGCGAACTCAACGAGAACGGAATGATATTTGACTTCAACCATCTGAGCAAGCTTATAAAGCTCCTTGATCATCGAATCTTGGTAAGCGAGAGCTGGGTCGTCAAGAGAGGGGGGGACGTTGTTATCATTGAGAAGAACGGTAAGCGGCTGGAACTGCCCGTGGACGAGGCGGTAATCCTCGACAAGCCCAACGTCACCGCTGAGTACATAGCGGAGTGGTTCGCCGAAAGGATAGCGGAGAAGGCGGGAGACAACGTGAAGCGCATAAAGGTTAGAATCTGGGAAGACCCCCGGAGCTACGCGGAGGTAACCCTTGAGAGATGATTCGAGCTATGGAGGCAGCTTAGCAGTCCTTCTTTCGTTTTTCGAAAAGCGTTCTATCGATTTTGCATTTTCTGTAAACCTCCTCAAGCATTTCTCTGGCCTTCTCCTTAAGCTCGCTGAAATACTCCCCTCCAAAGGTTTCCTCCGATTCAATCGTTAGCAGGTAGGCGGTTTTCATGTATGCTGGACCTATCTCGCAGTCGAACCTTTCTGCAATCCTCCCCGCTATGCCCACGAGATAGCCGACGAACGAGTGAAGGAGCCTTCTGTAGTCGTTCTCAAAGCCATGCTCGTTGAGCCAGCCCTTAAGGGTCAGGAAAATCTTGAACGCGGGTACCTCTACGCTTTCGTCTCCATAGCGACGGTATCTGATGAGGAGGTACTGGAATATTGAGATCAGGAACCTTCCAACGTCCGCCTTCGTCCCGCCGTTTTCCTCAACGAACTCCTCAAACTCTCTCAGGCCGGTTTTTCCACTATCGAGGAAGGCTATCAGCAGAGCCCCGTAGGGGGTTGAGTACTGGGAGAAGTCAACCTCTTTGAATTCCGGAATCTCCGGGAAGATACGCATTATTGCTCTTTTTGTGTTCATTTTCTCACCCAAACCGTTAAATCGGAAGAGGCTTATTAGCTTTGAGGTGAATGGAATGAGGTTTTCGAGGGGCAGGAATTTTCTGCTCAGGGTCCCCGAAGGGAAGGAGCTTCTGGGATTCATAAACGAGTTCGCGAGAAAAAACAACGTTCTGATCGGAACTGTCAGTGCCATTGGAAGTTTGAAGAACCCGAAAATCGGTTACTTTGACGAGGACGCTGGCGGGTACAAGGTCATCGAGCTGACCGGCACATACGAACTGGTGTCCCTCACAGGCAACATAAGCGTAAAGGACGGCGAGCCTTTCGCCCATATCCACGTTGCCCTGGGAGACTCCGACGGTATGCTGTACGGAGGGCATCTCATTGAGGCTGAGGTCTTCGTGGCCGAGGTGTTCATGCAGGAACTCCTGGGTGAGCTCCTTGAGAGAAAGCCCCGGGAAAACGGCCTGAGCCTATGGGACGCGGTGGAACTTTGATTTTTGTCCTTATTTATCCCTAAAAAACTTCGTTCACATCAGCAGGTAGTGGCAGGTCAGTATCGCAAAAATCCCGATGAACTCAGGATATCAAGTGCGACATTGGAACCTGGGTGGCAAACCCGGAGAGGGTTCCGCCCCGTGAGTCAGAATTAGCCATTTGAAGGCTCAAATTTTGAAAGTGCGTAGAAGGCTGAAAAGGAGGAAAAGCTCACCAGCCGCCGCGACCGTATCCTCCGCCTCTACCTCTTCCCATTCCACGACCCATGCCTCTTCCGCGTCTCATACCTCTGCCCATTCCACCGCCGTAACCGTCCATTCCTCCGGTTCCGCCTTGAATCCCAGGCTGGAGTTCGCCTCTGAGGAGAGCCGCAATGGCCTCCCTGACCGTCATGGTCGCTGGGGCAGAGTACATTCTTATCCCCGCCGCCTGAAGAACCCCGTAGGAGTTGGGGCCGAACTGGCCTGCTATAACCGCCTCGGCCCCCTGATCTATGGCGAACTGGGCCGCGGTAACGCCCGCTCCCCTCGGCTGGCTGTAACCGGGGTTCGGAACGACCTGAATGCTGGTTATCTCGCCGTTCTCGACGTCAACTATTGTGAAAGTGGGGGTTCTTCCGAAGGCCTGGTTAACCCTGTCGTTGAGACCGCCGTTTATGGTCGAAACTATAATCCTCATTCACATCACCTCCGATGGCTTTAGGTAACCCGAACTTAAAAAAGTTTGCATAAGCTCAAAATGGCCTTCCCCAGCCCGGGAAACGGGGCCTCAGGAGCGACCGCAGGATTAAAAGGGCCACGAGGCCGAGAGCGTACGGGGCGGCAACTATGAAGAGCTTGACCAGAAAGTACAGAATTCCGATGAGGGAGAGCAGGTCGATTAGACCGTAGGCCCCGCCAAATGGAGAGAACCGGTATCGGATGCCTCCTCCAAATCTGCCGTAGCCCCTTCCCATTCCGCGTGGCATTCTCTACCCTCCGAAAAGAAAAGTTAAAGGTTCACCACCAGCCAAAGAACCTGGAAAGCCATGCTCTCCTGCTTGGCTGGCCGGTCCAGGGGCAGTAGCCTAACCTCGCTCCCCAGCCTCTTCCACCTCTGCCCCAGCCTTTTCCTCTGCCTCTACCCCAGCCGCCACCGCGGCCCCAGCCCCTTCCCCAGCCTGGGCCGAAGCCGTATCCGTAGGCCGGATAAGGGGGGGTTGCGGTAGCCGCCGGGTAGGGCCCGTAAGTCAGAGTAGGCACAGTTCCCGGCGCGTTCTGGACAGGTACCGTCGTTGTCGGGGTGCTTCCGCTGGTGACAGCCTTTATGGCCTCCTCAACTGGTGTTCCCGGGGCGACCTGGTAGAGCTTTATGCCTGCAGCCTGAAGCGCTCCGAGTGCGTTCGGGCCGACCTGCGGTGCTATTATCGCTTCAACGCCCTCGTTGATCAGGGTCTGAACGGCCATTGGGCCAGCCCCACCACCTGCCATGGCGGCGCCGTTCTGAATGACCTTGCTGTTGGTGACGTTGCCGTTTTCGTCAACGTCCGCTATGAGGAAAGCCGGCGCCCTAGCAAATACCGGGGCAACGGTGTCTTCAAGCCCTCCACCGTTGGTGGGTATCGCGATCCTCATATCACCACCTCCGGTATTTTGTGCATATGCACAGCATTTAAAGTTTTCGGTTTCCCTAACGGTGCCGTTAATAAGGGGTTGAGTGCAGGGGAGGGTGGTGGTGATATGCTCCTGAGGAGGGTAAAAAGGGAGGCGCTCAAGCTCGCCGGGGACCTTGAGCTGGTCGATTTTGGCTTCGCCCTACCCTACACGTGGGTTCTCGCCCGGGGGTCGGAGGGAAAAGCATTGGGGGTTGCGATGACCCTGCCCGAGGAGGTCCAGCGCTACACCAGCTCAATAAGCGAGCCGTCGCTTGAGGCTTTCATAGAAAGGGCCGACAGCCTTAACGTGGTCGAGCGGACCCTCGGTTTAGCCGCGATAAACGCGGTTTCGCAGTATTACATAGACCTCAGCGGTGCGGAGTGGGTCGACGTGCTCGACCTCCTCCCCGAGAAGGCGGGTAAGATAAAGATAGCGATGATTGGGAACATGCCTCCCCTGGTAAGGGAGCTCCGCGAAAAGGGGCACAGGGTGTACGTCTTCGAGAGGAACGCCAAGCTCTGGGACAGGGACACCTACAGCGACGCCCTTGAATACCACCTCCTCCCCGAGATGGACGCGGTGATAGCGAGCGCGAGCTGTCTCGTGAACGGAACAATAGACATGCTCCTGGACAGGGCGAAGAAGGCCAGGCTCTTCGTCCTGACGGGCCCCACCGGCCAGCTCCTCCCGGAGTTCTTAAGGGGGAGCGGCGTTACACACCTGGCCTCGATGAAGGTCGTTGAGGTCGAGAAGGCTCTCCTGGGGCTCAAACTCGGCTCATTCAGGGGCTTTGAGGAGGGGAACAGGAAGTACGTCGTGGAAGTGGGGTGAGCTCTCCGTTTTTATAATAGTGGGAACCACATTTTTTGAAAGCCCCTTCCTTCAGGGCAGAGGAAGAGCCCAGAGATTGGGCAAGAAAAACAAATAGGAACTTCCAAACATTATGTGGTTCTGAAACATCCTTGTAAGCAACAAAGCACACACGAAAAGTGACGTAGGTTTCCAAACATTATGTGGTTCTGAAACTCGAAGAAATCAGGAATACAATAGACGATTTCGACGAGCTCCCCGACATGTTTCCAAACATTATGTGGTTCTGAAACACCATAACTTAAAATGAAGCGTTCGGTAACGCTCAAACTGTTTCCAAACATTATGTGGTTCTGAAACCGGGGAGTGCGATAAGCTTCCTCAGTTTTGCTAAGGAGGTTTCCAAACATTATGTGGTTCTGAAACGCGGATGAAGTTTGGAAGGCTATTAAAGAGGGTAAAATTAAGGGGTTCAGTATTGGTGGGTTTCCAAACATTATGTGGTTCTGAAACTCGTGAAAGTTGATGGTAATGTAGGATTCTTCAACGGAGAGCGCCTCGGGTTTCCAAACATTATGTGGTTCTGAAACATCATTCCAAGCGAAATGTCACCAACCAAGTTAGAGTTGATAACTGCTCGTTTCCAAACATTATGTGGTTCTGAAACGGTTAACTTTTTTGCCCTATTGAGCAAATAGAGTAACGCCGAACCCCCATATAAATTTTGCGGTTACCAGAAGTTCAGAAAACAGCACCAGAACAAAAACCCTAAACACTCCAAACACAAACCATCCAAAATAGTAAGAAAACCGAAAAAGAAAGAAAAAGCCCCAAAAAGTTAACGAGAAAGACAGCACCATGGAGAGGGCCATCGAGGCGGATTAAACGGTTCACAGGGAGAACAAAGACCAACCAGCGGAAATCACTCCACCAGACTCCCGCGAAAAGCCTCCGAAAGCCCAACTGAGACGGCAGAGAGCCCCGTTTGAGGTCAGTCTGGAAAACGGTAGAAAATGCTCCCCTCGGCTAAAGGGGAATTCCCAAGGCCTTTCTATGGTTATATAGAAGTCATAACGCCCCGTTTTCAAACGTGTGCACGGTTTTACTTCTATGTAATGTAAAAATGGGAAAATCTGCTTTAGCGTTTTTCTGGCCGAGAAAAGCGTTCAGGGAAGAAATCACTCCACCCATCTCCGAGGAGAATTCTCAAAACGCCTGAATAAGCTGAGAGTATGCTTGCTTTGTCAGTGTTTTCAAAGTTAGGGAAGCTATTTGATGGTTTCATTTGGGTTTTTAAAGTTTTCTCGGCGTTCATTCGCTTGAAACAAAAAAGTAAAGTCCTGAATTCAAAAAAGAGGGGAAAAACTCAAAAGACCCCGTGTAACGATGGACAAAAATGTTCAACCAAGTGGGGGGGTGCGGGGTTATACCCTCAGGAACTCCCACAGTCTCTTGAAGAACTCGGTCTTCCTCCCCTTTTCCGTGATGAAGTGGAGAACCTTCAGCTCCTCGGCGGTTTCGTCGTCTATCCCAGCCCTCCGGTTGGCCTCCCGTATGTTCTTGGACTCCGCGAGCGCTCTAACAATCCTCCAGCCGTCGGGGAGGAGGGAGTTGAAGTACTCCTTCAGCCACCTCCCGTCAATCGAGCGGACGAAGAGTTCTCCCTCCCTCGAAAGCCGGTAGTAGGTGTGGTGCTTGTGAACCTCGAAGGCCTTCTTGAAGCGCGCCTTGCTCCGCTTTATCGCGCTTCCGGGGTCGCGCTCTATCAGGCCGATTTCGAGGAGGTCGCCGACGGCGTCGTTGATTAGCTCCAGGGGGAGGCCGCTAACCTTGGCCATCATCTTCGCGTAGTCAACGCCCGCCCTCTTCAGGTGGGTCAGGACGTAGAGGTGAACTGGCAAGAGCTCAAAGCCTCGGTATGAACCTGGGCGTTCTCTCGGCGTACTGTCTCCACTCATCTCCGAACCTCTCCTCCAGGACTTTCTCCTCCTCGCCTATAAGCCCCACCACCGCGAGCCAGTAGAGTACGGGCAGGCCAAGCATGAAGCCGCCGATGACGAGCGAGAAGCCCGGGAGGATAAGGAAGCCCCATATGGAGTATATCGGGTGCCTGACCCTGGAGTAGCAGCCTCCCGTGAGGAGCCGCCCCTCGGAGTAGGCCCTTGAGACCTGGAGGTAGCAGAGGAGCCAGAGGACTATCCCAACGCTCAAAAGGACAACTCCCACACCTGGGAGCTGGAGAAAGGACTGGGGGAGCCTTGAGTCGAGGCAAAAAGCGAAGAGGGCGTAAGGGGCTGTAATTAGGAAGACCCTCGGCTCGATCCCCCAAAAGCGCATTGCTCACTCCTCTATCGGCGGTTTCTCGGCCTTCTTCGCCTGAACCTGCTCCCACAGTTCGTCGAAGTTCTCGATGAGCCTCTGAAGGGCCACCTTTAAATCCCTCGTCCTCGTGAAGAAGGCCACCTTGTTGGTCTTGTCTCTGATGCGCAAGAAGTTCGGGCCCATCCTGAACGCTGCCAGAACGTCAACGTCCAGGAGCTGGCTGACAACTGCCTTGAACTTCCTCGGGTCCCCGTGCCCCTCGTCGTGCTCCTCTTCAAGGTCCTTGGCCCTGTTGCGCCTCTTTTCAAGCAACTTAACACTTCCGTCCTCGCAGACCTCGTAGATCGCGAAGAACTCGGAGTCGCCGTAGTGGGCGTCTATGAGCTTCTCGTCGTTCTCCATTCCAAAGGCAACCTTCAGGCACCTCATGAGCATCACCGTTTTGAGCGTATGCACAAAGCTTAAAAGCTTTTAGGCTGGCCTAATTCTGGAGGTGAGAGCTTGCAGATAGCGGTGAGCGGTGGGAAGGGAGGAACCGGAAAGTCAACGGTCGCGATAAACCTCGCGATAGCACTTGGAGAGCACTACGATCTGGCCCTGGCCGATCTCGACGTTGAGGCCCCCAACGACCACCTTCTCCTGGGCGTGGAGCTGTCCAACGAGGAGCCGGTGGAGCTGTTCATGCCCAGGTTTGACTACTCGAAGTGCACCCGGTGCAGGAAGTGCGCTGAGGTCTGTGAGGAGCACGCGATAATCACCATGCGCGACGGGACACCTTTCCTGATGCCGAACCTCTGCTCCGGCTGCGCTGCCTGTGAGATAGTCTGCCCGGTTCCAGGAGCGATTCTGCCGGGTAAAAAGCTGATGGGGCACACTTACCTTACCGAGACGCCCTACGGCTTTCCGCTCGTCACGGGCAAGCTCCTCGAAGGAGAGGAGAGGGCCATGCCGATAGTTTCGAGGGCGAAGAAGCGCGCCCAGGCCCTCGGGAAGGAGCTTCTCCTAGTGGACACTGCGGCCGGAACGAGCAACACGGTGTCGAAGGCCCTTGAGGACTCGAGACTCATCATAGCCGTCACGGAGCCGACGCCCCTCGGAATCCACGACGGCGAGCTGATACTCAGGCTGGCCAAGCTGATGGACATTCCCGCGATGGTCGTGGTGAACCGCTCCGACCTCGGCGACGTGGGCAGGGTGCGCGAGATAGCGGAGAGGTACGGGGCGGAAGTGATAGCCGAGATCCCCTACAGCGAGAACGTCATAAGGAGCTACGTTGAGGGGAAGCCTATAGTCCTGAGCGACTATCCTGAGGCCGGGATTTTCAGGGAGATCGCTTCCAGGGTCGTCGAGTTCCTCGGAGGTGGTGAGTGATGCAGCTGGTCATAGCGAGCGGCAAGGGTGGCGTTGGAAAGAGCACCGTCACCGCTTCCCTCCTCTACCTGCTGAAGGACGAGTACCGTTTCGTTGCCGTTGATGCCGATGCGGACGCGCCGAACCTTGACCTGCTCCTCGGCGTCGAGCGCTGGGAGGAGGAGAGGGAGCTGATAGGCGCAAAGGTGGCGAGGATAAACACCGAGAGCTGCATAAGGTGCGGCATCTGCCAGGAGCGCTGCCCCTACGACTGCATCAAGGTCATCGACGGCGACTACGTGGTGAGCGAGCTGACCTGCGAGGGCTGCAACGTCTGCGGCCTGGTCTGCCCGGTTCCGGGGACGATAACGCTGGAGGAGGTCCGCTCCGGCGTGGTGAGGAAGACAACCACCCGCTACGGCTTCCCGCTGATCTCGGCCCAGCTCGACGTCGGCAGGCCCAACAGCGGCAAGCTCGTCACAGAGGAGAAGGAGTGGGCGAAAAAGCTCATGGGCGAGCTTGGCCTGGAGCACATGATAGTGGACAGCGCCGCTGGAATAGGCTGCCAGGTCATAGCGAGCATAGGCGGGGCCGATCTAACGATACTCGTTGCCGAGCCGACCCCCGCTTCACTAAGCGACGTCCAGCGCGCATACAAGGTGGTCCAGCACTTCAGGCAGCCGGCGTACCTGATAATAAACAAGGCCGACCTCAACCCCGGCTTCACCGCCCTGAGGGAGTGGGCTGAAGCTGAGGGGATCCCGATACTCGGAGAAATACCCTACGACAGGGCCATTCCGAGGAGCATGAGCATGCTCAAGCCCTTCGTCGAGGCCTTCCCCGACTCAAAGGCGGCTGATGCGATGAGGGAGATAGCGGAGAAGGTCAGGGAAGAGATACTCCGCTGACCTCGCAGTTCATCGGGGCTTCCCTTTTCCCCCATATTGTTTCCAGCCTGAACCTGACGCACAGCGGTGGTCTATCATCTCCCCCGTAGGTCGTGTTGAAGACCAGCGCAAAAGCCCCGTACGGCCAGGTGGCGTTGAAGCCCGCGGAGTCCAGGCCACCGTATGCTTTGGGGAATGAGGAGTGCTTGGAGTTCTCGTCGGTTTCGTTGCAGGTCATTATCGTTCCGCTTTCTGGCCAGCACTGCCAGAGGAGGGTAGATGTGGAGCTTTCAATGCCCCAGGAGGGTGGGTAGATTACGGTGACGTCATCGATACCCTTAACGGTCTCGGGGCTGGCGAGGTAGTAGACCACGAGAACACCCCTGCCGTCCATCTCGGAGTAAACCCACCCTCCGAGGAAGTCGAAGGTATTGTTGTCAAGGAACATGTCCCGGGGTGGGTAGACGATGAAGCGGTCGTCGGGGCTTTCCGTTGGAACCCACTCAGAGCGGACGCTGGACTCGCGGCTGCCGTTCTCGTCGAACTCCAAGTAAAAGTACTCCGAGTACGCCCTGAGCTTCCCCTGTTCAGCCAGATATCTCACGACGGCGAGGGGATAGTTGGGGTCGAGGGAATCGTTGAACGCTTTAACGAGAATGTTACCGAGGCTCCTCGGGCTGTAAACCTCTTCAGCGTAACCCTTTATGGTACCGTTTTGCACGTACGGGCAGATCTGGTAGCTGACGTGGTAGTTGGTCTTGGGTGGCTCCGACATTCCCAGCTTGCAGTCTCCGTTCTCGCTTAGATATTCACTTATGGAGTAAGCGGTTCCGATTACCGCCACTATGATCATCGCGGCGAGAAGGATCCTCCCCAGGTTCATTCCATCACCGCTTTTTCTTTGATGTTGGATTAAATAACTTTTTCGTTTCTTGGGTAATCCGGACCCAAACCTTAAAAGCCCCGCCGCGTAGTCCCTCCGGTGGTGTGGAATGGCCGAGACCAACGAGATGGAAAGGCTCGCTTACGAGTACCAGCTCCTTCAGGCGCAGGCGCAGCTCCTGGCCCAGAACCTCGAACTGCTCACCCTCGGGAGGAACGAGTTCCAGGCGGTCAAGGAGACGCTGGAGGAACTCAAGAAGGTCGAGGAGGAGAAGCCGGAGATCCTGGTGCCGGTTGGCGCGGGCTCCTTCCTGAAGGCCCACATAGACGACAAGGAGAACGCGATAGTCAGCGTTGGGGCAGGCTACGCCATCGAAAAGAACCTCGACGACGCGGTGAGGTACCTCGAAGAGCGCATAAAGGAATACGACGACGCGATAGCGAAGACCCAGGAGGCGCTTAGGAAGCTCGAGGGCCAGCTCGGAGAGCTCGCCAAGAAGGCGCAGGAGATACAGCAGAGGCAGGCCATGGGCTTCAGCGTGAAGAGATGACCCGCTTCGATTCTCTCGGATTTTAAAATTTTGCACATTATGTTGCATTAATTACTGGAAGACCGGCTATTTAGTGCTGTTTGGTCCGGTAACGTGTTCCATAAACTTGAGATACCTTTAAATTCCGTGTGTCGTAACATCACGTTTGATATGAAAGAAACGAAACTAAAGCTGAAGCTGATAACGTTGCCGATCCTTCTGTTACTTCTCGCGGGGACCTTTGGGTTAGCTGTACCCAGCATTAACGTGAACGTTCAGGAGATCGGTGCAGGCTCTCAGAGGCTTGTTTCCCCCGTTCTCCAGGGGTCGATATGGTTTAGCACGGGATTAACCTCCGGTGAGCTAGTTTTCTCGGAAGATCTCCCCGCGGGAACGCAGATCTATGTTTCTCTTCGAGACGCCAACAACAACACCGTTGCATACAACTACTCCATTGTTCTCACTTCGGATTTAACTGCTGGAAGTGTTCTGAATTACTCCCTCATCAATCCAAACGGGGCCAGCAGAGCCGATGTCGTCAGGGCCGTCGTGACCGTTATGACTCCCAACTATCAGACAACGTTCACCTCTGGTAATATACTGGTCACGAGCAGGGAGCTGGGGGTTGGGATCGCAAACACCACCGTCTTCTGCATTCCGATAACCGTCAAGGAAAACAGCGGGCAGACCCTCTACAACTACAGCGTTCTGGTCGTCTTGGACGATAGTGCCAATAGCAACAGCGAGAACTGGAGCGTTGATTGGAACGTCATCAACGCAACCAACCTGTACTTCACCGATGACGATGGTAACCCTCTGTATTTCTGGGTTCAATACTTGGACACCAACAACAGGATAGCCTACCTGTGGGTAAAGCTCCCGGAACTGGACGCAGGTGCTTCCCGTACAATATGCCTGACTTATGGTGTGTGGCCCAACCCTTACGTCAGTTATAATGACCCGGACAATGTTTTCCTGCTTTTTGATGACTTCGAGGGTTCCTCGCTGAACACGGAAAAGTGGAACGTCCACGGGGACCCTGTGGTGTCAAACAGTGTGTTAAGTCTAAGCAGCGGCCAGTGGATATGGAGCAAAAAGGAAATGCCGAGCGACTCTTTTCAAATCTTAATACAATCAAGCCGGCTTAGGGCGTCTCCTTTCTTTATGTGGTACATAGACAACAGATCCCTTGCATGGGCCGAGGTTTTCAATGGTTCATCTTGGAGTGCGACTGATGAACTGTGGGTTTTTAACGTTAGCTCTGGAAAGTGGGGGGTTTCATACAGCGGTGGGGGATCCCCTGTTCTCTGGAGCAATAACCTCATAAACATTACAGTGCTACCTTACAACCTAACCCACGTTGTGGTTTTTATCTACGAAGACTCGAGTTTGATCTCCTATTATATACTCCCGAAGGAACCTCCCGAGCCTGTTGGCATCGGTCAGTGGTACTACTACAATTGGAGGGGCATACCTCGTAGTAGGACTTCCTCCTACGACTGGATACTCGTTCGCAGATATGTCTATCCAGAGCCCTCTGTCTCGGTTGGGTACTTGTACTACAAACTTGTCTTCCACCCACAGCCCCCAGCCACCGCAACCGCTTCCTCTTCGGTGACCACTTCACCTGCCGGAGCACTCGCACCACTCTCGATTCCAGGGTTAAACGATGCCCTGCTGGCTGGAAAGAGCGTCCCGCTCAGGTTCCCGATTTCCCCTGAAGTGCCCTCGAACAACACTCCGTTAATTCGGGTGGGCAACGGTACTGAAGAAAGAATAAAGAATCTGGTTTCCAACCTCACTCCCGTTGCCGACGGTCCTTAGCGTACCACTCCACCGTCTTTTTCAGCCCTTCCTCAAGGCTCCACTCCGGCTCGAAGCCGAGCTCCCTTATCTCGCTTATATCCGCCAAGCTGTGTCTTATGTCGCCG
This sequence comes from Thermococcus cleftensis, assembly GCF_000265525.1. Lineage (NCBI taxonomy): Archaea > Methanobacteriati > Methanobacteriota > Thermococci > Thermococcales > Thermococcaceae > Thermococcus > Thermococcus cleftensis. Next base: position 1,717,312 of record NC_018015.1, read on the forward strand.
GGCCGCGGCTTATCAAATATTATCGAGCTTGTCGCGCCAGTTATCTCGATCACCTTCATCGCGAGCTCCAGAATGCTCGTTTGCCTTCCAGTGGCAACGTTGAAGACCTTTCCGTTCGCTTTCCTGCTCTCAGCGACGAGGAGGTTTGCTTTAACCACGTCCTTCACGTAGATGAAATCCCTCGTCTGCTTGCCGTCACCGAAGATGACGAGCGGCTCGTTCCTCAGCGCGCGGCTGATGAAAATGCTTATCACTCCCGCGTACTGGTTGGCACTCTGCCTTGGACCAAAGACGTTGAAGTAGCGGAGCGCGACAACTGGAAGGCCGTAGAGCTCGTGGTAAACGCGGAGATACTCCTCGGCGGTCGCCTTCGTCACGCCGTAGGGCGAGAGCGGTTTCGGCCTCTCAGATTCCTTCAGCGGCAGGTTTGGATTGTCACCGTAAACCGCCGCAGAGGAGGCAAAAATCAGCTTCCCGTGGCCCTCGAGGAGTGCCCTCAAAATGTTCAGGGTGCCTATAACGTTTACCTCCTCGGTGAAGACCGGGTCGCGAATGCTCTCGACGACGCTCACCTGGGCCGCCTCGTGGAAGACGTAGTCCGCCTGGCCTATCAGCTCGGCTATCGCTTCGTAGTCCCTTATGTCCGCCTTAACTAGCTTCGCCCCAGGAGGGACGTTCTCCTCCTTCCCCGTGTAGAGGTTGTCGATGACGATTACCTCGTTGTCCTTCACCAGCTCCCAGGCGATGTGGGAGCCTATGAATCCCGCTCCCCCGGTAACGACCACCAGCTTGTTCCTCATCGCTACCCCCTTAGGTAGTGTTTGCCGCGGGTTTTAACCTTTTGCCGGACTGCCCCGGCATTGTTTGACAGATTAATGCCTAATTCGAAACCATTATAAGCCCCCTCTTGACTTAAACATGGGTAAGGAGCCATGCCGAGCTACATCGTTGTTGGCGGTCAATGGGGAGACGAGGGCAAGGGTTCCATCATAGCGTACCTTGCCTTGAAGGACGGGCCTGAGGTAATAGCGCGCGGCGGTGTCGGGACGAACGCGGGCCACAGCGTTTTCATCAACGGCAAAAGGTACGCGGTTAGACAGCTCCCGACGGGTTTTGTGCAGACCAAAGCGAGGCTTCTCGTCGGAGCGGGCGTTTTGGTGGACCCCGAGGTTTTCTTCCACGAGCTTGAGCACCTTAAGGACTTCAACGTCTCTGAAAGGGTTGGCATCGACTACCGCTGTGCGATAATCGAGGAGAGGCACAAGGAACTCGACAGGAGCAACAGCCACCTCCACGGGAAGATAGGCACCACGGGAAGCGGTTGCGGCCCTGCAAACGCGGACAGGGTGATGAGGAAGGCGAAACTGGCCAGAGAAGTCAAGGAACTTGAACCCTATCTAACCGATGTCGCCGCTGAGGTCAACGACACGCTCGACGAGGGCAAACTCGTCCTCGTTGAGGGAACGCAGGGCTTCGGGCTAAGCCTCTACTACGGCACCTACCCCTACGTCACCTCAAAGGACACCACCGCTTCCGCCATAGCGAGCGACGTTGGAATAGGCCCAACGAGGGTCGATGACGTCATAGTGGTTTTCAAGAGCTTCCCGACGAGGGTCGGCGCTGGGCCTTTCCCGACGGAGATGAGCGAAGAAGAGGCTGAAAGGCTCGGCCTCGTCGAGTACGGCACCGTAACTGGGAGGAGGAGAAGGGTTGGCTGGTTCGACTTCGAGTTCGCCCGCTACTCCGCGAGGCTCAACGGCGCCACGATGCTCGCTTTAACGATGCTCGACAAGTACGACAGAGAAGCCTTCGGCGTCACCGACTACGATAAGCTACCGAGAAAGGCAAGGGAGTTCGTTGAAGAAATTGAAGAGCGCATAGGTGTCCCGGTAGCGCTCATAAAGACCGGGCCGGAGCTGGAGCACATAATAGACAGGAGGGAAGTCATTTAACCGTGTACTTGCCCTCCACCTGGGCCAGTCTGAGCTTTGACGTCAGTCCTCCAGCAGGGACGAAGTCGTGCTCCAACAGCTCGCCGGTCAGGGTGTTGAACTTGGCGAAGTACGTTCCCTTTCCTCCGACCCCTTTTATGCTCGCGTAGCCCTCCTCGATGTTGTGGGCGACCCATTCTATTGAGACGCTGTCCCCGTAGTTCTCCCCCACGAACCTCTCGAATGCCTTCGCTATGGCGCTCTCTATGTACTGATACTCGAAGGAAAGAACCTCCCCAGTTTTCCTGTGGATCACCAGCTTTCCGAAGGTCTTCGAACCGGTGAACTCGACCTCCCAGTGGTCCGAGAGCCTCAGCCCCTCCACCGACGGGTTTGGCTCGACATCGGCTATTCTCTCAAGGGCTATCTCCTCGACGACGCTTCCCTTTACGAACCTGTCCATCTCCCCCAAATTACCTTCCCTCGACACGAGGAGCCTCACTACCTGCCTTTCGTTCTCGAGGGTTATGCTGAACCCCTCCCCCGACTCCTCAACGAAGACAGCCTTGAATCCTGGATAGCGCTCCAGGGCCAGTTCCACTGCCAGGTCACGCTCTATGGTAACGTTCTTCTCGATGATCTCGCCGCTGGACCCGTCGTATGTTATGCTCGCCTTTATACCCCTCCCCTCGAACTCCGCTCTGACGATCTGGTGGTTTGTCACCCTGCAGGACCTGAGCTCAAGGCTATCCAATGCCGGAACGCTTCCGAGGGCCTTCCGAAGAACCTCCACCGGCGAGCTTAGGCTCCTCTCCTCCAGAACCTCCCCAGTCCTGGGTTCGAGGGAGAGGACTTTAACGGATCCCTCAGCTATCAGATCCACCACGATTCTCTCGGGCTTCCTCTCGATTCCTATGATCCTGCCGTCTGGGTACTTGCCGAGCAGGATTTCCAGCACTGCTTCCTCGCTCAGGACGGGAGAGACCCTTTTCACCTCGCCGCTGTAGGAGTTGATCTCCACCTCAAAGAGGTACCGCCGGGTTTTTCCTCTGAGAACCGTGAAACGGCTCCTTTTCGTTGCTTCAATGACGTTGGGCTCCTCCCCTGTGGCATCAAAGACGGCCTTTCCGGCGAGCTCCAGGAGAACCTCATCGGGAAGAGGCTCCGCCTCGGCCCAGACGCGCCCCTCGTTGAAGTCAAAATGAACCCTGACCTCGTTTCTGCCTGCCTCAAAGACCAGCTCCGCGCCCTCCGGAACGTAGGCCTTCCTCGTCTGGACGACCTTCAGGTCGAGCCATTCCTTCCTGACCGCCTCTTCGATGACGAACCTCTCCGGACCGGGGGCTTCTTTGATCTCTACCTCGGTGGCCTGGACCGTCGCAACGTCCTCCAGGAGAACCTTCATAGCCAGGCCCTTCAGCTCCCCCTCCGCCTTCATTACCACCCTGTCCCCGTCCACGAGGGCCTTTCCACTGTCGCTTTCCCTGCTCCATGAGACGATGTAAACGGGCCTGAGCTTGAGTCTCAGCGCCTTGACCTTCGAGGCCTCCGGTGAAACGCCGTACTTGTACGCGGCCACCTTCCTGGCCTCTTCCACGAGGTTTTTGGTGTCAAGGGGTTCCACGAGCGGCCCGTCGAGGACGAACTCCCTGAACTCCACTCCCTCCCTGCTTTCCTCCTCCCCAATTAGCTTTTCGAGAAGCGTCCGAGGAGGTTCTATGGAGTACCTGTTGAAGGCCTCTGCCAGCCACTCGGGGCCCAATACCTTTACCCCCTCCTGTTCCAGCCCTGGCCAGTCCCCGCCGAGTACTATGAGAATCGCGCGGTCATACTTCTTTAATACCAACTTGAGCCACTCGCTCCTGGCCTTCCCTCGGAGTAGAGAAACCGCGAGCCTTTCCGGGCCCTGGAACGGGTTTTCCCTCTCTCCAATGACCGTGATTAGCCTGGCGTCTCCCTTTTTCTTGTACTCCCTGCCGACTTCCGCGTATCCGGCTTTCCTGAGCAGTTCTGCCAAACCCTCCACCAGAAAATCGTCGGGTGCCAGAAGGATTATTGATGGGTCCCACCTCATGTTATCCCCCTAAGGGATAAAAATGGGGAGGATAAATAGTTTGCTGGAGGTAAAACCCCGTTATTGAGCCGAAGAGTACGATTTTTCAACCAGCCACTTAACAATTGTTTCGTGGAACTCCTCGGCCCACTCGGGGTCTTCAAATATCTCGTGGTACGCCCCCTCGAACTCCCTCAGGGTTTTGTCCTCGACGGCCAGCTCCTCGAAGAGTCTGCGTGAGCCTTCAGGCGGGGTTATTACATCGCCAGTGCCGATCAGAAGGAGGATCGGGACTTTTATCTTGTCCGCCTCCCTGTGGGCCAGCTCCATGTTCACGAAGATGCTCCTTCCCAGCTTGGCCGAAATCCTGTCGTGGACGAGTGGGTCTTCAACGTACCTCCTTACAGCTTCCCCGTTCCTTGAGAGGAGTTCCGGCTTTATGCCGTTGGAGAGAACAACACCAGGAGCGATCTTTCCAAGGAACTTCGCGAGGGCCACCATGAAGCCCGGCGTTTCCGGGCTCTTGGCGAGGGCAGGCGAGGAAGCTATTAATCCCCGTATTTTATCGGGCCGCGTCTCAGCGTACCTGATGACAGTTAGACCACCGAGGCTGTGGCCGAAGAGGAAGGGCTTCTCCCCGATCTCCTCGATTATCGAGTCGATTATTTCCATCGCCTCCTCGACGCTCGTGTGCCCTCTCTTGCCAGGGCTTTTCCCGTGGCCGGGCCAGTCGAAGGTGTAAACTCCAAAGCCGGCATAGTTGAGTTCCTTAATCAGTCTTCCATACCTTCCGCTGTGCTCGCCGAGGCCGTGGACGAGAACGACCCAGCCGAGCTTTGCTTCGCCGAATTTGGCCTTGTAAACCTCCATTTAGATCACCCGGATAGGGCCGCTGGAAGTCATTCCCACAATGTGCAGTTTCTCAGAAAAGGTTTTTGGGAGTATACACAGCGCGACAACCGTGCACCACTTCTACGGAAACCGTCTGGCCCTAGCTGGGCGATCGTCGCGACGACTCCCTTTCCACACAATTCTGTCCTATGGAAACTCTACGATGCAGACAACGATCTTGACGTGACAATGCTTTCCTTTCCACACAATTCTGTCCTATGGAAACTTCGTCAAGGCATGGGATCTCATTCTTACACAATTCGACTTTCCACACAATTCTGTCCTACGGAAACTCCTGGACGTCAAGGAAGAGTACGTACTCCCCGGGTTCGTCTTTCCACACAATTCTGTCCTACGGAAACGGGCAGAATCAGAACGTTTCAGCGCTCGCGAACATGACGACTTTCCACACAATTCTGTCCTACGGAAACGCACAGAAGCCCTTGAGGCAATCAGCTCGCTGAGAGTGCTTTCCACACAATTCTGTCCTACGGAAACAGAAGTGATTAGAGCGGAGGAAGGCCCAAGGTAACCCTTTCCACACAATTCTGTCCTACGGAAACACATCACAAACCGCTCCTGGCCGACCTGGACGAAGTAACTTTCCACACAATTCTGTCCTACGGAAACCAGAGAAATTCGGGGCTTTCAAGATTCCGGACGACAACTTTCCACACAATTCTGTCCTACGGAAACTGCAGTTGCACGTGCCGTTGCTAATCCCCGTCCAGTTCACGCTTTCCACACAATTCTGTCCTACGGAAACAAAACGCTGTTTTCGTCCTCCTCTTCGACTTCGAAATCGACTTTCCACACAATTCTGTCCTACGGAAACATGTTCGAGGAGGTTGAGAAGAATGGAGGCTGAAAAGGTCTTTCCACACAATTCTGTCCTACGGAAACAAGGAGGTGAAGACATGAGCACCCGCCTCTTTGACGTCTTTCCACACAATTCTGTCCTACGGAAACAGTATGACCCTCTCGACCTCCATCATGCCCACCACCTTCTTTCCACACAATTCTGTCCTACGGAAACTTATTGTTGCAGCAAGATCAGTATATATGTCAGGAGCACTTTCCACACAATTCTGTCCTACGGAAACATGAGCGTGAACGTGGAACTTTACCCCTCCAGCGCGGCCGTCTTTCCACACAATTCTGTCCTACGGAAACTCATGAGCGACCCTCCTTCTCTACAGGGGGCAGTTCTTCTTTCCACACAATTCTGTCCTACGGAAACACGACCTCAGGGACGGCCCCACCGAGGTAAACGAGCTCTTTCCACACAATTCTGTCCTACGGAAACTCCGCGAGGTCCGGGTCCATGCTGAGAAGGTGATTACTTTCCACACAATTCTGTCCTACGGAAACTTGACTTCTACTCGAACGTTTACAGGCAGAAGGTCATCTTTCCACACAATTCTGTCCTACGGAAACCCTTCACTTCCGGCGGAACTACGTCCCGAATTCTATCTTTCCACACAATTCTGTCCTACGGAAACTCCGGGACCGGGAACGTCGGCCCGTCCCTGGTCACACTTTCCACACAATTCTGTCCTACGGAAACGCTCCGGGAATTCCCCGGGTTCTCGATTTTAAGTTCTTTCTTCACCGCTATTTAAACCTTGTTCTAAAAACCCGTGTCACCGCATTCTATTTATAAAGCCGGCACAGGAATAGGGAAACGTCGAAAGGACTGCTTTCACCCGAAGAGAGCCTTACAATGATCCAAAAGCAAAAAGAAAAAATCGAAACCGCTTTCAGGAGTTTCAACGGGTTAAAACAAGAGCAGGGAAAATAAAACCCCGCGTTAAACCCGATTGACCATTCAAACTCCCATAAAAATGCCTTAAACCACACACAAACCCTCCAGAGCACTCAAAGCACGATTTAATTTTACACTCGCAAAACCCTTCGACGTCGTTCTCATCAAGAATCAAGAACGGATTTGGTGGGGCTCTTGGCGATAGATGGAGAGTTATGGGGTTGGATATAGGGAACAAGCAAGACTGAAAGCCAATCGGCGGTTCAAAGTGATTTAACAGCGTTTCAATCGGTTCGGTGCTACGTCCTTCGGGTGGTCTCTTTTCGTCTTTGGGGGTTGGGAAGAGGAGTCAATGGTGGGTTCGCTCAAAGAGGGCAGTTTCACGAGGCTTCTAAAAAAGTTAAGACGAAAAGGGGCTTTCCTTAAGCTTCTCGTTGACGAAGCGGACAAACTTTTCGATATCCTTACCAATAGTGTCCGGTTCGGGCTTCATGAGCACGTAGAACACGTTGGTCTTCGGAGTCAGCGAGACGTGTTTGACGTTGCGGGGATTGGAGAGGCTTTCGATGAGGGCCTTCAGGTTCTCCACGTCGCGCCTCTTCTCGTAGAGGGCCTCGTACTGCCTTCCGGCGACCTCGATTATCTCCCTCTGGAGGAGGTCCTCGTTCTCTATGCCCGGCCTCATTCTGTAGTATCCCTTCTGTATCAGATGGGCCTCCCTCCGTATGTCCGAAAACGGCTTGATGACGATGTACAGCTTGTCGTGCCGGCTCGTTATCAGTGCTATCGGGAAGTAGAGGAGGCTGTGCCTGGGCAGGAGCGTGAGGGTGAACTCCATCTTCCTGACGTTGCTCCTGTTGATTTTATACTCCGCGCGGAAGCCTATGTAACCGCCGAGCCACGTGTACAGCTCGTCCTCTGGCTTCACTACTTCCTTTATCGCTTTTATGTAGTGTTCCATCAGCAGGAGGTTGAGCTTCCTGCCCCTGTAGAACTGGAGGGCTGAAACGCCGGCTATTATAAATATAACTGCAAACAGCAGCTGATTGTCCATCTCAATCCTCCTCCAGGGGGTAGTATCTTTCCAGGGTTCGGGCATCGATTATCTCCAATCCGGGAACATCATCGAGGACATTGATGATATCCCTGACTATCCTCCTCCGGATCGGCCAGCTGAGGGCGTGCTGGAAGGGGCGGTGAAGCCCCTCTGCCAGGCGGAGGTAGATCCTTGTCCCGTCCTCGTCAGCAATAACAGCCTCGACGAGACCCAGGCTAACTATGTCCACGTCGGTTATTGGCTCCCTCACCCTTTTAAGCCTCTCGTGGAGCGCTTTAGCCTTCAACTATAATTCCCCCCAGTTCCCTGAGCCGCTCCAGCCCCCTGGGCTCCTCGGCGAATACCGGTATCTTCACCATCTCCACCCCGGGGAACTTCCGCCCGACCTCCCTTAGAACCATTTCCTGGGTTTCCAGCTTGGCCCTCAGCTCCGGGATCTCTCCTTTCAGCTCGAGAACCTTGTTCATAACTATCATGTTGAATGGCACGTGGAACTTCCTGAGGCTCTCCCTGGCTCTTTCGGTTTCATAGAGGGGAAGCATCTCCGGGTTCATCACCGCCACGACGCTCGTCTTTCTGGGGTTGGTTATCACACCCTCTACGAAGGCCACCTCCTCGCGGTACTTCTTTAGCTCCCTCATAACCGCGTCTTCTTCCTCCTTCGTTGGGAGCTTCACCCTCTCGTCCCCTACCACGAACTCCTGCTCCCCGTGAATGTTGGCTATCGCCGCGCGCCTCTCGAGTATTGCCTTCCTTATCTCGATGAGCTTGTCGGCCCAGATGAGTGATATCCTTGGCAGGGCCAGGACGCGGAGGGTTAATCCGGTCGGCGGGGTATCGAAGATTATCACGTCCCACTCGTCGCCTTTCACCAGTATCTCCCTCACCGCCTCCAGCGTGGCGTACTCCTCGATTCCCGGGGAGTAGCTCAGAACCTCGAAGTACTTCTCCAGGTTTATGACGGTGAGGTAGCGGTACGTGTGCTTCATGCTCTCCTCCAGGTGCTTGAGGTAGGTCTTTATCAGCTTCTCCATGTCAAGCTCCGCCGCGTAGAGGTTCTCGGCTATCTTCTTCGGTTTGTCCTTGAGCTTTACCATCAGCACGTCACCGAGGTTGTGGGCCGGGTCGAGCGACACTACCAGCGTCCGGTAGCCCCTCTCCGCGAGCGCCGTAGCGGCCGCCGCAGAACTGGTAGTTTTACCAACTCCGCCCTTACCTATGAAAAAGACGACGCGGTAGCCCTTTTTGGGCAGGAAGAACTCCCTCATGGGACCACCTCACGTGATTTCAAACATTCCGGCCAGCTCGCCGAGCACGTCGTCCATATCCACCGCCCTGCGCTGCATTACGTACAGCTCGCGCGTCATATGGGGGAGCACTCTTATCACGAGCGTCGTCGGCGGGCTGGGGATTCCAACGAAAGCCCCCATGAGCGTGAGCGCGAAGACGTTCTCAAGCTCTCTCAGCTCGAATTCGAGGTACTCGGTTGAGTTCTGTTTGAATGCCCCGAAAAAACCCTTTAAGAAGGCTCTAACGTTCTCCAGCGGGTCTTTTTCTTTGTCCTTCATTCTCACCACCTGAGAATCAAAAATAAGGAAAAGACGTCAGGCCGCGCTCGCGGCGTACTCCTCGCTCGGCCTCTTCCAGGCCACCCAGAAGTCCCAGGCGAGGAGCAGGTTGAGGAACAGGCTGACCACGAGCGCACCCTTGACGGCTATGAGGTACTGTCCGGTCATCGGGACGTAGATGAGGTACCAGATTATCGCCGCCGTCACGGTGATCCAGAGGAACAGCGCCGGAATAATCACCGCCCAGCTCCACTTGCCTGCCTGCTGAACCTTGGCTACCCACAGCGCTGCCGTCATCATGGCTATGCTCGCGAGCATCTGGTTCATCGCGCTGAACGCCGGCCAGATGACCTTGTAGCCGGCTCCCCAGGCGAGGTAGGTTCCAATGCCCGCTATTATTATCGAGGCCACCCACTTGTTGGTGAGGATCTTTGCGATTCCCTTGCTCGTGTCAGTGACCATGCTGAAAAGCTCCTGCCAGGCAAAGCGGCCGAGCCTCGTGGCCGTGTCGAGCGAGGTCAGCGTAAAGGCCGAAACCCACAGCGTCGCGAAGGTCTTTCCGAAGGTCTCGCTCACGCCGTAGAACTCGCTGACGGCCTTGGCGTAGCCTCCGAGGAAGGTTCCAAGGCCTCCCTTGGTTATGTACTCGGTGGCCCACTGCTCCGGCTGAAGTCCCGTGAGCTGGACTCCGTAGACGGCTATGGCGGTTATGACGATCGTTGAAAGGAACCCTTCAGTGAACATTCCGCCGTAGCCAACCATGAGGCCGTGTATCTCGTTGTCAAGCTGCTTGCTGGTGGTTCCAGAGCCGACGAGGGAGTGGAATCCGCTGAGCGAGCCACAGGCGATTATGAGAGGTATCGTTGGCCAGAAGGGCGATGCCACGGGAACACTACTACCTCCCTCTCCTATACCCGTGACCACGTAGGCACTCCAGGTGGTGTACGCTGGAGCAGTGAAGTCCTTGGCAAGGAAGATGAACGCTATTCCACCGAAGATGAGGCCGAACCAGAGGATATATGCGTTGAGATAGTCCCTGGGCTGGAGGAGTATCCACACCGGGAGCGAGGCCGCGATTATGATGTAAACCATGAGGATTATGTTCCAGTAGTGGTAGGCGGTCGTGTAGGCTGCGGAGGTTGTGTCGGTCTGGCCGTCCACGAAGACCAGCGGGTACTTGAGACCGATCCACACTGCTGCGATGAGGAGGACGATGCCTATTATCGTTGCCAGCTTGAAGTCCAGCCTGACCTTGTACATCAGGTAACCCAGTATCACCGCGACGAGCAGGAAGAGCAGCGTTGCGGTTGCCGCCTGGGGTGTCACGGTCAGGAGCTTGGCTGTTACCGCGACGAAAGCCGCGACGACCAGCAGCAGGGCGAACCAGATGTAGACCTCGAAGGCTACGCCCGTCTTCCTGCTCATGAGCCTTCCGGCTATCCACTGGACCGACTTGCCATCGTAGCGGACAGAGGACATCAGTGCGAGATAGTCGTGGACGGCACCGATGAAGACGTTTCCAAACCAGACCCACAGCAGTCCAGGCAGCCAACCCCATGCCATTGCAATTGCCGGACCAACTATGGGCCCTGCTCCCGCTATCGATGCAAAGTGGTGGCCGTAGAGGACCAGTGGGTGCGCTGGAACGTAGTCAACTCCGTCGTAGAGCCTGTGGGCAGGCGTCGGTCTGTTAGGGTCTGCCTTTACAACCTTGCTCTGAAGGCTCTTGCCATAGCTGAAGTACATGGCCAGGTATATTGCACCAGCCAGAAGAACTATTACAGCAGAGTTCATTGTTGCACCTCCATGTATATTCTGCACTGTGATGTACACTTCTGGAGTATAAATGCTTTTCGGCAAAAAACTGAAGGTATTCCGTTTTTGAACTAACCGTTAGAAATCACGTCCGGATTCCCAGTGAAAGTATTTTAAGAGGGTGATAGAAAGAAAAGAAGCTGGGAGAAGGCTTCATTCAAGCTCTATCAATGCCTGTCCGGTGTCGACGGTGTCGCCTTCCTTGACGAGGATTTTCTTGATCACTCCGTCCTTTGGAGCGGGAATCTCGTTCTCCATCTTCATTGCTTCCAGGACGACCAACCCCTGGCCGGTTTTGACTTTTTCGCCCTCCTTGACGAGTATCCTGAGAATCTTGCCTGGCATTGGGGCGGTGACAACACCCTCACCGGCGGGAGCCGGAGCGGAAACGGCTGGAGCCGGGGCTGGAGACGGCGAAGGAGCCGGCCCGGAAGCCTGAACACTGGAGGGGGCAGGAACCGAAACGCCGGTACCGGCCACCTGGGGCAGGTATCTGAGCGCGCTCAGGTCAACGCCCTCAACGCCGACCTCGAACTCGACGCCGTTCACGTAGAGCTTGAACCTCTGAACCGTCTTCGGGAGTCTCGGCTTTCTCCTGCCCTCCCTTCTGGCCCTGAAGAACTCAAGCGCCACCTGCGGGAAGAGGCAGTAGGTCAGAACGTCCTCCTCCCTCTCCAGGTAGCCGAGCTCCTCAAGCTTTCTCCTGCACTCCTCCAGCCCGGGCCTGAGCAGGCTTCCGGGCCTTTCGGTTATCGGCTCCTCGTCGCCGAGGACGCGCCTCCTGAGTTCGGGGTTTATCTCTCCCGGCGGTCTGCCGTAGAGGCCCCTTATGTAGTTCTTGACCTCCTCCGTTATCCTCTCGTACCTGCCGAAGAGGACGTTGAGAACCGCCTGCGTCCCGACTATCTGACTGGTCGGCGTCACCAGTGGCGGCCACCCGAGGTCCTCCCTGACGCGCGGAATCTCCTCGAGAACCCCCTGAAGCCGGTCTAGAGCTTTCATCTCCTTCAGCTGGGAGATTAGGTTGGAGTACATGCCCCCGGGGACCTGGTACTTGAGCACGTAGGGGTTCACCATCAGTGTCTCCTTGTGGAGCAGACCGGAGTACTTCTCTTCCAGCAGTTTCTTGAGGTAGCGCGAGACCTCGTGTATCAGATCCCTGTCAAGGTGACTCCCAACCGCTTCCGGCAGGGCGTGCCAGATGGTCTGTATGCCCGGCTGGGCCGTTCCGAAGGCGAGCGGGCTTATCGCGGTGTCTATGTAGTCCGCTCCAGCTTCGACTGCCTTGAGGTAGGTCGCGACCGCCATTCCAGTGGTCGAGTGGGTGTGGACATTGACGGGGACGCCATAGCGCTCTTTTATCTCCCTGACCAGTTCATAGGCCCTCCGGGGGGTGAGCAGGGCCGCCATGTCCTTGATCGTGATTACATCGACGTCGAGAGCCAAAAGCTCCTCGACCTTTCCCAGGTAATACTCGAGCGTGAAGATCTTTCCGGTGGTGTAAGCGATGGCCCCCTGAACCTCCGCCCCAACTTCCTTGGCCTTCCTTATCGCAACCTCCATGTTCCTGACGTCGTTGAGTGCATCAAAGACGCGGAAGATGTCTATCCCGTTCCTGTGGGCCAGCTCGACGAACTTCTCGACCACGTCATCTGGATAGTGCCTGTAACCCACGACGTTCTGGCCGCGGAGGAGCATCTGAAGCTTGGTCTTCCTGATGTGCTCCCTGAGGAGCCTCAACCGCTCCCAGGGGTCCTCGTTGAGGTAGCGTATGCAGACGTCAAAGGTAGCCCCTCCCCAGACCTCCATGGAGTAGAAGCCGATCCTGTCCATCTTCTCGGCTATCGCCAGCATATCGTCGGTGGTCATTCTCGTCGCTATGAGGGACTGGTGGGCGTCCCGGAAGGTGGTGTCTATGATTTCAACCCTGGCCATGTTGGTCACCCCTTCGGTTCCGTTGTGAGACGGTACAAAGCCCTGGCCTTAAAAGGATTGCGGCGAAAGGAGAAAAGAATATCGGCAAAAGTCGAAATAACTGAAATCAGAGAAGCCCCTCGGCTTTCGCCGCTTCCTCCGGGTCCTCGTTCCTGTGGACGACGCGGAGGAGGGCCTTTATAAATGGCTCCGGGTTCTCGCGCTGGAAGATGTTCCTGCCAACGACCGCTCCGGCGCCACCGGCCTCTATGACCTCCCAGACGAGGTTGAGGAAGTCCACGGGGTTCTCAGCCTTGGCCCCTCCGCTGAGGAGAACCGGAACGCCGGCGGCGGCATCAACGACCTTGGCAAAGCTCTCCCTCGAGCCGGTCCAGTAGGTCTTTATCATGTCTGCCCCGCTCTCGACGGCCGCCCTCGCGCCGTACATGACGACGCGGTAGTCCTCTTTCCTGCCGTACTTCTCGTTTATGTACGGTCCGCGCGGGTAGGCGAACTGGACGACCGGGAAGCCCAGGTCATGGGCGTAGCTCGCTATCTCGGCGAACTGGCGCATCATGACGTCTTCCTGTGGGGAACCCCAGTAAACGGTCGCCGCTACCGCATCGGCGCCCAGCTTTATCGCGTCCTCGACATAGCCGAGCTGGCTCTGGAGGAGCTGGTCGTCCTTCGGGCGGAGGTTTGTCTTGCTGGTGAGCTTGATCATCAGACCGACGTTGGGCTTAACCTCATCGCCCGCCATTCTCACGAGGCCCGGGAGCATCATGACGCCGTCGATTCCGGCCCTGACGACCTTCCTGAGGATTATCCGCGGGTTCACGTGCTCCCAGTGCTCCTCGAAGTCCGTCGGCCCGTGCTCAAAGCCGTGGTCCATCGCAAAGATAAGTGCCCTTCCGTCCCTCCGGAAGAAGCGCCTCATTCTCCTCCTGATGCCAACGCTCTGGTACGCGTCCATACTAATCACCGGGAGTGATATATTCTTTGAGGATTTAAGGTTTTTGGGCAAAGGTTGTTTAAGGAGTCCATGGAAATCGCTTTGGTGGTGGAAATGGAACGCATCATCGGAAGAAAGCTCATAATCCTGGACGAAGCAGGCTCCACCAATGAGTATGCGAAGCGAATTGCCCAGAATGTCCCGGAGGGAACGGTTGTCGTGGCGAAGCGGCAGACTGCTGGGAGGGGCAGGAAGGGGAGGAGATGGGAATCGCCCGAGGGCGGCCTGTGGCTCAGTGTCGTTCTCAAGCCTCCCAGAGTGGATCCGCGGCTCGTCTTCGTCGGTGCTCTAGCTGTTGTTGATACCCTCTCCAACTTCGGAATCCACTCCGGTGTAAAGTGGCCCAACGATGTCTGGGTCTCCGGGAGGAAGATAGCCGGAATCCTAGCTGAGGGAAAGGCTGGAGAATACGCGGTTCTGGGGATAGGGCTGAACGTGAACAACGATGTTCCTGAGGAGCTCGGGAAAATGGCGACCTCGATGAGGGAGATCCTTGGCCGCGAGGTTTCCCTGTCAGAGGTCTTCCACACCCTCGTTGGGAATCTCGATCACTGGTACGGACTCTTTCTCAATGGACGAGACGGTGAGATAGTATCCGCGCTGAAGGAGAGGAGCATTATCCTTGGGAAGGAAGTCAAGATAATCGACGATGAAACAGAACTCGTTGGCAGGGCTGTGGACATAGATGTGGACGGTGCGCTGGTTCTCGAAACGCCGGGGGGTAGAGTGCGGGTGCTTCACGGCGACGTTTCTCTCAGATTTCTCTAACTTCTCCACAATTTTTTGTCACTTCTCCAATTTTCTTTGGCAAAAGTTAATATAATGTCGCTATTGAAGCTATTTCGATGTCATTCTTGGAGGGGTGAAACCAATGGGAAGGGGTGCACTAAGAGCATATCTTGAAATCCCCGTGCTCCACAAGATCCTCGCTGGGCTCGTACTGGGTGTTATCTTTGGTATACTGCTCCCAGGGTATTCAGCAACCTTAAAACCGCTCGGAGACCTCTTTGTGAGACTCCTGAAGATGCTAGTGATGCCCATAATACTGTTCTCACTGGTAGTCGGCGCCGCCAGCATCAACCCAGCGCGGCTCGGAAGGGTTGGCGTCAAGATAATCTTCTACTACCTAGTGACCTCGGCCTTTGCGGTGTTCTTTGGACTGCTGATGGGCAACATCTTTAAACCTGGAACCGGGATACACCTTGGGACCGACGCTGGAAAGGCCATAGGGGCGGAGGCCCCGTCTCTCGTCCAGACACTCCTAAACATCGTCCCAACTAACCCCTTCGCAGCACTTTCAAGCGGCCAGGTCCTGCCCACTATATTCTTCGCCATAGTCTTTGGAATAGCTATCAGCTACCTCATGAACAGTGAAGATGAAAGGATCAGGAGCTCAGCCGAGACGCTTTTCAGAGCTATGGACGCCTCCGCCGAGGCGATGTACAAGATAGTCGCCGGCGTCATGCAGTACGCTCCAATAGGTGTCTTCGCCCTGATTTACTACGTCATCGGTCAGTTTGGCCCGAACGTCGCCGGACCGCTTGTCGAGGTCGTGGTAGCGGTTTACCTTGGTCTGATCCTCCAGATTCTCCTCGTCTACGGCGTCCTGCTCAAGGTCTTCGGCATCGACCCGCTTAAGTTCCTCAAGAAGGCCAAGGACGCCATGATTACTGCTTTTGTTACCCGGAGTTCCAGCGGAACGCTACCGGTTACGATGCGCGTTGCCGAGGAAGAGATGGGCGTTGGTAAGGGAATATTCTCCTTCACGCTGCCCCTCGGTGCGACGATAAACATGGACGGAACCGCGCTCTACCAGGGTGTCACCGTGCTCTTCGTTGCGAACGCAATAGGCCAGCCGCTGACGCTCGAGCAGCAGCTCGTGGTCGTCCTCACGGCGGTTCTGGCTTCGATAGGAACGGCCGGAGTTCCCGGCGCGGGAGCCATAATGCTCGCCATGGTTCTCCAGAGCGTCGGTCTCGACCTCACGGCCGGAAGTCCTGTTGCCCTGGCATATGCCATGATACTCGGAATCGACGCAATCCTTGACATGGGCAGGACGATGGTGAACGTCACCGGCGACCTGGCAGGAACGACCATTGTTGCCAAGACGGAAGGAGAACTGGACTCTTCCAAGTGGACGGGCTGAACTCTCTGTCCTCTCATTTTTCCCTGTGTTGGCTGGCTCTCTCTTCTGGCCTCTCTGGGATAAAGTTAAATACCCCAAGGTGGCGCTAACTACCAGCACAGGTAGAATGGAGGTAATGTGTAATGAAAAGAGTCCTTGCGGTCATTTTCGCCGCGATTCTCCTGGCGTCCTTCGTTGGCCCGGGCTTTGTTTCGGCCGAGGAGGTTCAGGTTTACAAGCAGGACTTCACCTTCAAGATAATCCTCCTGCCCAACGGCAGCGCCAACATAACCATGACCAGCGTCTGGCTGGGGCCGAAGGAGGAAATAGACAAGCAGATAGAGAGCATACTCAACGAGACCCAGAACGGCAACATGACGCTAGAGGAAGCCATAAAGAAGTTCGAGCAGGAGCAGCTCGCCAGGTACATTCAGGGCCTCACCCAGGCCGGGGTCAAGCTTGTGAACGAGAGCATGAAGTCCTACGGCATAGAGGAGGGCAACAACATAACCCTCGTCTTCAACACGATAGCCCTGGACTACGCCAGGTACTACTCCTACGACCACTACTGGGAGCTCTGGGTGGACCCCACGAGGGGCTACGGCTCGATGATGGTTCCCGACACCGGCTTCCCCTTCGGCATAGAGGCCAACAACACGTTCATAGTTGTCCTCCCGCCCAATGCGACTCTGCTTAGCTATCCCAAGCCCTTCGTCAAGCAGTACAACCAGAGCCGCTTTGAAGTCGAGTCGAGTGCCGATGGAAACACCGTCGTCGTGCGCTCCTACATCTACCTCGAGCCCTGGCTAACCCCCGACGGCTACAAGGCGCTCTTTGGTGACTACAATGACTATTACATTCGCTACAAGACCCCCTACGAGGGAGTCGAGCACTACGAGAAGAGCATAACCAACGAGTACGTCACCCTCGACATCTACGCCAACGGCACCGTGAGGCTTCACATGAAGGACGAGTACGTTGAACCCCTCAGGGACGTCATCGCCAGGAAGGCGGAGATAGTCTCCTACGGCGTCCAGAACGTGACGGAGTACATACTGAGGACCTACTCCCTGGCCCTCGGCTACCAGGGTGCCATAGTGGACGGGGGCAAGGTCACCATTCTCGGGCTCAACGAGACCACGGCGCCCCTCGTCATCGACGCCGAGTACACCCTTAGGAACTTCACCCGGTACGAGAACGGCTCCTACGTCTACACCTTCGACCCCACCCTCGGAATGGC
The DNA here is from genome assembly GCF_000265525.1 of Thermococcus cleftensis. Classification (NCBI taxonomy): domain Archaea; kingdom Methanobacteriati; phylum Methanobacteriota; class Thermococci; order Thermococcales; family Thermococcaceae; genus Thermococcus; species Thermococcus cleftensis. Next base: position 1,734,683 of record NC_018015.1, read on the forward strand.
CGATAGCCTGACTTCAAGGAGCGAGTACGAGGTGAACAACACCCTCTACCTCACCCTCAACCTCTCGGACGGCGGCGACTTCCTGGAGATACCCTCCAACATAAGCCGCGAGCTGAAGGGCAATCGCTTTACCATGACCGTGGTTAGGGAAGGCAACACCCTAAAAATCACCTCGAACGTTTACATACGCTACGGCGCCCAGCCGGAGGACGTTAAGGCCCTCCTCGCCAACTACACCAGCGCCACCGTAAGGTACACCCTGCCGGCCGAAGGGGCGAACGGAGGAATGAGTGACACACAGAAGATGGTCGCAGCCATAGCCGCGGTGCTCATCATAGCCCTGGCGATAGCCTTCTGGAAGAAGCGCTGAGCTTTCTTTTCTCCCATTTCCTTCCCCGTTTCGATACCCATTTAAAGGAGCGCTCCCACTTTTATGTGGTGGTCTCAATGACGAGGAAGCTCTACTACGAGGACGCCTACCTGAGGGAGGCCAGTGCCAAGGTTCTGGAAGTGAGGGACAACGCCCTCCTCCTTGACCAGACCATCTTCTACCCGACCGGCGGCGGCCAGCCCCACGACAGGGGGACGATAAACGGCGTTGATGTTCTCGATGTCTACAAGGACGATGCAGGCAACGTCTGGCACGTGGTGGCTGAACCCGAGAGGTTCAAGCCTAACGATGAGGTCGAGCTGAAGATAGACTGGGACTACAGGTACAGGCTCATGAGGATACACACGGCCATGCACCTGCTGGAGCACGTGCTGAACCTCGTTCTGCCGGGCGAGTGGAAGCTCTACGGAAGCGGAATGAGCGTCGAGAAGGGCAGATACGACATACTTTACCCCGAGAACGTGAACCAGTGGAAGGAGCAGATTATAGAGACCTTCAACCGGCTCGTCGACGAGGGCGGAGAGATGAGGATATGGTGGGAAGGGGAAACGCGCTACACCCAGATAAGGGACTTCGAAATCATTCCCTGCGGTGGGACGCACGTGAGGGACATAAGGGAGATAGGCCACCTCAAGAAGTTCAAGCGCTCCAGCCTGGGAAAGGGGAAGCAGAGGCTGGAGATATGGCTTGAGGATTGAGCTTTCTTTTTTATCCTGCACCGGGGCACCTTGATCAAACTTGCATACAGGGGCACTAAGACCTAAGCCAGCGGTTGGTTCCCCAGAGCAGATAAAAAAGAAAACGTTCAAAATACTGGAAAGGCAATGACCTTTGGAACCGCTTTGGAGTCGTACGTGGTGGCTTTAGAGGCTCTGCACTCTAGAACATGATCAGTCCCGTCTTTTCCTCCTTAAGGCCGACCTCCGGATCGTAGTCCATCTCTATCCCAAAGACCCCAAACCTGTCGTAAAGGTCTCCGCTGTGGGTTCTTGCCCTGTTCAGTACCCAGATGGGGACGTTGAGTGTGTGCTCTATGACATAAACTGCCGCGTCTAGACGCTCCCTCTCGGTCATGTCCTCCCAGCTGGAGGCGAGTTCCAGAGCCTTCTCCAGGTACGGCCTTGGAACCGCCGGCAGGCTGATGAACGTGTCCCGCGTGGAGAGTAGCTTCTCGCCCTTCGACCACTTTGTTATCCTCCTTAACCCGTCCCTGCTCCTCCAGAGGAACCTTTTCTTAAGCTCCCTCTCGTACTCGTCCCATATCGAGCTGTAAAAGCGGTCGTTCAGTCTCAGAAGCTCAAGCTCGCTTTCCGCACCTTCTAGCTCCCCCACAAGGTTGAGGGACTCGTCGAACGCCTTCTCGTTGTAGGGAAGGTGTTTTTTGCTTCCCTCCGGCTCGAAGATATAGGCAACTCCCTCCTTTCTTCCCCTCCGGTTCACCCTGCCAAGGCGCTGTATCAACGCGTCTATAGGAGCTACCTCAGTGTACATGATGTCGTAGTCTATGTCAAGCGAAACCTCCACAACCTGCGTCGCCACGAGGATTCCACTCCCGATGGACTCCACCAGTTCCATCTTCCGCCTCTTATCCCTGTTTATGAAGCGCGAGTGGAAGAGGTAAACGTCATCTCTCCTTTTCCTCAACTCCTCATAAAGCCTCCTCGCCCTGCCAACGGTGTTGGCAACGACCAGAACCTTTCCCCTCTCCCGACAGATTTCATCGACGGCGTTGAAAAGGCTCCCCTCCCCAACCTTTATCCTAACCCTCCTGCGTGAACTGTACCTTGAAGCCACCCGTTCCTCAGGCAGGAGTTCTTTCAGACCCCGCTTTTCGAGTTCCTCCTTCAGCGGGGCGGGCAAGGTGGCGGACATTACCGTAACTTTGGTGCCCAGATACTTGAGGGCATACTCGATGCCATCGAGGATAAGTGAGAGCGTGAAGGGCGTGTACGCGTGGATCTCGTCGATTATCCAGTGCGCTCCCCTGAGCGCGAACTCCCTGACGGAAAATCGCGGGTAGTTCAGGAACGCCAGGAGAATCTGATCGATGGTCGAAACGAAGACGGGCCTCATGGCGTAGCGGTGGAGGAGCCTCTCCTCAAGTGCACCCCGATGGTAGAGGCTGAGGAACAGCATACCGTGGGCAAAGGAAACCCTGTCGGCCCCAAAAACTGCCTCGAAACGTTTCCTCATGGCCTCCGTCGTGGTTATCGTGGGAAGGGAGTAGACGACCTTCGCGGAATCGTCGGGCGTTGCCAGCAGGCTCGTCTCGGTTTTCCCATCGCCTGTGGGAAGCCTGAAGTAGCCGCCCCCCTTCCCCAAAACCTCTCTCTGGTATGGTCTGAGGGAGAAACCCCTGGAGGACAGGTACTCAACCACCCTCTCCCGCACTTCGCTCCCGCTCCTGAGGTGGTACGAGTCAGCCGAGAGGCCCGCGCTGTCGAGCCAGTCCGAAACCCTCAGGAGGCCGTTGAAGAGCGTGTATAGGGACCTCAGCCTCACCTCTCCCTCTGGCCCGGTAAAGCCATACTTCCTCGCCAGCCTTCCCGCTACGAGCCAGTTCCGGACGTCCTTAGCCGTATCGGCCGGGCTGGAGATGGGAACGTCATCAACTACAAGACCGACCCCCCCGTGTATCTCCTCTCTGTAGAGCGCTGAGTGGAGGTCGGAGTGGTGCGTCAGGATCGAGGCCAGCGCCACCGTCCTGTACGGCTCGGGACAGTCGAGAAAGCGGGAGGCGAGTTCAATCCCGAGGTAAGCGTGGGGCGGTGCCCTTCGTAGTTTCCCCTCAAGCTTCGCCTGGAACATGTCGTCGAGCTTTCCGACGTCGTGCAGGAACGCGTGCCGGGTGAGACAATCATCGAGCGCCTCATCGTGCGGTATCCTCCGGAGGAGCTCGCGCGCAATCCTCTCAACGCCCGTGGAATGCTCGTAAAGGCTCCGGTTGGGTTTTGCCATCTTCCTTTTCATGAGTTCAACCAGCTCATTCCACTCCATCACTCACACCCAGCAGAAGTCCCTGTAGGCGCATCTTCTGCAGTACGGTTTCCTCTCTGCCCTTGGAGGGGTCTCAAGGGCTATAATCCTTTCGATGTCCGAGATGGCCCCCTCGATGATGGCGACGTCCTCCTCCGATAACACCACTTCCTCCCGTTTTCCCTCCCGGGGATACGCTATAACCCCCCTGGCCTCCGTTCCGGCTTTCTTCAGCAGGTAGAGATAATACTTCAACTGCCACCTCGCGGGTTCTTCGAGCTTTGAGCTCTTCTTGACCTCAACCACCTCAACGCCGTCCCCCTCGATGACGACGTCGAGCTTGACGTCGCCCAGAATAACCTCCTTCCAGCCCCTCTCGTACGACTCCCCGTGAATGAGCCTGCCGATAAGCATGTCCTCGTTCTCAAAGTCGAACTGAAGCCCCCTTGAGAAGAACCACAGCTCCCGCTCGCAGGTGAAGTAGTACTGAACCATAACCCCCGTGATCCTCAAATTATCTCCCCCGCGGGGCTTTTGTCCACACCGATGACGTGGAGGTTGAACCTGCCGTCGGGAAGCTCGTAGATTAGCACGGAGTCACCGTTCTCCACGATGTCCTCGAGCGTTCTCTTTATCTCGTAGAGCTGGGCCCTGCTCACCTCACCTTCGAAGACGCTGTTCTGGCGCCAGTGGAGGTGGGTCCTCAGAAAGCGGTGAACCCTCGCGACCCTCTTCACGTCAACGTCGTAGACTACTATTACGTACATCACCACCACGCCCGCAGGGATTGGTACCTCCTGTCCCCGAGGAGGTGCTTGACGAGTGAGTAGCCCTCGAGCCGTACCATGTAGCGCACGGACACCTTCCTTTTGAACCTCGGGTGGAGGACTTTCCTGTCAAGCTCGCTGTTCAGCTCGCCCAGAAAGACCTTCAGGCCCTCACGGTTCAGCATCACGCCGACGTCCCTGCTGAAGTGTTCCTCCCGTATCTGCCTCCTGTTGACGAGCCGGAGTATGACGCGGAAGACCGTTATCGGCTTGAAGATGTCCGCGAGGTCGAGGGCCAGGGAATAGCGCCTCTCAAGGGGTTCGTGGAGGTAGCTGATGGCCGGGTGGAGGTAGGTTTTTCTTATCTCGGAGAGGGCGACGGTGTAGAGAACGGAGTTGCCGAGGCTTATGAGGGCGTTCACCTCGTCCCTGGGTGGCCGTCGGTTCCTTTCGTCGAATTCGAAGTGCTTGAGCAGGGTAGCGTAGGTCGAATAGAACTCCTTCCAGAGCCGGCTCTCGACGCCCATCAGTTCCGCGGGGCTGTCCCCTTCAACCTCCGTTCCCTCTATCGTGCTCCGCTCCGCCCGCCGGGAGCTGAGGAGGGCAATCATCGAGGCCTTTATCCCCTCGAGGAACTGTCGCGCTATGTAGAGCCTCTTCTCGGTATCGAGGTAGTGCTCCGCCTGCTTCACCACAACCGTACCGCTCACCTGTCCCTCAACCGGCATGTAGGAACCCCTGTAGTAGCCGTACTTGTTGTAGAAGTGAACCGGGACGTTCTTTTCGGAGAGAAGCTTTATCGCCCCACTCGTCAGGCTGACGGGCTTGAAGCAGTGTATCTCGCTGGTGGAGTTTATGGGTATGGCCCTCTTTCCGTTCTCGTTTTCGAGGAAGAGCGTGTTGCCCCTCCTTTCAAGGACGCCCATCTGGGTTATGTAAACCGGACGCTTCATGGGATCACCCACAGGCGCTGTTCGGGCCGTCGGGCACGGTAGCAAAAGAAAAGAAAACGCCGAGAGGTCTAGCACAATTCTGTCCTACGGAAACGGAAGAATTTTCGCCGACCCCCCTTTAGGGGTGTAGCCTTTCCACACAATTCTGTCCTACGGAAACAGCTTGGTGGTGGGCGCGGGAGCACTCAAGGAGGTGGGCTTTCCACACAATTCTGTCCTACGGAAACCGAGTTCCAAGGCCTTGAAATTGGCTTCAACGAGTTCTTTCCACACAATTCTGTCCTACGGAAACTTGCAGAGAACGAAGATGTGTTTCCGGGGGTGATAAAGCTTTCCACACAATTCTGTCCTACGGAAACTCAGCCTCAGGATCAGCAGATTGACAAAGAAACACAGCTTTCCACACAATTCTGTCCTACGGAAACAAGAGATGAAGCGCCTCATTCCATCATCACCTCACGCCCTGCTTTCCACACAATTCTGTCCTACGGAAACGAATGAGTCTGGAGGACTTTCTTATGCCTACTGAAGAAGCTTTCCACACAATTCTGTCCTACGGAAACTGTTGGGGTTGAGACTGGAGTAGAAGCTCTCGCAGAATCTTTCCACACAATTCTGTCCTACGGAAACGTATTTAAATCAATTACGGAAACTAAGCCCTAATTCCTTTCCACACAATTCTGTCCTACGGAAACCTCATAGCGAAGGAGCTGGGAGTTCTGAAGAGGGATCTTTCCACACAATTCTGTCCTACGGAAACAAGGAGTATGAGGAACTTCAACGGCAGGTAAAAAGTCTCTTTCCACACAATTCTGTCCTACGGAAACAGGATACCAGTCCAGTGGCAGGTAGTTGAAGCGAAGTTCTTTCCACACAATTCTGTCCTACGGAAACCGGTTTCACAGGTGGCCAAGAATACCCCTCCTTTTTCTTTCCACACAATTCTGTCCTACGGAAACGGGCATCATCACCACGATAGCGGCCTTCGGCCTTGCGACTTTCCACACAATTCTGTCCTACGGAAACGTAACAGTCTTAACAGGCGTGCTTTTTCCGTCTATGCTTTCCACACAATTCTGTCCTACGGAAACCGGACAACGACGGGAGAACGCCGACGAATGAGGAACTTACTTTCCACACAATTCTGTCCTACGGAAACCCTCGGGCAACTTTCCCGGATCCTCAAAATATCTGGTTTTTCAACTCCTATTTAAACTTTGTCTTGGAAACCTGTGGCAACGCAGTTGGTTTATAAATCCGACACACGAAATGAAAAAGGTGTTAAAGCCCCCGTTGCCCACACAGAAGGATCTTTGGACTTTTTATCCCTGATTAAAAAATCGAAAACCTTCTTATCTAAATTAACCCAGTATTCTCCAGCAGAATTAGATTTGGCCCTGCCCTGAATCCGCTTTACCATCTAAACTCCGCTCTTTGTGCCCCCTTTGCCGTCTGGAGCCACATCTTCCCCCGGATTCCGATTTTGTTTCATATGTGTAAAACCTTTCGATAAATTTCTCACACAGGTTTCAAATACCCGTTTTGGGGATTTTGGAGGCGATAAAAGCTAGTTAGCTACATTTTCCAAAATCAAATCGTTGTCATCGCGTTTTCAGGTGTGAAAACCGATAGAAAAAGAGAAATCCTGGAGCGGTGTTACTCAGAACGTGAAGACCGGCTCCCCGTCGAAGAGCAGAACGTCCACCGGGTTGGCCAGCTCGACGAAACCTCCTGCGAAGGCCACCACGTTCCTGTAAACCGCCCTCCTGGTTTTTCCGCGGTAGGTGAACCCGACCGGCATCCTGTAATCCCTCGGGAAGAGGTTGTTCCTTTTGAGGACGGTAAACCTCGCGCCCCTCTCGTACTCGTCCGCTGGCACGAGGCTCCTCAGGATTGATTCCTTGCCTTCTTTGACTTCGACCAGCCTGACGTACTCCCCGCCGGCTGGATAGAACAGGCTCTCGCTGTCGCCGAGATAGGGGACGAAGACCGGGTCCAGCAGGGCATCGTGTGCCCTCTCGATAGTCTCCTCGTCGCCGGCGAAGAATAACCTGTACCGGGGCCTGTGGAGGAGCACCTTCGTTATTGGATACAGGGGCGAGCTCTGGCTCTTGAATATCACCGCTGTCTCTTCAGCCCTCGAACCGGGGTCTTCGATGATGACGCCGTAGCGCAGCTCCCCGAGCAGTCTCCTGAAGCCCTCCTCCGGGAGGCCCATTGCCCCGGCGAGCATTCCTATGGCCGTTGTCCTCGGCGGGAAGGGGTAGCTGTCCAGCAGGAGGGAGTTGTAGGGTATCCTGAAGTGGGCCTGCAGGGGCCTGACATCAACCACCAGGCCGAGCACGTCACTCACCGAGTGATATGTTTTCAATCCTGCCCATGAGGTCCTTCATGCTCAGTATTTCCACGCTGTCAATTCCTTCGAAAGCTTTCCTCAGCTCGTCCACGTTGGCGAAGCGGCTCTCGAAGAGCCCGATGTAGAGCCTCTCGATGTTGTCCTGGAAGGTCTCAACCGTCTCCCTCAGCCTCTCCACGTCGAGGACGAGCTTTCCATCAACGTAGCCCCCCTTGACGCGCAGTGCATCGCCGATGACGGGTATCTTGTGCTTCAGCAGGGCTACCACCATGATCTCGGGGTAGACCTTCGTAAAGAAGTTGCTGAGCTTCGCCCCGCCGTGATACATCATTATAGCCTTAAGGAGGGCCCTCAATCTCCTCTCGCGCTCCTCCTTCGGTAAAACGTAGAGGGTCACCTCTCTGCCGGTGGCGTCCTTGACCTTCCTTGCCTCAAGGCCATCAAGCTTTGGAACCTCAAGGCCTTCCTTGAAAACGCCCAGCCTGTCCAGCTCAATGAAGAAGTTGCCGCGCATGATGTTCGTGGTTATCTCGGTCTCGTATATGTTGTGGTTGTCCCCGCTCGGGTCGTAGCGGACCCCGAAGTCCCTGTCCTCCTGGTAGGGGAAGAGCGATATCATGCCGTTGGTTCTAACGACCGCGGTTCTCCTAAGCGTGGCGTTCTTCCCATCGACCTTCTTGGCTATCATGTAACCGAAGACGTCGTCATCTATGTATTTCTGGGGCTCTCCGAGCGACACTATTACCTTCTGGCCACCTTCGCTCTTCGGCACGACCTGGCTCAGCTCCCAGCCGAGCTCTTTGAGGAGCTGTCTCAGGTGGTACTTAACGCTCTGACCGCTCACCCTTACGTACTCCTTCCCATCAACCGGATCGCGGACCTTCTTGAGGACAGATATGACCCCCTCCGTCCCGTTCGAGTTTAAGTTCGCTCCCTCAACCTTGGTCAGGGTAACAACTTCCATCGCCTTCATTCCCCACCCTCCCTCGAGTTGTCGGGGGCAGGTTTTCTATCGGCCCCGTGAAGGGCGTTGAGCATGCCGTTCAGGAGTATGGCCTTCACGACCTTCCACTCCCTTTCGTTTTCGTAAATTGGCCTCAGGTCGAGGCTTTCCTCCAGCTTGGCCTGGAGTTCGACGAGCTTGTTGAGGAACTCCTCAAAGCCCCTGGCCCTGAAGAGCTCCCACTGATAGCGCTCGAGGTTTGTCCCCTTCATCTTCTTCCCGAGGCTGTAGCCCAGCCCGTTCACCTGCTCAAACGTCTTGAGGTCCACAACACCACCCCCAAAGGCCTCCAGATAGGAGTGTGCCCAGGTGTAGTAATACGGCGGGAGGGGCAAATCGTGCCTGACCCTCTCCATAAATATCCGGTTCAAAAGAACGAAATCGAAGTTGCCGGAGAGCAGGCCCTCAAAGAACCGCTCCCTCTCCAGGTAGTCCTTTGACCTGTCCCTCTTCCCGCGGGGTATCCCGAGTGACTCGTAGAACATAACCACCGCGGAGTCCAGGCTCTGAAGGTGCCTGTCCCCCCATCTGGTGGCCCTTCCTGCCCTCTGGATCGAGTCAATGAACCTGATGAGCCTCTCGAAGGTCGAACCCCTAAGCGTGCGGTACCCGTAGAACTGGCCGGCGCCGTGGAACACGTGTACGTCCACCGATTCCGCCAGCTTCTCGGTCTCCTCCAGCATATCCACATCGCGCAGGTGCTTGACGAAGCTGTGGAGGATCGCGAAGAACGCCTCGTTCGGGTGATACTTGCTCAGCTCCAGCCTAACTTTCACGGAATAGGAGGTTCTCTTGCCCCTCTTTTCCTCTATTTCGAGCCTATCGGCCCAGAAATCGTGGAACACCCTGTTCATCTCAAGGAGTTGCTCCTCGGGGGCGTCGAAGAAGAACCGGAGGGCGAGCCAGTCCCCGGTCTGTGACTTCCGTATTGGCACAGTGTATAGGTACGCCATTGCCGAGTAGAGCTTGAAGGCGTGTTCCATACAGAAGTGGAGCCTGTTGCCCTCGTTCACCACCGAATCGACCTTTCTCTCAAAGGGGAATATGTAGGACTTGTTGCTCACAACCTTGGTCTTCCGCCCACAGATGGAGCACACTCCCGATGATGCCTTCTCCCCGGTCAGGGCCTGAAGTATCTTGACCTTGCTGTCGCTCTTTGGGAGGCTGAAGCCGAAGGCTCGGAGGACCGCTATGGCGTCGCTCTCGGAATCCACGGGGACGAGATTGACGACCATCTCCCGCAATGGGAGGAGGTAGTGCTCTTTCACCGTCTCCTCGTTTATCTCCTGGATTCCCATCTCCCTCAGAAACAGCTCCCCGTTTTTGAGGTACGCGTCGAGCATTTAATCACCCCTTGACAGGGTTCAAAAACCCGAAGCCGAGGCTGTTCTTCTCCCCCAGTCCGGCGTCCATGAGGAAGCGGTAAAACTTTCTCTCGTGCGGCCCTATTCTCTCCTTTTCAAGGAGCTCCCAGTTGGAGCCGATTACCGGGAAGGGGACACCGTTCTTAACGACCTTGACGTAAACGTCGAGCTTCCCGTTGTTCCTGAGCTTTGGAATTATCCTGTCGAACAGGGGGCCGTCGAGGGCAAAGTCCTCGCCGTAGAACGCGTTGTACTTCCTTTCCGCGTTGTCCTTAAGGCGTTCCACAAAGAAACGCAAATCGTGGTGGGCGTGGAACTTGAAGTACTCGTTCTCCCGGGCGTTGCGGTAGATCACCACCGGGGAGCCCGTTTGAAATCTCCTCCGGAGGGGCACTTTGAACTTCTTGATCTCGACCAGCGCCAGCTGGTGCTTGCCGATGTAGATGTGGTTCCTACCCCTGATGTTCGAGTAAAGTGTCTCTATGAAGCCCCTCTCCGGAGAAGACACGAGGAAGGTCAGCCTTCCCTCCCTGTCCCTGAAGAAGTCCGAGAACGTGAAGAACTTAAACCTCGGCTCGTCGTGGCGTTTTCCATACTCCGTGTCCTTCAACATGTTGTAGATGAACCCCTGGACAGCGTGCTTGTTGGGCTGATATGGCACCCCATTGTTACCCTCGAGGGTTATTTTCAGCCGCATTATGCACACCCGGGAACGCTAACAGAGTGATAAACAACACTGGCACTTATAAAGATTTTGAACCGCTTGTAAGTTTCACTCCCATACCGGTCGCGGTACTAAACATAAAACATGAAGAAAATGTCAGTAATGCCAACCCGGCGTGAGAGCCGGCTTCCGCGCGCTAGCTTTAGGGAACCGGGGCGAAACCTCAACAATCCACACGCTGGTTACGAGTAACACTACTTTCCATACAGCTCTGTTCTACGGAAACGCCTGTTTTTCATGTTCCTGGCAGGCCTGTTCCTGATCTTTCCACACAACACTGTTCTACGGAAACACAGTTGGTGGAGTGACTCTCCTCACGAATCCGGACTTCTTTCCACACAATTCTGTCCTACGGAAACTCGGGCAAGTGGCTGAACATTGCGCATCTTCCCGACGACTTTCCACACAACACTGTTCTACGGAAACTGCTTTGGATTGCCCATATCTCGCTTTTCTGGATTGGCTTTCCACACAACACTGTTCTACGGAAACCTCCGAGGTTCGAGAGCGAGGAGATACCGCTGACTTCCATCTTTCCACACAACACTGTTCTACGGAAACTCTGTCCTCAGGGTGGCCGTTGAGGTTCTGAAGGGCTTTCCACACAACACTGTTCTACGGAAACGGTGAATTACAATGAAGTGTCCTGTCTGCGGTGGGGAGTCTTTCCACACAACACTGTTCTACGGAAACCTCCTTCTTAGCCGCGTTCAACTGGTTCTGGATTTCCTCTTTCCACACAACACTGTTCTACGGAAACTGAAAACGTCGTCGATTGAAGACTGGTCGCAGAGATCTTTCCACACAACACTGTTCTACGGAAACTTGATGTCGCAGGGCTTCTTGGTGGTGACAATGCAACTTTCCACACAACACTGTTCTACGGAAACTGGTAAGTGTTCGACTTGCTTTAAGAGATGGGTTGCTTACTTTCCACACAACACTGTTCTACGGAAACCATAGACCGCTCCCGCTACCGAACTCCCTAATAATATCTTTCCACACAACACTGTTCTACGGAAACGTTCCAAAGTTCATGATCTGGGATGGAGACTATATTACTTTCCACACAACACTGTTCTACGGAAACGGGAGTTTTTGGCTACGTATTGGGTTCCTCTTTCCTTTCCACACAACACTGTTCTACGGAAACGCTCCGGGAATTCCCCGGGTTCTCGATTTTAAGTTCTTCCTTCACCGCTATTTAAACCTTGTTCTAAAAACCCGTGTCACCGCATTCTATTTATAAAGCCGGCACAAAAACTGCGGAGAGACCTCCATTTTTCTTTTCACCGGTTCGGCATTTTCGGCCACTGTCCCACACGATGGGAAAATCGAAACCTTCTGTTTTGGAATTGTCATCGGTTAATGCCTCCAGGAGCCATTAAAGCCAGAAGCGGGGCTCCTTTACTATCTAATCTGTCCCGAAATCCCCCTGTCGTGCTGAGGGGGCACTGTTCCCGGCGCTTTGGAAAACGTATGCATCTGCATTGGACTTACCACTCCGGGGATAATCACAGAAGGTATTCTGCTTGGGGAGCTTGGATTCTTGGGGAGAGCCCTTCAAATTCCGTGCTCTATGGGATAAGGGTGAACAGAGCTTTATTTTTCGAAAGGAAACTCGACCGGTGCCAAATCTCCTCGAAATCCCATTTCACTCCTTCTCGAAGACGTAGAAGTACCTCTCCAGGCTCTTGTGCACCCTCTGGTAGTATCTGCCGAGCGTTTTGAAGCCTATCCTCTCGGCCTCGGCCTTTCCGTCGAAGCTCGTTGGAAACGCTATCGCCAGCCTTCCGCCGTCCTCGAGCACTTCATAGATGCTCTCCAGCACCTTCTGGTAAAGCTCGTCCCTCTTCCTGCCCGCGAGGGTCGCCGACGTTCCGTAGGGCGGGTCGGTTGCTACTGCTTCAAACTTTTTATCGAACAGCTCCTCCAGCCTCGTTGCGTCGCCGAGCTTCAGGACGTAGTCCCTTATCCCGTAGTGCCGCAGGTTCATCTCCGCGCCTTCCACCATCTCCTGCCTTATATCGACCCCGTAGACCCTCAGGCCGAGCAGTCCGGCCTCCATCAGAATGCCGCCGGCGCCCATCATGGGGTCGAGGAGCTCCCTCCTCGCCTTCGTGAGGTTCACTAGCGCCCTGGAAACCCTCGGGTGGAGCGAGATCGGCCTGAAGAAGGGCCTGTGATGGGCCTTCCTCTTCTCGAAGTCCTTGGGGTCAAAAAACCTGAGCCTTATCCCCGTGTAGAGCCTCTCGCCGCAGTAGACCCTCACGAGCGTGTCGGGCCTTGAGAGGTTCACTTTAAACCCCTGGGCGTGTATCACCGCGCCGAGCTTTCTGGGTAGGTCAAGAACGCTGTGCCGGCAGTTGGCCATGGTCTCGGTGTCCACCTTGAAGGTTCCTCTTATTGGCCACTCGACCTCCCTGGCCTTATCTAGAAGCTCCTCCACCGAGTCGGCCTCCACCATAAGCATGCCGTATTCATGGGCTAGACCAAGGCGGTCAAGGTAGGAAAAAGCCCTCTCATCGGCGTTTATCTTGAGGAAAAGATAATCCTGACTAACTATCTCTCCGCCGGCCAGCTCCAGCATGGCCTTTACCTCGTCCCTTGCCATCTCGGGCAGATTTCCGAGTATCTCAAGGTAGAGCATGGTTGGAGCTTTTCGGTGGGGTTTTTAAGTTTGTTCCCCCTCCAGCAGTTCCTCCAGGAACTCGTTCACGTTCCTCACGTCCCGCCCCACCATGACGAAGCCGAACTCTCTTCCGTATCTCCTCCGGTAGTTCTCGACGAAAAGGCCGTCGTTGATTGTATCCCCCACGTAAACTCCCCTTTCGCCCTTCACGAGCTCCCACAGTGCCCGGGGGTCCGGTTTGAGATAGCTCTCCCTTGTAACGACGTTCTCAAAGCTGAAGCCGATTACCCGCTCCGCCAGCTTCATCTCAAGGGCACTCCTTCCGGTGACGACCCCGAGTTTGAAGCGGGCCGACGCTTCCTCCAGGAGGTTTCTCCTCACAATCGGCCTCTCCCGTTTCCACAGCCCCGGGAAGTCAAAGAGCCTCCCCGGATACTCCCTCCCCAGGTAGAAGGTGTTGAAGACCCGCTCGATGCTCCCGCCGAAGACCTGGAACCCGAATCTCTCCCGAACCCACTCTATCGTTCCCCCCTCCGGGAACTCCTCGATGAGCTCTTCAGCCCTTCCTGAAAGGGCGAAGAGTATCAGGGCCTCGCTGACCTTGAAATCGTCTCCGAAGGAGCCCTTCCTCCTGAGCTCCCGGACCCACTCGGGTTTTATCTCCCTCTCGACCCCGAACAGCCTGAGGAAGTACTCCGCCGTGAGCCTGGTCGCGACATCGTAGCTTTCCCCCACGTCTATCAGCACGCCGTCAACGTCGAAAACTACCCACATTCCCTCACCTCCAGAAACTCCCTGAGGGCTTCGATCAGCTTCCGGTTCTCCCATTTCCTTCCGACGGTAACCCGTATGTGGCCGTCGAGCCTCCCCGCGAGCTTTCTGACGGCTATGCCCTTCCCCAGAAGGAACTCATAGGCGTTCAGCCTCATCAGGAGGAAGTTCGCGTCGCTTGGATACGTGAACTCCCGGAAGGCCCTCCTTATCCGCTCCCTCTCCCCGATTATCTTCGCCACGCGCCTCTCAACGAGGTCGTAGTGCCTGAGCACGACCTTCACCGCCGCCATGGTCATTACCCCGACGCTGAAGGGCGACTTCACCCGATAGAGGGCATCAACGATTTCCCCGTTCGCCAGAAGATAGCCCGCCCTCACCCCGGCCAGGCTGAAGGCCTTGGAGAAGGTTCTAAGCACAATCAGGTTGGGGTACTCCTCGATGAGCCTCCAGAGGGTTTTTCCGGCGAACTCCGCGTAGGCCTCATCGAGAACCACCGCCGTCCCCGTGTCGAGGACTTTCACTATCTCCTCCTCCGGCTGGAGGTTGCCTGTGGGGTTGTTGGGCGAGGCTATGAAGACAGCGCTCGCATTTCCGGCCTTTTCCGCTATGGCGTCGCCGTCTATCGTGAAGTCCTCCCTCAGTGGGACCTCAAGGACGGGAATTCCGTTCAGCTTTGCGTAGAAGTAGTACATGCTGAAGGTCGGCGGTGTCGTGACTACATAGCCTCCCTCGAAGAGCCTGACGAGGTATCTTATCAGCTCGTCCCCCCCGTTTCCAACCGCAACGTTCTCCGGTGAGAGGCCGTAAAAGTCCGCTATGGCCTCCCTGGCAGGCATCGAGGTTATGTGCGGGTAGCGGTTGAAGGAAAGCTCCCTCAGCTCCTCAAAGATTTCCTCCTTCACCCAGTTGGGAAGGTCGTAGGGGCTCTCGTTCTTGTCGAGCCTTACGGGGTAGTCCCCCTCTTCAACGCGGTACGGCTCGAAGGACTTCACGAGTTCCCTAACCCTCATCCCCTCCGCCTCCTCAGCTCGGCCATCACCTCACCGAGGGCAACGTCGTTGTAAACCAGCAAAACGAGCAGGTGGTAGAGCATGTCGGCCGTCTCGTAGATCAGCCGGTCCCTCGTTTCAGCAACGAGAACTTCAATAGCTTCCTCGCCGAACTTCTTGTATATCCTCTCCCGTCCTTCCTCGAACAGCCTTGAGGTGTAGGAGCCTTCGACGGGCTTTTCCTTCCGCGCCCTTATCAGCTCCTCAAGCTCCCGCAGGATTGTCAGGGAGTAGTCCACCGGGAGAACCCTCTCCGGCTCGCCGAGCTTACGGTAGAAGCAGGAGTAGTTTCCCGTGTGACATGCGGCACCTCTCTGCTCGACTATCAGGAGTAAAGCATCGCTGTCGCAGTCTACCCGGACTTCCTTCACCCTCTGGACGTTCCCGCTCACCTCGCCCTTCATGCGGATTCTTCCCTGCGAGCGGGAGTAGTAGTGGGCGTAGCCGGTCTCAAGGGTTTTCCTGAGGGCTTCCCTGTCCATGTACGCGAGCGTTAGGACTTCCCCCTTCGTGTCCTGAACCACAACGGGGACGATACCGTTGTTCTTCTCCCAGTCAACCTTCTCGATTAGCTCCTCCATGCTACCACCTCAGTAGTCCAGCCTCACGGGGACTCCCCTCTCAGCCAGGTACCCCTTCAGCTCGCCGACGGTGTATTCCCCGTAGTGGAAGATTGAAGCCGCAAGAGCCGCTTCAGCCCCAGCCTTAAAGGCCTCGTAGAAGTGCTCCGGTTTTCCAGCTCCGCCAGAGGCTATGACCGGTATATCAACTGCCTCCGCGACGGCCCTCGTCAGGGGTATGTCGAAGCCCCCCTTCGTTCCGTCGGTGTCCATGCTCGTGAGCAGTATCTCGCCCGCGCCCAGCCCCTCAACCCTTCTCGCCCACTCGACCGCATCAATTTCCCTCGGCTTCCTTCCGCCGTGGGTGTAGACCTCCCAGAAGGAGCCGTTCCACCTGGCGTCGATTGCCACCACGAGGTTGGCGGTGCCGACTATCTCGGCAATCTCCCTCACCAGTTCCGGCCTTTCAACCGCCGCCGTGTTGATGAAGACCTTATCCGCCCCCCGCTTGATTATCTCCCTCGCCTCCTCAACAGCCCTTATGCCGCCGCCGACCGTGAAGGGGACGTATATCTCCCCGGCTATCCTCTCGACCAGCCCGAGCAGGATTTTTCTCCTTTCGTACGACGCCGTTATATCGAGGAAGACTATCTCGTCTATTCCCTCCGCCTCGTAGCGTTTCGCCAGCTCGACCGGGTCGCCGGCGTCGCGTATGTTCCTGAACTTTATCCCCTTGACGACCCTTCCGTCCTTTATGTCCAGGGCCGCTATTATTCGCTTGGCGAGCATTTTGCCACCTCCAGAAGCTCCTCAAGAGTAACAAGGCCCTCATAGAGAGCCTTTCCGACCACGACCCCCGAAAAGCCGATTTTCGCAAGCTTTCTCACGTCTTCGGCGCTCGAAACTCCCCCGGCGTAGATGAACTCCCCGCTTTGCCAGAACCTCTCGATTTCCTCTATTCCCGTCAGTGTGCCGTCCCTCTCAACGGAGGTGTAAATAAAGCGGTTCACGTAGGGTTTCAGCATTTCATAGGCTTCTCTAACCGGCATTCCACTCTCAAGCCAGCCCCTCACGGCTATCCTCCCGTTCCGCGAGTCGAGGCTGACCGTTATGCCCTCAAACTCCTCGGTTATCCTCTCAAGGAAACGCAAGTCGAGGGCCTTCGTTCCGAGTATGGCGTTCTCCACGCCGACTTCGTAGGCCTTGGCGATGGCTTCATAGCTCCTGAGGCCCCCACCGAGCTGAACCCTCAGCCCGATCTCCTCGATTATCTCCCTGACAACGTCAAGGTTCCGGGGAAAGCCTTCAAAGGCCCCGTCCAGGTCGACTATGTGGATTTTGTCCACGAGCTCGGCGAACCGCTCCGCTATCTCAACCGGCTCGCCGTAGACCCTGACTTTCTCTCTCCTCCCTTTGTAGAGCCTCACCGCTTTTCCACCCATCAGGTCTATCGCGGGATAAACCTCCATTCTAAAGCCCCCTGAAGTTCCTCATCACGGTAAGCCCGTTTCTCCCGCTCTTCTCCGGGTGAAACTGGACGGCGTAAACGCTGTCCCTGCACACCGCCGAGGTGAAGACGACTCTCTGCCCCTTTGACTCGTAGTCGGTGATGCCCGCAACGATGTCCTCCTCCGGGACCGCGTGGTAGGAGTGGACGAAGTAGAAGTACGCTCCATCTTTAATTCCCTCAAAGAGGGGGCACTCCTTTCTGAGCCAGAGCTGGTTCCAGCCGATGTGCGGCGTTCTGACGCCCCGAAACCTCACCACGTTCCCTCTGAAGACCCCCAGACCGGGCTTCCCCGGGCTTTCCTCGCTCCCCTCGAAGAGCAGCTGAAGGCCGAGGCATATCCCCAGGAAGGGCTTCCCGTCGTTTATGGCGTCGAGTATGAGGCCCCTGAGGGGTTCAAGCCTGTCCATCACGGCCCCGAAGTTTCCAACGCCGGGCAGGACTATCTTCTCAGCCCTCTCTATCTCGTAGGGGTCGCCGGTTATCTTCCCGCCGAGGGCCTTCCTCACGTTGGCGAGGTTCCCTATGCCGAGGTCAACTATCGCTATCACCCTCACACCTCCAGCAGGCCCTTCGTGCTCTCAAGCTTCCCGCTCTCCCGGACTGCCTTCCCGAGGGCGACGCCGAGTCCCTTGAATGCCGCCTCGATGACGTGGTGGGCATTGACCCCGCTCAGCGTTTTCACGTGGACCGTTGCCTTCAGCGACCGCGCCAGCCCCCACAGGAACTCCCTCACAAGGGCTTTCTCAAACCCCTCCTCTTCCTCCTCGAAGGACAGTTCAAGGCTTACGTAGGGCCTCCCCGAGATGTCCACCGCCACCACCACGAGCGCGTCGTCCATCGGCATCACCGCGCTCCCGAGGCGGGCGAACTTCCCCGGGAGCTTTGAGCGAAGCTCCTCTCCGAGGGTTATCCCGACGTCCTCCCACAGGTGGTGCCTGAGGTCGTAGGTGGCCTCTACTTTCGCCTCCCGCCCCATGTAGAAGAAGAGGGCGGTGAGGAGGTGGTCGAGCACCCTGTCGCCCGTCCCGATGCCCCCTTCCGAATCAAGCTCGACCGTTACGTCTGTCTCCCTCGTTGTTCTTCTCATCTCCTCACCTCCATGCTCCTCCTGTGGAAGGCCATTCCCTCTATCTCGGCCAAGCGAAGACCCAGCTCCCTCTCCGCGAGGAACTCCTCTCTGCTCACCCCTGCAAGGCTTATAGGCTTGAGGAAGTCCCTCACAGTTAAGACACCGCTGAACTTCGCCGCCCCTCCGGTTGGCAGGACGTGGTTGACGCCGAGGAAGTAATCAGCCGCCGGAACCGGCGTGTAGGGGCCCAGGTAAATCGCCCCGGCGTTCTCGATGAGGTCAACGAGCTCCATCGGTCTCTCCGTGATTATCTCAAGGTGCTCCGGCGCTATCTCGTTGGCCCTCCTAACGCACTCCTCTAAGTTTTCGCAGAGGACAACCTCTATCCCCTCGCGGGAGCAGAACTCCGCGAGTTCCCCTGAGGTCGTGAGGAGCCAGGCCCTGCTGTCCTTCCCGTGCTCCAGCTGGCTGAGAAGGTCGGCCAGAACGTACTCTTTCTCTGCCGTTTCGTCCGCTATCACCGCTATCTCCGACGGCCCGGCGAGGCTGTCTATGCCAACGACCCCGAAAACCTGCCTCTTGGCCTCGTTGACGAACCTGTTTCCGGGGCCGAATATTTTGTCCACCTTCTTCATGCCAATTCCATAGGCCATCGCACCTATCGCCTGGATTCCACCGAGCTTGTAGACCTCGGTGATGCCGAGCAGTTTTGCAACGTAGAGGACGTAGGGGTTCACCTTTCCGTCCTTTGGCGGGATTGTGACCGCTATCTCCTTAACGCCCGCGATTTTTGCTGGGACTGCCACCATCATCAGCGTCGAGGGTAGCGGTTTTCCGCCGGGCACGTAGATTCCTATCCTCCTTACCGGACGGTAGATTATCCCGTAGAGGGAGCCGTTTTTGATGAAGAGCCGTTCCCTTTCCATCTGCCTCTCGTGGTACTCCCACAGGCGTTTAACGGTGCGGAGGATTATCTCCCTGTCCCTCCTGGGAATGCTTCGCGCGGCCTCCTCGAACTCATCCTCGGTCACACGGAACGGGCCGGCGTAGCCGTCGAACCTGATGGAGTACTCCTTTACGGCATCATTACCTCTCTCCCGAATATCCCGCAGTATTCCGGCGACGTATCTCTCAAGCTCAAAATCCATCTCCAATCACCTCCTTAACCTTCCACACGAGTTCGTTTATCTCCTCGAACTTCGTTTTCTGGGCTATTCTGTTGACGAGTAGCAGGGCGGAGACGTCCATTATCTTCTCAACCTCGACCAGACCGTTTGCCCTCAGCGTGTTTCCGGTCTCGACTATGTCCACGATGGCGTCGGCTATCCCTATCTTCGGGGCCAGCTCGATGCTCCCGTGGAGCTTCAGGATTTCCACCTCGACGTCGAGCATCTCAAAGAACCGCCTCGTTATCCCTGGATACTTGGTGGCTATCCGGTAGCCGTCCATATCCTCGGGCTTGACGGTGCTCTCAGCCGGCATGGCCAGGCTCAACCTGCACTTTCCGAAGGGCAGTTCAAGGGGTATGAGGACGTCGCTTCCGCGCTCCTCCACCACATCGCTCCCGGAGATGCCGACGTCGATTCCGTACTCCACGTAAACGGGAACGTCAAAGGCCCTTGCAAGGAGAACCTCATAGCTGCCGATTCTTTCGATGAGCCTCCTCTCTGCTGGGGGCCTCAGCTCGATTCCAGCCCTCTGGAGGATTTCGAGAGAGCCGGGAAGAAGCCGCCCCTTGGGGAGGACGAACCTTATTGGGGAGCCGTTGGAACGCTTCATTCACTCCACCTCCACCGGGATGCCCATTCTCACGAGCCTTTTTGCCCCGGCAAAGACTTCCCTGAGTTCCCCTCTCAGCTTTTTCCGGTTCCTGTCCCCCCTCTTTCTGAAAAGCCTTGAAAGTGCCCCCATATCAAAGGCAAAGCCAAAAGCCGGCTTTCCCTTGAAGGTGTACTCCCCGCCTCCTCCGAGGGGTTTCCCAAGTTCCGGAGAGTACACCTCGAAGAGTATGTCGCGGTAGTAGGGGAGAGGCCTGACTGTGCCGAAGTCTATGAACAGCCTTTCGTCATCAACCGCCTCGACTATTCTGTCGAGTTTTCTATAGCCGCTCTCCTTTCCCCAGAAGTTGAAGAGCCTCCAGAGCTCTTCCTTCTTTTCCACGCTTATCGGGAGGCGCTCTATTATCTCAAAGTTCCTCCTCACGAGCGCCCTGTAGATTTCCTTCCGGAACTCCTTCACGTCTTCGGTGGCCTTTTCCCAGACCTTCAGACTTCCGATGTCTATGTAGAACTCCTCTATCCCCAGGGCTTCGAGGGAGGTTATGACCGTGAGGAGGACTTCCGTAGCCATCTTCGTAACGTCCCCGCCGATGTACTCCACTCCAGCCTGCCACTGTCCCCTAATCCCTCCGTCAAGAACCTCGCTGATGTAGTAGAGCTTGAGCTTCTCGGGCGGCTCCTTGATGTTCTCCAGTATCTGCGAGGTTATGTCGGGTTTTATGACGTAGAACCCGTTGTTGTAGGCGAACTTTGTCCCCTTCCTCAGGTTCTCGCTGTACTCCTCAATAGCCGGCAGGAAAACCTCGCGGTAGCCCCACAGCTCAAAGGTTCGTCTCAGATACCTGCTAATCTCCGACAGTTTCTCTGACTCGGCCAGCAAGCCCTTTCTCACACTAACCCCTCCCGAGTTTTGTTCACAAAATCAGCAGTTTCAGAACTATCCGGGCCTAACGAAGTTCCAGAAGAGTCAATGATGGCGGTAGCTCACCGGAAGGGCCGGTACGCTGAGGCACCTCATATTTGGCTCCTTGAAATACGTTCTAACCGTCGCCTTTTTCCGGGACATCTTCTTTCCCCCCATTGGTGCCCCCGTAGGTTGAAGGGGTTTAAAATACTATCCCTAGATTTGCTGTCATTCAATCAACTTCTCATGAAATATTTGTCGTTATGTCGACGACAGGAGATGGTGTCCATTTTTGCCCATTGAAACATTCGGCTTGTGTAACCAGAGCATTAATAGTCTCTTTGGATTATAATGTAGTGGTGATTCTTGATGGAGATAACTGACAGGGAAGTTTTTGAGATTGCAATGAGGGCCAAGGAGGCCTACGAGAAGCTCGCTTCTGTCGTCAAGAGCGACATCATTCGGGACGAACTGCTGTTTCTGGCGAGGGAGGAGGACAGGCACCGCGAGATAATAGAGAAGATGGCCGAGAAGTTCATCGGCGGCAGGACCGAGCCGAAGAAGATTGAGATAGATGTGATGGGTGAGTTCAAAGTCATCGCCGAGAAGATGGGCGAGGTCATAAAGAAGCCAGACCTAAACATCGACGAGATTTACGAGGTAGCCATGAAGGCGGAACTGGTCAGCGAGAAGCTCTACCACGAGTTGGCCGGCTACGCCGCCACCGAGAACACGCGCCTCGTCCTTGAGATGCTCGCGGACATGGAGCGCAACCACTACAACCTTCTGAGGAAGCAGTACGAGTACATAACCCGCTACCCCGACATCTACCGCGAGGAGTTCTACGACCAGCTGATGAAGGATATAAACTTCAACTTCTGACCTTTTTATTACTCTCTCCCATTTTGGAGCCCTTCGCGCTCTTAGATGTCTTGCATTGTTTTACAGGGTTGTTTGCGAGAAACTTTCGAACACCGAAAGATTAATAAGCGACATTAATGTAACATTGAGTGCAGAACCCCGTTGGGGGGGGCGATGTATCCAGAACGGTTTTCATGCCCTGGGGGAGATACCATGAAACGGTTGGTGCCGGTTCTGGCCCTCCTTCTCCTGCTGGTGCCCCCTACTTCGGCAACACCCTACTGGTTCGGGGAGGGGGTCTACGCCAGGTACGTCGCCAGGGGCCAGCTGTCAATCGGCATGAGCACTTCAGCCGGGAACGTCACATACTACTGTCCCCACGTCGAGTTCACGTGGCGCGCCCTCAAGGTCTCCGGCGATAAAGCCAGGGTGTCCCTCCTGCTCCTCGGGTTCAACTGCACCCGGGAGGAGTATTCCACCCTGGGTGAGGGTGAGGCGATGGCCCTTCTCCGGAAGTACCAGGGGCGCTACAACTTCACCGGTGGAGACTGCCTGGAGGTGCCAGTCACGGGGGGCAACGTGACGGTGTGTGAGAACAGCTATTACGAGCGGACGGCACGGCGCGTGGTTGGTTTGGTGGTCGAAGACGGGGAGGGGAGGCTGTTCAACAGATCCTACACGCCCGAGAACTTCAGCAGGGCCGGGGTTGTTGAGATCGATCTGACAACGGGAGAGATCTACGTGAACGGCACGCTGGCCGGCGGGAACTTCCTCTGGGTCGAGAACCCTGCCAACGTGACCGGGCTTGAGATACTGCCCGGACTGAAAATTGAAACGGTCAGAATGATAAACTCGACGGCGATGACCTACTACGGCGACTTCAACGCCCCGGTTTACATGGCCCATACGAACATGATGAGCCTTCCAGGGATCTCGGGGAAGGACGTTATTCTCTACGATGGTTCAAGCGGCCTGGCGATAGCCTTCTTTACTCCTTTCAGCCCACTGTGGGAGGCCTTAGGCATAAGCAACGCCGTGATCCAGGACACAGAGTTTGCCAGGGAGCACGAGAGGGAAATCAAGGAGAGCAACAAGATGCCGCCCTTCGGCCTCGTCCTGGCGGGGACGAACATAGACTTCACCCGGGCCGAGGAGCTTCCGGAGGAAGGCCCGTCCAGAACCGCCCTCTTTGCCGTCGTTGGTGTTGCGGTGGTTCTCGGCGCGCTCCTCCTGTGGAGGTGGAGGCGGTGAAGGAAATCCTCCGCTGGGAGCTCCGCTCCCCCCTAAACCTTGCCCTCATCTCCGCCGGGGCGGTTCTCATCGGGACGGTGATGAAGAGGTACTACCTCACCTGGAGCGCCGGTTCCAGGGGAGGGCCGTACGGGGTTGAGATACTGGGTTCAATCTTTAGGGAGGCCTTCACCGGCGACGTTTACCTGCTCCTGGCGATACTGGTTCCCTTCATCATAACGCTGGCCGTGAGGCTGGAGAGGGACGAGGGCGTTGCCCTTTCGGTCTACTCCCTCCCCCTTTCCAGGGTTGAGGTACTGCTGGCCAAGTTCCTGGCGGCGCTCCTTGCGCTCTTCCTCTTCGTGTTTGCCGTTCACCTCCTCGTCTTTGCCCTCCACTTCTCGGCCACGCCCGATGCAGTTGCCGGTGTCCTTGTGACCCACGCGGTCCCGGTGGCGTGGTTCTATCTCATGGTGCTGCTCTTCATGGTCTCCCTCGCGGCCCTCGTGGCCGTGCTCTCGCCGAACGCCTACGTCTCGATCTTTGGGGGTTTCGTGGCCCTCTACCTCCCCCTCTTCCTAGGGACGACGTGGTACGGGCCGGTGCCGTGGCGGAACGTTCTCGTAAACTACAGGCCGGCCGCAATCTCGATCCGGAGCGACCCAGTGTTCTCCTGGGGTTTTCTTAAACTGACCCTTCTTCCGGCGCTGGTGTTCCTGGTTCTCTACCTGCTGATAGGCAACTGGAGGGACGTGAGATGAGGCTCTTCCGGGCGCTCCTCCTTACCCTCATGCTCGTCTCGCTGATCTCCCTGGCCCTGCAGTCGAACCTCAAACCGAGCGACGTTCACTACAAGACAGCCTTCGTGTCGGGGCGGGAAAGGAGTGCGGTGTACGTATCCTCAATGGCCTCGGTGAAGCTCTACGCCGTGGGGACGGGGGAGTTCCGGGTGAAGGACGTCCAGACCGGGGAGGTAATATTCACCGGGGAGGTGGAGGGCAACAGGGCCTTCGCGCTGGTCTTCCCCCACCCCGGCTTCTACGAGTTCAGCGGGAACTCCACTCAGGGCATCACCATAACGATAACCCCCGTCGATGTCGGGTTCCCCGGGGAGCAGAAGTCGGCCCATCTGTGGGCTTCTGTGGCCTTCGGCGGGCTTCTGGCGCTGACGCTCATCGGGGGTGTCAGGAAATGAAGGCGATAATCGAGGCCCAGAACCTCCACAAGTACTTCGGACCGATAAAGGCCCTCCAGGGGATTACGGTGGAAATACCGGAAGGTCTGACCCTGATACTCGGCCCCAACGGCGGCGGGAAGAGCACCTTCATGAAGGTCTCGCTCGGCCTATACAGGCCAACGAAAGGCACAGTGAGGCTCCTTGGAAAGGACCCCTGGCGGCACCCCGAGGCCAGGAGGGGCATCGGCGTGGCCTTCGATCCCGGCAGGTTTCCCAAGCTCACCACGGGGAGGGAGTGGCTGGAGTTCATTGCTCGAGTGCGGGGCGCGAATCCGGGTGATGTCGAAAAAGCCGCCAGGCTCTTCGGCATTGAGGAAGCCCTCGACAGGAGGATAGACGGCTACTCCTCCGGAATGCTGAAGCGCCTTTCCCTCGCGCAGGCCTTCGTGGGGGAACCCGAGGTTGTGTTCCTCGACGAGCCGCTGGCCAACCTTGACTTTGAGAGCGTCCCTGAGATCGTCGGCATAATCAAAAGATGGAAAGAACGGGGCAGAAGTTTTGTCATCATAAGCCACGTATGGGAGCCATTTGAGGCGCTTGCCGACTACGGGGTGGTCATCAGCGGCGGAAAGGTTTACCTGAAGGGCCGGTTCCATGAGATTCGTGGGCAAATCGGGGCCATGTTCCGGCCTCCGGAAGGGAGCTAGTCCCCCAGCTATGTTTTTCTCAGCACCACGAACTCGTGGTAGTCCATCACCTTGACGAAGCCCTTTTTTATATAATATGAATAAGCCTCAAGCTCGGGGAAGGTTATGACGTACGCTTCCCTGCCGAGCTCCCTAAGTCTCTCTATAGCGAACTCCAGGAGCTTTGAGCCGTAGCCCCGGCCCCTGTACTCTGGATCGACCATGAAGAACTCGATGAGCCCGGTTTTCTCCCCCTTTATCTCCTCCGGCACCCACCAGAGGGCCTTGCCTTCGAGGTTGTAGACCAGCGCCACGGTTCCGGCGATTGCTCCATCATCGTCCCTCAGCACGTAGAGTTCATCAAACTCTTTCCCCAGCCTGAACTCGAGGAAGGGCTCGTAAACTTCCCTAAATCCCTCGAAGTCATCTGGAGCCGGCTTCTCCTCCACCCATTCAAGCGCCGGGTAGGCACCGTTCGTTCCCCGATAAACCCTGTGGACAAAGCGAACCAGCTCTCCCTTAAGCTCGAGCGGATTCTCTACACTCTCAATCCCCATTTC
Source organism: Thermococcus cleftensis (assembly GCF_000265525.1). NCBI lineage: Archaea > Methanobacteriati > Methanobacteriota > Thermococci > Thermococcales > Thermococcaceae > Thermococcus > Thermococcus cleftensis. The sequence continues at coordinate 1,760,007 of NC_018015.1, forward strand.
CGGTCCCAAAGGTTATTAGGGTTGATGTCATAAATTTTTCCGGTGATACTGTGGACGAGCTTGAGGCTTTGGCCCTTGCCCTCGAGGTCGAGAAGGCCGAGCTGAAATTCTATCTGAACCTGGCCAGGAAGGCGGGCGATGAAAAGGCAAAGAGAATGTTCCTCTTCCTCGCGAGGGAGGAGGCCGGCCACTGGGAGCTGTTCGAGGAAAAGTTCGTCGAGAAGCTCATAGAGAAATGCGAACTCCCCGCGGTGAACCGCGAGCTCCTTAAGGAGCTTCTCGTTGAGGTCGAAAACGAAAACCTGAGCGAGGTCGATGCCGTCAGGATAGGAATGGAGCAGGAGAAGAGAACCTGGGAGTTCTACGAGAAAGCGGCTAAAGAGTCGGAGCACGAGCCCGTCAGGAGGGTCTTCGAGGAGCTCGCCAGGGTTGAGAAATCTCACTACGAGCTTTTGAGGGCCCAGTATGATTCCGTCATGAAGACCGGCATCTGGATGGACTACCAGGACTTCAGCCTGGAGGTGGACTGAAGCCCTGCGAGAGGTGTTTTCTTTTATTCCAGCTATTTGAGAGTGAATGTGGTGGTGCCCTATGCTTGCCGAAAAACCCTACCTTATCGGACGGGAGAAGCCCCTCTCAAAGAGGGAAATCGCTCAGGCCCTGCGCTGGGCCATCGAGGCCGAGCTCGACGCCATAAGCTTCTACGAGCAACTGGCCGAGCTTGTTGAAGATGAGAGGATAAAGCACATCTTCTACGACGTCGCCAACGAGGAGAAGGAGCACGTTGGGGAGTTCCTCGCGGTGCTCCTCGAAATCGACCCCGAGCTGGGGAAGTATATGAAGGAAGGCTTTGAAGAGGTCGAGGAGGAGACGGGAATAAGGGTGGAGCTATAAGGTGCCAGGTTTATCCCTCCGCCAGCAGAAGGCCGAGTTCGTTGTAGACCCGGACTCTCTCGAATCCCTTTCTTTTCATGACGGCTAGGAGACTATCCAAGATCTTGTTCTGAACGTTGATGGCCAGCATCTGACATGCAGGGCACTCCGGTGTTGCACGGGCCATTAAAAGAAAAACCTCAACGGTGTTTTCTTTCACCGTTAAACCGTAGAGAAGACCCTCTTCCACGATGTTCAGCCCCGTTTCAGGGTCCTTTACCTTTTCCAGGATTTTAACAACTTCGGAAACCTCCGGTGGAAGGTCTCTCCTCGGGCCTCGTTTTGGTGTTTTTTGGGGTTTGAGAAAGTCAAAGAGCCCCACGGCTCAGACCTTCTCCTGACTTATGTCCTCGATTGTGTAGCCCTTCTTGTTCTCAAAAACCCCGACGGGGTTGTTCTTGAGGTCGTAGACGTAGACGTTCTGGAACTTCACCAGGGCGAAGCGCTCGATGATATCGCCGATAATCTTGGAGTACGCTATCGCGCTCGCCCCCGTCAGGTTGTACTCGGCGTGGCTCTCGAAGTTGAGCCAGACCTTCAGGGTGTCCTCTCCAACCTCCAGTCCGGCGACGACACCGGAGTCAAGAATATCGCCTCCGGTAACTGGGTCGGTTATCTTGGCCAGCTCGTCCAGAACTGCCCGGTAGTGCTCCGGCCATTCCCTGCCCGGCATGTAAACCTTCATTTTTCTCACCTGGAGGCCTTTCTCGTGTCCAGTTATAAGCCTTCCTGGCCGGTTTTGGGTAACTCTAAGGGTATGGTGAGAGAAGATGCCCCGGTAACGGTCGAGGCTAGGTATGGGTAATTATGCCATTTCTCAAGGGTTAGGAGGTGGTAGCCTGTCAGCACCTGTCGATGGTGCGGAAGGGAGTCCCGTTTTCTGTTCCCTCCGGCGAGGGCGCCCCGCACGAATCCGAGTGATATTTGGTAATGGGAGGAAGGCGCTCTCAGACGGGCTGAGAATCCCCGTTTAGATTTGGGCTTAATGAGATTCCTCGAACCTCCCCGACACTGACGAGGATTTAAGCCGAACCCCCGAAGGGGCAGACCCCCCTGTTACGGTCATTAGAAGATAAAGCCCTCCTACCGAATCCTAAGTGGGGCGACTCAAAAAGGGGGGTTGGGGCGGAGAAATCACTCGAGCGCGACCTCGTTCTCCCAGAGGCCGTGAATGTTGCAGTAGCTGAGCGCGTAGAGCTTGCCCTTCTTCTGAGTCCTGAAGAAGAAGACCGCCCTCGGCTCGGTCAGCGGGTCGCCGTGGTTGGTGAAGGCAACCCTGCCGACGAGAATCGGGAAGTTCTCCCCCTCGGGGTGGAAGTAGAGCTCTATCCAGGCTATGTGGTGCTCGGGCGTGTTCGGGTGCGGTATCTCCTTCCCAACAGAGACCTCGACCTTGACAAGGTCGCCGTCCTTCTCGTACTCTATAACGGGGACGTGCTTCTCCCCCTTCCAGTCCCCACTCTTTATGGTTCCGCTAAGCATCTCAACCACCTCACTCTATCTTTTCAAACTGATCTTTGGGCGCACCGCAGAGCGGGCAGATCCATTCCTCAGGAAGGTCTTCAAACCTGGTTCCCGGGGCTATTCCGGCGTCCTCGTCACCTTCCTCTTCATCGTAGATGTAGCCGCAGACTATGCATTTCCATTTGGCCATTAATATCGCCTCATCTCAATGTTATTAGTCCGCCCTTATAAGGTTTGCGGTTCAAACTTGAGAAATGGAAAAGCGAAATGTTCACTCAAAGACCACGAACTTATCTCCCGGGGCACCGCACACCGGGCAGTACTCGGGGGCTTCATCAACCGCTGTGTAGCCGCAGACCGGGCAGATGTAGACCTTCTTTATCTCGATATCCTCCCCACTCTCGGCCTTTTCTCTGGCCTTGGCGTACAGCTCGGCGTGTACCTTCTCGGCCTCCAGGGCGTAGTGGGTCGTCCTGACAGCTTCCCTCTCGCCCTGGAACTCGGCGGCGTTCTTGAAGACGGGATACATCTCCTCAACCTCGTAGGTCTCGCCGTCTATACCGGCCTGAAGGTTCTCCGGAGTACTTCCAAGCTTGCCGAGGGCTATGAAGTGGTTCTTGGCGTGGACAAACTCGGCGTGGGCTATGGCTCTAAAGAGCTTTGCGATGTTGGGGTAGCCTTCCTTCTCGGCCTGCTCCGCGAAAATCAGGTACTTCATGTGGGCCATGCTTTCGCCTGCGAAGGCGTCCTCCAGAAACTTTCTAGTCATGGCTTTCTCAACCACGGGGAACACCGTAAAGGAAATGGGAGAGAAAATATATAACGGTTTTCAAACCTTTGGTTTTCGTCACAGCCAGCTGAGGAGTTTCATGACCCCTTCCCTGAGCCTCTCCTTGTCCTCCGGCCGGGGCATACCGCGGCTCTCAACGGTATCGACGTGGTCGAACTTGCTCCTCGAGATGAGGGTCTCTATCTTCTTTCCGGCGACGCCGCCCCAGCCGAAGGCGCCGACGATGAGGACCGGCTTCTCGTAGTTGGCCTTGTCGAGTATCTCGAGGAGCGCGTACCTCACGCGCGGGTGCACGTCGGCCTCGAAGGTCGAGGCGCCGATGATTATCGCCTCGCTGTCCGGGACTTCCCCCAGTATGTCGCTCACAGCGGGAGCTTCCTTATCCGTGAAGCGGTAAACGACCGGTTTCTTCCCGAGCCTCTTAAGCTCGTCGAGCACTATCTCCATTCTACTCTCAACAAAGCCGTACATAGAGTCGTAGAGCACGAGAATCTTGCCCTCCGTCGGAACTCCCGCCCCAACCCTCTCGTAGTGCTCGAATATCCTGGCGGGGTTCTTCTTCCATATCAGCCCGTGGCCGGGGAGTATCATCTGGGCCTCGTCCACTATCCCCATGGCCTTGAGCTTCTTGATGTTCTGAACGATGTACTTGTGGTAGTGGCCTATGACGGTAACGATGTACTTCGTCACGTGCGGGAGGTACTCCCTCACGACCTCCTCGTCACTGTCGTCTATCGTTTTTGGAATCCCGTAGCCGCCACCGGCGTCGCAGGAGAAGATTAGCTTGTCCTCGACAACGTAGGTTATCATCGTGTCCGGCCAGTGGAGCCAGGGGACGGTTATGAAGCGGAAGGTCTTGCCGCCGATCCTCATCTCCTCGCCGTCCTTAATGGCGTGGAAGTTCTCAACGACCTTCTCGCCGTAGAAGCCCTCCAGGAAGCGCTTGGCGAAGCTCGTGCCTATGAGCTTGGCCCTGTAGCCGTTGGCCTCAAGGAAGGCCGGTAGCGCCCCTGTGTGGTCGGGCTCAGTGTGGTGGATTACAACGTGGGTGATTTCCTCAGGATCAACGAGCTTTTTGAGTGCCTCCATGAAGAGCTCCGTGTACTCCCTCTTGCTCAGGTCGAAGAGAACCGTCGCACCGTCAAGCTTCATCAGGTAGGCGTTGTAGGTTATCCCCTCCGGGATGTCCCAGGTGGCCTCGAAGTACTTTATCCTGTCATCATCGACCCGGATTATGTAGAGCTCCGGATCCTCAAGAATCCTTTCAACTTTCACATCGGGCATTCCTGTCACCGAACCTATTTGGTGCGGAAGGATAAAAAGCCTTTCTTGACCAAAAAGTTAAGGACGGAAATGGGTAAATTAAAAGCTCGAAAGATCAGGCGAAGGTAACGCCCCTGTCCTTCAGCGAGCGGTTGAGCAGGTCGGCGTCACCGAGTCCATCTACAGGCTCGTGGACATCGCGGAGGAGGAGAAGGACCGCGCGACCTACCAGTTTCTCCAGTGGTTCGTGGAGCAGGTTGAAGAGGAGGCCACCGCCAAGGCAATCGTGGACAAGCTCGGGATTATAGGCGACAATCCGAACGGCCTCTTCATGCTCGACAGGGAGCTTGGCCAGAGAGGACCCAGTTCAGAGCAACCCTCCTCCAGTTCTCCGAGTGATTCTCTTTTTGTCAAAAAAGAGAGATCAAAGCCCCTCGATGACCTCCTTTACGAGCTCGAGGGGCTCTTTCATTATCCCCACAGCGTCGTCGGCGGTGTTTATGGCTACGTAGGTTTCGCCGTTCTTCTGATAGAAGAGCACCGGGCACGGTGCAAAGGAGCCTATCTCGTAGTCCTCCTTCGTCATCTCGTAGAATATCTTGGGGTTGCAGACCCAGAGAATCCTGTACGGCTCCATGTCCACGCCGAGGTTGGCCTTCACTACCTCGCTCGGCGTGAACTCAAGGACGACCTTGTATCCCCTCTCCTTCAGCTTTGCCTTAAACTTCTCCTCGGCCTCCTCGAGGCCCAGGCTAAGTTTTCTCCTGTACCTGTACATCAAACCACCTCCTTAGAGCTGTGAGAGCGATTCAAAGAGCGAGCTCCAGAGCTTGAGAGGAGTAAGCTCCGTCAGCATCAGCAGGCCTAGGAATATGAGCACCGCCCCGAGGACAATTTCCCACCTGGCTTTACCTCTTCCACCTAGCGAAAGCCTGTTCGAGAGGAACTTCCTGTTCACCCACTCCCCGAGGTCCTTCGAGGCGGTCAGCAGGTAAACCGTCAGCCCCATTCCAAGGCCGTAGGTGCCCATCACAATAATCCCGCTCAGAGTGTCCCCGCTCAGCGCGGCCGTTATGACCGCAAAGCCGACGTATGGCGCTATGCAACCGAGCCAGGTCGCCCCCAGGGCGGAGCCAAGGGCGAAGTCGTAGGCCAGGCCCCTTTTTCCAGATACCCTGTCGGCCGGCGAGAAGCTTAGGAACCTTTCGAGCCTCGCACTAAAGCGTTCACTTATGAAGCTCGCGCCAATTATCACAAAGCCGATTCCACCTATCAGGTAGAGTGCCCCCTGTATCTGGGAGGCGTAGGAACCGAGGCTTCCAACGAGCGCCCCGAGCAGGGCGAAAGAGGCCACCATTCCCGCTATTATTGCCTCGACCTTTCTCCTCGCGAAGGTGAGGGAGAGCGTTCCGACGATGATAGGGAGGACGCAAGGGGAGAACACGCTAAGAATCCCCGCGGAGAATATCGGCAGGAGAACGGCCGGGCTGAGGTTGCGGGTGGACTCTTCCCTGCTTTCTTCTGTGGTGTTCGGTGTTTCTTCGGCTCGGATCTCGGTTGCGCCTCCAGCTGCTTTCTCGACAAAGTATGCCAGGCCTTCTGGGTTCAAAGCTCCCACAGCCACTCCCTTCAGGACCATCGTCCCGTTCACGGCCTGGAATATCACCATCGTTGGCGTTCCAGGGACACCGACGCTTATTTCCTCCCCGGGGTTTTTGGGCCGGTAGTAGCCAGCGTTGTCCGGCTGAATGACTATCACCGGGTCGTAGACCCTGTATCTGAGGTTCGTGATTGAGCGGGCCCTGTGGACGTCCACTGAGAGCAGTACAAGCCCCCGGAGGGCCTTTTCTGCCTCCGAAGTGGGAAAAACCTGTGTTTTCATGTAGCTGCACGCAGGACAGCTCTCCGAGTAGTAGAAGATGAAGAAATACTCTCCGTTGTGCTCTGCCACCAGGGAGTTGAGTTCACTCTCCGTTGTGATGTCGTGAAACGTCAGGCTGCCGTAGCTGACGGTTCCGGCGCTCACGAGGCCAGCGAATATCAGCAGAAGTGTGATGACGAAAAGCGCCCTGCGCACCGGCTTCACCTTGATAACCTTTTAGGAGGGGTTAAAAAGCCTTTTCTTGAAGCCCCGTTCACTGGACAGGACTGTGTCACGGTTTCTTCCACGCTTCACCAAAGCGGTTGTAGCTCACCTTGTCCCACTCAAAAACCTCATCGCCGTGGGGAGGCTTTTTCTCCGCGGGATAGCCGACGCCTATTATGCACACCACTCGGTAGTTCTCGGGGATTCCGAGGAGCTCCCTCACGTATTCCTCCGCCGTCTTTTTATCATCGTGCATTCTGTTCCTTATCTGCACCCAGAACGACGACAGGCCGAGGTCGAACGCCGCCAGCTGTATGTGTTCCGCCGCTATGCTGGAATCTTCCACCCAGACGTCGCTTCTGCTTTCGTCGGCGGTAACGACTATTGCCAGGGGTGCCGTTGCCAGGCCAGAGGCGCCGAGCTTTGCCTTTGAAAGCGCCAGGAGCTTTTCCCTGTCATCAACCACGATGAAGTGCCACGGCCTCCTGTTGAAAGAACTCGGTGACAGGAAGGCAGCCTCAAGGAGCTTTTCCACAAGTTTGCGGGGAACCGGCCTCTCCTGGAAGCGCCTCACGCTCCTTCTTTTTCTGAGAACCTCGAAGAACTCCATGCCATCACCAAGGGGGGTAGACTTCGGGCTTTAAAAACCTCCTGAAACTCGAGCATGACCAACCTTTTTACGCCCCACCGCCAACCATCTACGGGGGGAACAGTGAGGGAGAAACTCGTATGGTTCGGTTTCATGGGCGCTCTAGTCTACTGGTCTTTCGTCGCCTGGAGCATATCGAGAAATCCCTGGTTCTCCTTCTGGAAGAACGCCCTGAGCGACCTTGGGGGGCCTGGGGCGAACTCACCGTGGATTTATAACGCCGGTCTGGTCGTTAGTTCTCTCTTCCTCCTGGCTTTCTCCGTTGGACTTATCCTCACCTCGGAGGGGAGGCTCCAGACGGTTGGAGGAGCATACCTGAGCATCTCGTCCGTTTTCCTCGCCCTGATAGGCATATTCCACGAGGGCACCGAGCCCCACGTGTTCGTCTCCACCTACTTCTTCGTCCAGTTTTTCCTGGGGGCGCTCCTCTACGGGCTCGGATCGGAGCGGCTCAGACCTGTGTCTGTTCTTATATTTTCCCTGGCCCTTGTAGGCCCGCTCGTCCCCTTTCCCTCCACCTCCCTTCTCGAAACGTACGAGATACTCCTCGTCATGGCATTTTCGCTGGCCGTCGCCCTGAACAGTAAGGGTTTTACGGGTCGCGGAGCAAGTGGGGGAGGTGGTTGATATGAGTGCTCCGTTTCCGCCGATACGGAGGGTGCCCGCGAGGGAGAGCGGCCCCCTGAAACCCGAGGATGCCGGGAGGGCGATAGCCCTTGTCAGGGAGGCACTTCCCCTCTTCAGGGCCGGGGAACCGATACTCCATCCGGACCACGTAGACGTGCCCGTTATGTACCTCGATTTCGCCATAGACAGGGTTCACTACGACCCCCGGACCGGAACGCCCGCACCCAAAGGTGCCCCGCCCCACTGTCGGCCCTCCTTGGAGGGCGCCAAGGAGAGAGTGGAAGCCATACTGAAAGAGGCCAGGGTCGTTGATGCCGCGGAGTTCAGGGAGCCGGAGGACTGCTGGGTTGTCCCTGTGGCCTGGGAAACCTTTATAATCCTCCACGTACGCGTCTCGGCCGACGGGAAGGAGCTTGTCCCCGACTATCCGCTCACAGAGGAGGTAAGGCGTTACGGCAGGTGAAAGGCTCAGGACGTTCCTTGAAAGGGAGTGGTTCCTTACAGCGCTACTGCTGCTCTACCTAGTCCTGGTTCTCCACGACCCCACCCTTCCCGGCAGAACCCCGGGGCTGGTGGACTGGAGGAGCCTGGCCCTGATAACGTCGCTCATACTGGTCTCGAAGGGCCTTGAGCTGTCGGGGGTCTTCACCCGCCTTTCCATACGGCTCATCTCGCTCTCCGGCGGCTCGGAGAGGAAGCTGATGCTTCTCCTTATCCCCATCATAGCCCTCTCCTCCGCAGTGATAATGAACGACACCGCGATGCTCGTGTTCATCCCCCTCGTCGTCATCACCGCCCGTCTGGCCGGGATAAACACCGCCCGCGCCGTTACGCTTTCGGCCATAGCGGCGAACGTCGGCTCCGCTCTAACTCCGATCGGCAACCCCCAGAACATCATAATCTGGAACGCCTATGGCATCTCCTTTCTGGGATTTGTCCGGGCGATGCTCCTCCCGGTGGGCATCTGGCTCGCTGTCCTGCTGCTCTTCACACTCACAATACGGGAAGGGCCTGTATCCATTGGGAGGCTGCCTCCCGTGGCGGTTAAAAGGAGGCTCTTCGTTGCTTCACTCGGCCTTCTGGTTTCGGACGTGATTCTCGCCGAGGCCGGCAGGGGGCTGTGGACGCTTCCTCTGACCCTGGTTGTGCTCCTCATAGCCGGAAGGGAAGCCCTGCTTGGCTTTGACTGGGCGCTGGTTCTCACCTTCGCGTTCATTTTCATAGACTTCAGCGAGATTGCCGGCCTGCTTTCAGACCTAACCCTGCCCGCGGGTGGATTGGGTCTCTTCCTGGCCTCTGCGGGGCTTAGCCAGCTCATCAGCAACGTTCCCGCGACTGTGGTCCTCCTGACCTCCAGACCCGACTGGCTCCCCCTGACCCTCGGTGTGAACATCGGGGGAACGGGGATTATAGTCGGCTCCCTTGCGAATCTCATAGCCCTCCGCATCTCCGGAATCGGTATGGCAGACTTCCACAGGTTTTCGATTCCTTACTTCCTAGTGGCCTTGGTGATTTCGATTCTGATAATCCTGCTCTGATTTTTCGACCGGTTTCGAAATGGGAAGGTTTATAAGAACATTTGCACAACTGCTCAAATGTAGAGGTGATGGAGAATGACTGAGGTGTGTAAGGTCTACGAGGAGCATCTGGATAAAATCCTGGAGGCCCAGGCAAAACTCCCCGGGGAGGAGCACATACTTGAAATGGCGGACTTCTTCGACGCGCTGGGCAATCCAACCAGGCTCAAAATACTCCTCGCTCTCATGGAGGCCGGGGAGCTCTGCACATGCGACCTCTCAGCCATTACCGGGCTCTCCGTTTCGGCGGTCTCTCACCAGCTTAGACTCCTGAAGGACAGGAAGATAGTGGCCTACCGCAAGGACGGCAAGAACGTCTTCTACCGCCTCGATGACGAGCACATCAGGGAGATACTGAGGACGGCCATTGAGCATCTCTCGGAGGTGAAGTGATGGCAAAAAAGCTCAAGCTCGAGGGACTCGACTGCGCGAGCTGTGCCTACGAGATAGAGGAGGCCCTCAAAAAGGAGGGCTTTGAGTTCGCACTGGTCAACTTCGCCACCAAGGAGGCGGTTATAGAGGGCAACGTTGAGAAGGCCAAGGAGATAATCAGAAAGGTCGAGCCGGACGTCGAGGTCATCGAAGAGGACGAGCACGGTCACTCGCACCACGGGCACCACCACGAGCACGGTGAAGAGGATCCCAAAAAGGCTCTCTACTTCATAATCCCGTCGCTCATGCTCTTTGGCATCGGGGTGGTACTCCGCTATTACTACGGCATGGACAACGCCTTCGTCTTCGGGGTCTTCGTTGCGAGCTACCTCCTCGTTGGCTGGAAGGTTCTTAGAAGTGCCATCATCAACTCCCTGCACGGCAACGTCTTCGACGAGAACTTCCTCATCGCGGTGGCCACGCTGGGAGCCTTCGCCATCAGGGAGTATCCGGAGGGAGTGGCGGTCATGCTCTTCTACGTTGTAGGGGAGTTCTTCCAGGACCTAGCTGTGGACAGGTCACGGCGCTCCATAAAGGCACTGCTTGCGCTCAAGGCCGAGCACGCTAACCTGCTCAGGAACGGCGAGGTCGTTAGGGTGAAGCCGGAGGAGCTGAAGGTCGGCGATACAATCCTGGTAAAGCCGGGTGAAAAGGTTCCCGTTGATGGCGTTGTCATAGAGGGTGAATCAACCGTTGATACCTCCGCCCTGACGGGTGAAAGCGTTCCCAGGACGGTAAGGGAAGGGGAGGAAATCCTCTCCGGCATGGTCAATCTAAGCGGCGTCCTCAAGGTCCGGGTTACCAAGGAGCTTAACGAGTCAACGATATCGAGAATTCTGGAACTAGTCGAAAACGCGAGCGCCAGAAAGGCCAGGACCGAGAAGTTCATAACCCGCTTTGCCCGCTACTACACTCCAGCGGTGGTCGGAATAGCGGCGCTCATAGCCACGGTCCCGCCGCTGATTACGGGAGACCCGTTTTCAACGTGGGTTTACAGGGCGCTGATCCTTCTCGTGATTTCGTGTCCCTGCGCCCTCGTGCTCTCAATCCCGCTCGGCTACTTCGGGGGCATTGGGAAGGCCGCCAGGGAGGGGATACTCGTCAAGGGCTCCAACTACCTCGATGCACTCAAGGACGCAAGCATCGTCGCCTTCGACAAAACCGGCACGCTGACAAAGGACGTTTTCAAGGTCACGAAGGTGGAAACAAGGAACGGATTTAGCGAGGAGGAGATCATCAGGTTCGCGGCCCTTGCCGAGGCTCACTCGAACCACCCGATAGCGAAGGCCATACGCGAGGCATACGGCAAGGAAATCAACGAGGCAGAGATAGTCGAGTACGAAGAGATAGCCGGCCACGGCGTCAGGGCTAGGATTGACGGAATCGAGGTTCTCGTGGGCAACGACAGGCTGTTACACCGCTTCAACATCGAACACGATACGTGCAGGGTTAGAGGCACCGTGGCACACGTCGTCATCGACGGGAAGTACGCCGGGTACATAATAATCTCGGACGAGATAAAAGATGACGCCCCGAAGGCCGTGAAAGAACTCAAGCGCCTTGGAGTCAAGAAGGTCGTGATGGTCACCGGCGACAGCAGGGAAGTCGCGGAGGAGATAGCGAAGCAGCTTGGCCTCGACAGCTTCTACGCCGAGCTTCTGCCGGAGGAAAAGGTGAGGGTCATAGAGGAGCTCGAGAAGGAGAAGGGGGACGGAAAGGTGGTCTTCGTCGGCGACGGGATAAACGACGCTCCCGTGCTGGCCAGGGCGGACGTTGGCGTTGCCATGGGAGCGCTCGGAAGTGATGCTGCCATAGAGACCGCCGATATCGTCATAATGGACGACAAGCCCTCGAAGCTCCCCCGGGGCATCAGGATAGCCAGAAAGACCCAGCGGATAGTATGGCAGAACATAGTCTTCGCCCTCGGCGTTAAGCTCGCCTTTATCGGCCTCGGAATTCTCGGAGAGGCTACGATGTGGGAGGCGGTCTTTGCCGACGTCGGCGTGGCCTTGATAGCGGTCTTCAACGCGATGAGGATTCTGAGGTGAAGATCACTTTTTTATTTATCTTCCAGCGTTCGGGAGAAATGAAGAGGCAAAAATTGGGATTTAGTCGTCTGTCTTCCTTTCGTTCGTGGAACTTGGGCACACGTTTCCAAAGCACGGGGGCATAGAATCCGTGCCGTCATCAATGGTGGTAAAGTACATCGCCAGCTCAACGTTGTCCTTGGTGAGTTCGATGTCCCTTTTTAATACCGTCGCATAATACAGCTGGTTTGGGGGGGCGTTCATGACTCTAATTCCGTACGTCACAACGGACTGGGATGTATTGGAGTAACTAAACGTTATCGAGAGTGCACCGGCGCCTGGAAGTTTGCTCCACAGCCAGCTGGCGGCAGAGCCGCCTAACGGAACAGAGTAGAACTTATGGTTGGAACTACCTCGGAATTCAAAAACTATGTTGTCGTACGTGCCATAACTGGTAGTTCTGAGGACTTTTACTTTTGATCCTGTATTAACTGTAGGGAAGTGTGAACTCAGAAGGTAGTCGGTAAGGATCTTATTCCTGTTCAAGTCTCGTTCTGTTACCTCATGAAAGCCGCTCATCGTGACCTCAATAGGATACACTCCAGCTATTGGAATACTTGCGTACTGTTTTCTCCATTTGTCATAGACAGGAATGTTATATATCGCAACTACGTACTTCAGCGGAAGGTTGAGGTATCTATCGAGGTAGCCATTCTCAGTCCGTACATCGGGTTCAGGAGCGTAGCTGACTTTCAATGTTGAACCGGAGTATGATGAGCCGAAATCGAGAACGGGAATTCCATCAACGCTGAGGCTCCACACGGCTCTCGTTGAGGTTGTTAGCTGTATTCCCCACGATGCTCCAATTCTTTCAATTTTCTTGCCCCCTTCCGTCCGGACTTTAAGTCCCATAAACGGGACCCACTCAACGAAGGTCCTTGAGTCGGCGTAGTAAGAGCCCTTCAGGTACTCCCAGTTTTCGATGATGCAGTACCTGGCGTTCAGTTCCTCGTATCCCCGCGGACATGAGGAAGTTCCAAGCAGCGAGCGAACCTTGTACCGTATCCTGGCAGTCAGTGGAAGGTCAAGATCCGGCCGCCCCGATGGCCCGGCAACGTCCTCAATCGAAAACATTCCCTCCAGAACCAGCTTCCTGCCCGGGACGATGCTCTTAACGCCAACCTTCCCGTCCTTCGTGAAGTACACGATCAGCGGGGTGGGGACTGAATGCAGGTTGTTGGTATTCAATCTTTCCCAGGCCCTGTTTTCGCTCCTGAACGTGAGGATACCGGCGATGCGGCCCTGCTTTAGAAGCTTAACGTCCCCGTGGGTGGAGGGCTGAAAGATGAAGGCCTTCGCGCTTCCCTGAACTGGAACCTGCTCCACGCTCAGGAACTCTGAAGCGGCCGTCCCAATGGTGGCCATTATCACTATTACAATTAGTGATATGGCCATAATTCTCATTCGCATGGCATCACCTTACTGAACATTGTCATCAAGTGTAGGATTGGCATGCCCATAAATGTTACTACTATAAAAGGAGTCAAAGATCGCCGTCTTTAGTCAGAAACACTCGGTCGTAATGTCTTGAACAATAACGGTTATCCACGTCTCTACTCTATTTTCTCCAGTGGTTTTGTCATCCTGTAGAACCTGTACCTCCTCCCTCCGAGCTCGATGGAGTGCTCTCTCTCAACGGAGTAGCCGAGCCGTTTGTATATCCTTATCGCGTTCTCGTTGTCCTTTTCAACGTCCAGTGCGACTCTCCTCGCCCCGCTTTGTCCGGCGAGTTCTTCGGCCTTCAGCATGAGGGCCTTTCCGATGCCCTTTCCCCTGAATTCCGGGTAAACGGCGACGTTGCTGATGTAATAGTCCCCTTTCTCAAGCTTTCCTGAACCGGAAGCGGCGCTTATGAAAGCTGGAAGCTGCCTTAAAAAGTCGAAGCCGAGGGCTTTCAGCATCAGCCAGCCGGTTCTCTTTTCCTCCCTTTCCTTGGCCTTCCAGTCGTAGCCCAGGAGCATTCCAGCTATTCGGTGCTCATAGACCGCAAAAATCACGTGCTCGTGGCTGAAGAGGTTTTCTTTTTCGAGGAAAAGTGCCCTGAAGAGCTCCTTGAACTTTCTTCCGAGCAAATCGGGAAAATACTCGGGGGCGGACATTTCCATGAGCTCTGAGAAGTGTTCCGCCTCTTCGGGTGTCCCCCTGGCTGGCTCAACAACGACGTCACCCATTTTTCTCACTCCAATATGGCAGGTTCTTTCCATTGGGTAAAAACCTTATCGGTCGGAAACGTCCCGTCGAAACTCGATGGTCCGGGTTGTTGGACGATCCTCGCTTGGACTTGTTACATTTCCAAGCATTATCCGGGAGAGTTTTCCATTTTGGGAATAAGAAGTCTATTAACGTTTCACGCTTGGACTGGCTCAGGTGAATGCCGTGACTGAGGAAAAAACCCATAAAAAACACCCCCATGAAGGGCACTCCCCCCATAACGGGGGACATTCTCATGCAAAGCACCATGAAATGATGATGGAGGACTTCAAGAGGAGGTTCACAGTTTCTGCGATACTCACCGTTCCGATACTTCTCCTCTCGCCGCTGATACAGAACTTCTTCGGCTTTGAGCTGACTTTTCCGGGCGACCACTACGTCCTGTTTGCGCTCTCAGCGGTGGTGTACTTCTACGGCGGCTGGCCTTTCCTCAAGGGGATGGCTGACGAGCTGAGGAAGAGACGCTCAACCTGGAGTTGTCCATTAGGAGGTAGATAAGCTTCAGGTCGAGGGCATCGAGTTTCATGGATTTTCACCACTTTCACTAGGCAGTCAAACTATAAAAGTCCTCTGTTTCTGACGGATGCTTGTAACAACTTGCTGGCATGATTGCGGCTATTGAAACCATTCGCAACTAGATGTTGGTGGTTGTCCGGATCTTTGTTCCTCCGATAAATCAATAAGGGGAATAGTCGTTCTAGTGTCATGAAGCGCCTGAAGATCGCGATACCCTACGACGGGGATCTCTTTGCCGGTCTTGAGTGGCTCCTCGAAGCGATAGAGTGGGCCTACGGGGACACTTACTTCACCATAGACACCGATGTCATCAAGCTGGTGGAAGTCAAGTTCCGGGAATCCCCTGAGAAGGTCATCGAGCGGTTGCGGGCGCTCCACCAGGTGAGGGACGTCAGGGCCTTTCCCAGGAATGGTATGCACCTGCTCTACATCCGCGCCTCCCTTGAACCCCAGAGGGAGCAGGCGGAAAGGCTCTTCGAGCTTCAGAAGAAAGGCCTCGTCATTTTTGAGAGCGGAACCTTCGTTGGGGACGAGAGCATTCTTTCGGTTCTCTGCGAGGAAGAGCTCCTTGGGGAAGTGGTGAGAACATTTCGTGAAGCCTACGGTGCGAGGGTGATCAGCGTTGAGGAGGCGGAACCGGAGAGCAGTCCCCTCTCAAAGCTGACGAAAAGGCAGGCCGAGGTTCTCCTCCTGGCTTACAAGAGCGGCTACTTCGACGAGCCCCGGAAGGTCACTTTGCGGGAGCTGGCGGAGATGCTGAACCTCAGCCCCTCAACGGTGAAGGAGCACCTGAGGAAGGGGCTTAAGAGGCTCCTCGACGAGACCCTCAAATAACCGCACATGTGCGGGGTTACCTATAACTACCTGAACTTCCAGTTAACCAATAGGTGAAACCATGCCCGTCATAGAGGTTGAGAACGTTAGGAAGTACTACGGAGAAGTTAGGGGCGTTGATGGTCTGAGCTTCTCCGTCGAGAGGGGTGAAATCTACGGGTTCCTTGGTCCTAACGGGGCTGGGAAGACCACGACCGTCAAAATTCTGGTGAAAATCCTGAGGGACTATGAAGGGACCGTCAAAATCCTTGGAAGGAACCTCCGCGAATGGGGGAAGGAGTACTACAACAGAATCGGCGTCTCCTTCGAGTTTCCTGCCGTTTACTCACGTCTCACTGCCCTCGAAAACCTTGAGTTCTTTGCGAGCTTTTACAGAAAGCACCTCGACCCCCTGGAGGTTCTCAAGGTTGTCGGGCTTGAAAACGAGGCAGATAAACTCGTCTCCGGCTTTTCCAAGGGAATGAAGAAGAAGCTCGATCTGGCGAGGGCTCTGCTCCCGGATCCGGAAATCCTCTTCCTCGATGAACCCTTAGAGGGTCTCGACCCGGCGAGCGCAAGGAGGATAAAAGACCTGCTCCTTGAGATGCGTGAAAGCGGGAAGACCGTCTTCCTGACCACCCACAACATGTACGTCGCCGATGAGCTCTGCGACAGGGTTGCGTTCATTGTGGACGGAAAGATAGTCCTCGTTGGAAATCCGGGCGAGCTGAAGGTGAGGATGGGTAAGCGCCTGATCAAGATCGAGTATGTGGCCAGCGGTGATGTGAGGACCGCCGAGTTCCCGCTTGAGAACCTTGGAGGAAACGAGGAGTTCCTGAGAATCCTGCGGGAGCATGAGATAAGGCGCATAAACACTGAAGAACCGACACTCGAGGACATCTTCCTGAAGGTCACGGGGAGGAGGCTCGTATGATAAGTCAGCTGGTGAGGCTCGACCTGAAGGTTGGAACGAGGGGCTACGTCTATCCGATATACCTGCTCATGGCTTTAGCTTATGGCCTTATGGTGATGGTGTTTCCAGAGGGGTACCGCTCAACCGTCGTTCCCCTTTTCCTGCTCCTTGAGCCCGGGATGGTCGGCTTCACCTTCGTCGGTACGGCCATCTTCGCGGAGAAGAAAGACGGAACGATAGGCGCTCTGGCGGTTACACCGCTCGACTGGAGGAGCTACGTTTTAGCAAAGACACTCCTCATGGCGCTGGTTTCCCTCCTCGCGGGGGCGCTTATATTTGTCCTTGGAACCCGCTCCCTTGACGGGCTGCCCTACGTCTTGGCCGGCACGTTGCTGGTTTCAGCCGTTTATACCCTCCTAGGAATCGCGGTCTCCGCCAAATACCGCGACCTGGACGACTATTTCGTCCCCCTCCTCGGGGTCATGGCCCTTTCCCTTCTCCCCTTCGCCCACTACCACGGCTATTTAACGGGCGAGATATGGAAGGTTCTCTATGCCGTCCCCAGTTATCCTGCCATCTACTTCTTCAGCGCCCCCTTCGGAGGGGTTTCGGCGGAAAACCTTCTGTGGTCGGCGCTTGGTCTGATGGTATGGGGTATCGTGGTGTATTACCTCGCAAGGGTTCGCTTTTACAGGTACGCAGTGGAGGGGTTGAGATGAGCTTTGTGCGAAAATTCGCTGCCATATACAGGACCGACCTCAAACTGCTCCGCAGGGACCCCATGCTACTATACAGCGTGGGGATGACTTTGGTGCTCCTCTTCATCGTCCGCTATTTCAAGGATCGCATGGGCGAGCTTTACTACGGGATAGCTCTCTTCGTGCTGATATTCATACCCATGATATTCGGCATGATTCCCGGCTTCATGATGGCCGACGAGAAGGAGGAGAAGACGGTACAGGCACTGCGGGTGATTCCCATATCGAGCGAGGCGTTCCTTGTTTACAGGCTCACGTGGGCTTCGCTGGTGACCGTAGCCTTTACGGTGATAGCGCCTCATGTTCTCGACATGGAGATTCCCTGGAAGGGAGTTCTGGCTCTAGCCGTTCTCTTCCTGCTGGAGGTCTGGATCTATGGACTGCTGATAACCATCTTCGCCGAATCCAGAATGCAGGCTATCACAGTCTCCAAGATTCTCGGCTGGCTCCTGATCCTTCCGGTGGCGGTAAAGCTCGTTGTCCTCTGGAGGGATCTCTCAACGGACTGGAGCAAGCTCACGGCGTTTTTGCCGACGTACTGGACGTACAGGGTCTTCGAGGGCATAGCCCTAAACGACTGCAGCGATTTCCCGATGGCGGTGCTCGTGCATCTGGCCTGGCTGGTCCCGCTGGTGGTACTCTTCCGGAGGAGGGTGCTTTGAGACCCAGGGAGCGTTCATCTTCACGTGTTTACTTCGGTTTTGATTTAAACAGCCAGCAAAACTGCTGCTGGAATAACAGAATACTACGGGAAAGTCATATAAAGAGAACACTACCAAAGGTTAGACTGGGGAACTCCCAGAGCATTGTTGTTATCGATCAGCGCTGGGGGAGGGGTATGCAGACATTTAAGAGAAAAATTATCGAACTTCTGATTCTCACTATCTTTTTTTCAGGCCTGATCACACTTGTCTATTCCCAGGAACCAAAGCAATGTCCCTCTAATGGCACGTGGATAGATCCGCACGGTTTTACAACAACGTGCAACGTTCCCGACTGTTATGAAGCAATGGGAAGAATCAGCAAATGGATTTCATTAACTTTGATGGTGTTGATCGCTTATCTCGCGGGGCTTGGGGCAAGGAGCGGACTCAATGCGAACAAAGCACTGTTTCGGATCGGGATATACCTGACTTTCATAAGTGTCGTATTTGCATCGGAACTTTCAAAGGTGCCTGAAGGGAGCTGTCTGACATTGAAGCCGGTGGCCTACGCAATGGCGATGACGGGTTCCTTCCTTGTGGTTTGGTTCCGTGGAGCGTAAGAAGAGAAACGAATTGGGAGGAAGAAGCTCACTCGAGCTTCTTGTGGCAGAACCACTTTTGTAAGAAGCATTTTGAACATTATGGGGGAAAAGGAGAAATAAATGGGAATCATTGTCTTCCCAAATTGTTGGAAGTTGGACATATTCCTGTTCTTGGATCGCATGGGGGCAAGCTTCCGTTGCTGTGGATATAGATGTCTCCGTACATACCCGCCAGACTGTAGTCGTTACCGTTGTATTGGAACTTAACTTTACTTGAATAGAACGTTCCGTCCACGTACTGGTTCTTATACTCCTCTTTTAGCTGCAAGTCAAGGTGGATCAGCGAGAACTGTGTACTGTCCGTATTGAACCCCACTCCTATTGCCATCACAAAGGGTGCAATTTCAAGATTGTTGTAGCTGAGAGTTCCAAGTGCCACCGCTGATGCCGAGAAGAGGGGAACTGTATCGGTTGAGGACACAAAATTTATGTCGGATCTGACTAATCCTCCCTGACCCTTTTCGTAAGTTGATGGTTCCCAGTACTCATGGACAAACCACATTGTTTTTCTTATTACACCACCATACTGACTCGACCAGCCGCTCTCTACGAATCCTTGGAGAGTCATATCTCCTTCGTCTGGCTTTCCAAGAATTACATATGCAACGTCATCAAGCTTTTGGTAAACAAGACCGTCCCACCAGTAGAGTCTGTATTTTGCCAGTATGACAGTGCCTCTAATTCCCGCTCCTATCACAGAGGGGCTGTCAATTCTTGATCCCCAGATCCGGACGTATGATTCGGGAATATTCAGGTATCTTGTGTTAGTCGTGTGTGAGAACCCTATTATCTCCGCTTCCATGGAAGAAGCACTACCTCCCCTTTCTACAGCGGCAGCGGCAGAAAAGACAAGTTCTAGACTTTGAGTAGTTTTTTGTTTGTACGTTGCTGTAATAGTGACCGCGTTTATCGCATTGGTATCTCCAGTAACTTGGAACGCGGCGAGTGGTATGACCGTGTTAGACTTTGAGACTAGGACCTGCTCTAATTTCCATACAAGGCAGACCTGGTAGCAGGATCCCGTCCATGGATCGCACTTCCAGTAGCACTGGTCATGGTCAAAGTTTGGTGGCCAGTTTTCGGTGGTTGCTGGAATGTCCTTGCTCTTAATCTTTTGAGGTTTTATGGATTTGAGCTTATCCTCTATCCGGGCTCTGTTGTAAAGGGTTTTGGAGCTTCCTCTGGGTAGTTTTACCTGAATGCTCCTCTTGTCGAGCACTTTTTTCACATTGATTGGTACCGCTTTTATAAAGTATCTCACGTTATCGTTTTCATCTCTGAGGGTACCCACAAGTAGCAGAGAAGGAGATACCGCGCCGGGCTCAAGCTTGGCGTCCTTCAGGTGGGAGGCCCAGAGTTTCATTGCTTTGGTGAGCTGGCCGTAGTTTATTCTTATCTTATCCTGCCCTGAGAAGATCCCGAGCTCCATCAGAGAGCCGTTGGGGAGCAAAAGGGACGCTGTAACTATTCCATATCCTTTCTCTGGAAGCCCAATCTCAAGGCTGGGGCCGAATATGAAGCTCCGCTTGTATTCAACTTTTGCTCCAAGATACTCCCTGGAGTCTATGGGGATGTTGTACACTGCTGCCCCGGAGACAGCACCTCCCAATAGTAGAACTATGGACAGCAATACGAAAAGTTTTTTCATGACACCGCTCAAATATCTCTATTGACAGAAGTTTTTATAAATTTTTCATGTTGTGCCGAACTAAAATTGTTTCAGTTTAAATGGCATAACCTTTATTAATTGTAAACAGCTACAAAGACACATTTAAACGTGACGGAATAGAATCCAAAACAGAGAACAGAAAACGAAGGGCAAAAGCCCTTCAAATCTTCTTGTGGCAGAACCACCAGTCGTAGCACTCGATCTCGCCCTTGGCCTTGGCCTCTTCCCTGGCCTTGATCTCCTCAACGCTGGCCGCGGGCGGGACGATGGCGCGGTCGCCGATGAGCTCGTTGTTGGGCCACTTGTGCGGCAGGGCGACGCCCTTCTCGTCGCTGGTCTTGAGGGCCTTGACGAGCCTGAGTATCTCGTCCCAGTCCCTCCCGACCTCGGCCGGGTAGTAGACGATGGCCCTTATGACGCCCTTGTCGTCGACGACGAAGACGGCCCTCGCTGTAATGGTGGCGCCGCTCGGGATCATGCCGAGGGCCTCGGCGAGGTCACCGCGGTCGTCCGCTATGACCGGGAAGGTTATCTCCTCTCCGAGGTTCTCCTTGATCCACTCCATCCACTTGAGGTGGCTGAAGACCTGATCAACGCTCAGCCCGATGGGCTCGACGCCGAGCTTCCTGAACTCCTCAACGCGCTTCTGCATCGCGTAGAACTCGGTCGTGCAGACCGGGGTGAAGTCAGCCGGGTGGCTGAAGAGTATGAACCACTTGCCCTTCTCGGCGAAGTAGTCCGGGAGCTTTATCACTCCGTGGGTGGTCTTGACCTCGACCTCTGGGAACTTTTCTCCTATGACGACCATCTTACATCACCTCTTCCTTTTTGTGTGTCGTCTTCACTATAAACCTCATCGGTTCGAATATATAAACCTTTCGGTTCGTCTAACGGGCAATTTTTTGTCGAATATCCATACAGCTTAAGAGGCCCGCGTTAGGACTGCAAAGAATGCCCTTCATTGGTTGTCACTCTGAAAAACAGACCTAACAGCATTTGTCAAAAATCTCGAAGAAAAAATCTATTTTTGCCTCAAACCTTCCTGACATCGACCCAGGTTGAATGATACGCCGAGCCGTTTCCGTACTTTTCTACGGTGTCATCGGCCGTCAGGAAATTGGCGTTCCAGCCGAGAAGCTTTACCCAGAATGCTTTGTAGAGCAGGACCACCTTTGGTGGAACGTCCCCGCTGAGCCTTGCCGTCGTTTTTATCCTGCCGTGGTCGTTGAAGACCTCGACAGTGTCACCGTCGCCTATTCCCCTCTCCTTTGCGTCGGCCGGGTTGATGTAGAGGTTCGGGTCAATCATGTTGTAGGTGTTGTGGTACTGGCTCGTTATCGTCATTCGGTAGGTTGGCGTGAGAAGCCTGAGCGGATACTTTCCTTCGAACTTCCTGTACTCGGGGAAGGGGTTTAAGCCCCTCTCCATCGCTCTCCGGGAGTAGAACTCGATCTTCCCGCTCGGCGTTTCCCACTTCCTCGGCCTCTCTGGAACTTTGACGAAACCCTTAGCCGTAAGCTCCTCCCAGCTCAGGCCGTTAATTTCGAGGACTTTTCTAACGACCTCCTCGTCGCTCTCGTAGAGGCATGGATTTTCAATCCCCAGGGCTCTCGCGAGGAGTCTCGTCACCTCGCTGTTACTCTTCCCGTGAAGCCTCGCAACCGGTTCATTTAGGGCCACGTGGCGGTGGTAGTAGCTGTCCACTATGTCAAGGCGCTCGAAGAATGTGTTTGCCGGCAGCACCACGTCCGAGTAGAGGGCGGTATCTGTGAGAAAGATGTCGTGCGTGACCACGAAGATGTCATTCTCCCTCAAGGCCCTTCTCAGCCTGTTCTGGTTCGGCAGGCTTGCGAGGGGGTTGGAGTTGTAGACGTAGAGGAACTTAATCTCTCCCCGCTCGATGTACTCGGCCAGCTTCATCTGGGGGATTCTCCTGGCGGGCTTCGTTCTGAGGAATTTTCCTTCAGCGTAGCTTTTGTCTATCGTCTTCATGTCGTAGATGAAGCCAAAGCGGTGCCCTACCAGCGCGGGGAGAATCGAAATCGCCCTCACGGCCTCTCCTCCAGCCAGGGAGCGCTGGAAGCCGTAGCCGATGTGAATTACGCCCCTCTTCTCGGCAAATTCCCTCGCGAAGGTCTCGATCGTTTCAACGTCCAGTCCCGTTTCTCTGCTTACATAATCAAGCGATAGTGTTTTTACATAATCATTGAATTCTTTAAAGCCGTAAACGTTCTCGCGGACGAAGGCTTTGTCGTAAAGCCCCTCCTCGATGATGACCTTCGCAACCGCGAGGGCAAAGAGAACATCGGTGTCTGGCTTTATTTGATAAAACCTGTGTGAGCGCCTGGCGGTTTCGGTTCTCACAACATCGACCGTCCAGATTTCAAGTCCGTGCCGCTTCGCCAGCATGAAGCCGTGCAGGTTCGTCCAGAAGGCGTTTATCCCCCAGTAAACGATTAGCCTCTGGTTTTTGAGTTCCTCCGGGTCGAGCCCAACGGCGGTTCCATAGACGTCCTTAAGTGCTTCTTGCCCAGCTCTATCGCAGATTCCATAGTCGAGTGTCGAGGCGTTCAGGTAGTGGAAGAGCCTGAGCGGGAAGGCGTAGTTAACAACGCCCCTATCGCCAGCGTACTGGTAAACGAGAACGCTCTCGCTTCCGTGTTCACTTATGGTCTCCCTTAACTTTTCCGCCACCAGTTTTATGGCTTCCTCCCAGCCAACCTCTCTAAACTCTCCGCTCCCGCGCTCCCCGGTTCTGATGAGCGGAACTTTGAGCCTGTCCCCAGCGTGGAACCATTTGGGGAGAAGCGCGCCCTTGGGGCAGAGGAAGCCGGCCGTTACGGGGTGCTCCGGATTGCCCCTAACCTTGAGCCTTCCGTCCTTAAGCTCGCTCACCATCGAACAGGTGTCGTAGCAGTCCCGCATGCAGGCGGAGAAGGGCATCTTCATCACGGGGCGATTTTTATCCTCTCTGCCGCGTCCCTCTCGACGAGAACCCTGCCGATGCTCCTGGGGAGCACCACCAGGTCGCCGGCCTTGAAGGGACCGTGCTCCCGCATCTCGGGGTCGAGTATTCTGGGCAGGTCGAGCTTGATGATGTAGGCCTCACCTGGAACCCTCTTCTGCGGAAGCTCACGCTCCGCCGTCTCAACTGGGACCTCTGCCTGCTCCTCTGGAACCTCCCCCGGCACCTCCTCGCGCTCGACGAAGGCCCTGAGAACCGCGAACACCTTCCGCTCTTCGGACGTCAGTTCACCCGGAACGCCCTCGACGGCCAGATCAACGATTTTATGGAGCCTGATTTTGATGATCTCGCGCATCAGCTCCTCGGCGATTTTGAGCTGGGCCAAGTAAAGCTTCTCCTCTATGTCTTCACCTCTCTCCCTGGAGCTCTCGGCGCTTAGCTTGAGGGCCTTTATCAGGCTGTCGAACTCGCGGTAGAACTCCTCGTCCAGCTCCGTGAGGTCCGGAGATGAAAGCTCGGCCTCCAGCAGTTCCCTGAGCTTGACGATGTCCATGCCACCACCTCAGAGAAAAGGAAAAGAAATCACTCCTCGACGCGCGGAGCGAGGAGGAATATCAGCCTGCCCTCGTCCCTTATTGGGTACTCCATCTGGAGGGGCATCTCGTTGCCGAAGCGGATTATCACCTCGTCTGCCTTGCCGATGCCCTTAATCATGTCGGCCAGGTAGCTGATTCCGTAGGCGCTCCTGGTTTCCTCCTCAACCTCAAGGTCGAGCAGGCCTTCGTCCTCAAGGGTGAGCTTAATCTCGACCTCGTTGGTTTCGCCTTCGGCCTTCATAACGAACTCGTTCTCGGTGGCTATGAACTTCATGGCATCGCTGACGAGGGAAGCGTCCTTGACGGCCTCCTTGAGAACCTCTCCGAGGACGACGACCTTGGCGGTGAAGGGAAGCTCCGGAAGGTCGAGCTCGAGCTCCTCAACCTCGATAAGCGGGAGCTTGAAGGTTCTCTTTGCCGTTCCCTCGAAGGTAATCTCAAGGAAGTTCTCGTCGCCCTTTCTGAGAATGAGCGTGTCCTTGTTCTTGCCACGCTTGAGTATCTTCTTGAAGTGGTCCATGTTGATTCCTATAGTTTCCTCTTCCTCCACCTCGTACTTGGAGAAGATGCTCTCCGGGAGATTTAGGTCGATGAGAACGACCCTGCTCGGGTCCATCGCGCGCATGCTTATACCTTCCTCGGTTATCTTGAAAGCCGCCTCGTCGATGAGGTTGCTCGCGGTGGCTATGAGATCGGCAAAGTCCTTGGCACCGTCAAAAACTATCTCGAACGGCATCTTTACCCCTCCTTTAATATGTTGAGCATCAGCCTAACCCTCTCTTTTCCGCGGAATAAATAAGCTTTTCCGTTGTCGGTGTCGGGTATCCTTCTGTAGGCCTCCTCAAGTTCCTTCAGGGCCTTTTCCGCGAGCTTCCTGAGGGTCTCACGCTCAAGCTCCTTCCCGCTCACTCGTAGGCCCTCCAGACGTGGCCGCACTTGGTGCACTTGTAGAATATCGTGCTCGGCTCGTCCCCGGCCCTCGTCTGCATCTCCCACCAGTAGGCCGTGTCATTGCCGCACTTCGGGCAGGTGACCTTGGTCGTCGGCAGGGTCTTGACGTCCTGCTCGACCACTATGATTCCCTCGTCGGGTTTGTGCTCGACCTTCTGGGTTATTCTGGTCTTCTCCCGGTCCTTCTGCTCGTCAAAGGGTTCCTCGTGGCCACACGAGCGGCAGACCCAGACCTTCCTCTTCCTGTCAGGGAGCATTAAGTTGCCGCACTTCGGACAGAACTTCATCTTTCTCCCCCCTTTAGCCGGGGGTTGGGTATGTGGGAGGAGAATAAAAAGTTTTGCCAGTCAGCCGGAGACGACGTCGAACTCAGCCCCGGCCTTGACGGTCACGTTTTCCAATATGACCGTCTTGACTACCCTGTAATGACCCGGTTCGAGGCCCAGGTCCGAGAGCTTGACCCGCTGCTCCCACTTCTCTCCGGGCTTTATCACGACCGCCACTTCGATGAACATCAAATCGACCGGGACTTCCTTCCACTCGCCGTTCTCCAGGCGGTAGAGGCTGATGGGGTAGCTCGTGGTGGCGTTAGTGTTGGCGTTGTTGATGACCGTGAGGGTCATCACGTCGCTGGGGGTGTAGCTGCTCTTGTCGAGCTTCAGAACGATTCCTTCACCGTTCGGGAGATTTCGCGCTCCATCACTCCCGCTTTCACCGCTCGAGGCTATGTAGTACCCGAGGGGAATCAGTAGGACTACCAGCAGGACCGGGAGAACCTTCCTCACACGGCATCACCTGGAAAAGGTACGCTGAGGAGCTTTTAACGGTTGCCAACGCTTCAAGCGGAGTTGAAGTGAGAAAAGAAAAGATCACTCCCTGAGCGGGAGCCCGTAGTCGAAGGAGTAGTAGACCTTCTGGAAGTTCTGCCTGAAGTAGAAGACGTCGCGCTCGACCTTCTTCGGATCTTCCCTGTCGATGAGGACGCGGCGAATGAACCTGGCAATCTCTTTCATGTCGTCCTCCATCATTCCAACGCGGGTCATCTCCTGGACGCCTATGCGCAGGCCGCTCGGCTTCTCGACCTTCTCAAGCGGGTCCCAGGGCAGGAGGTTCTTGTTGAGGATTATGCCGGCCTCCTCAAGGAGTGGCGCCGCCCAGCCCCCAGCGGCCTCGTGGAGGTCGCTGACGTCAACGATGACCTGGTGGCTCTCGGTGTAGCCCTTGTCCTCACCGATGACCTTGAAGCCCTCCTCTGCCAGAGCCTCGGCCAGGGCCTTGGCGTTCTTGACGACCTGGGCCGCGTACTTCTCACCGTACTCTAGCATCTCGGCCGCGGTGAGGGTCTTTCCGGCCATGTGGTGGAGGTGGTGGTTGCTAAGCACTCCCGGGAAGATGGCCCACTGGAGCTTGGCTATCTCCTCGGTCTCTCCAAAGCGCTTGTAGATTATGACACCGCCCTGTGGTCCCGGGAAGGTCTTGTGGGTGGAGGCGGTGATTATGTCAGCGCCCTCGCGGAGCGGGTCCTGGAACTGCTTGCCGGCTATAAGTCCAAGAACGTGGGCACCGTCGTACATGACGTAGGCGCCGACCTCCTTCGCAACCGGCGCGAGCTCCTTGACCGGGTGCGGGAACGGGAAGAGCGAGCCGCCGAAGACGACTATCTTGGGCTCGAGCTCGCGTATGAGCTTCTCGGCCTTGTCAACGTCGATGTTGAACTCCTCGTTGTCGAAGGGCCAGGTGTGGACCTCAAGGCCGCGCATTCCGGCGGCACCGAAGGGCATGTGGCTTATATGGCCTCCATGGCTGGTGTGAAGAACTATTGCCTTGTCTCCCGGCTGGGTGAGGCCGAAGAAGACCGCCTGGTTGGCGTTGGTTCCGGAAATCGGCCTGAGGTCGGCGAAGTCACTCTGGAAGAGCTTGGTGAAGAGCTCAACACCAATCAGCTCGACCTCGTCAATGTACTTGCACCCCTGGTAGTAGCGGGCCTTCGGCCAGCCCTCGGCGTACTTGTGCATGAAGCCGCTCGCGACTGCCCTGGTGACGGTCGGGGAAGTTACGTTCTCGCTCGCGATGAGGTTTATCGTGTGGCTCCTCCAGTTCTCGTGCTCCTCAATAAAGTTCAAAACCCTGTCGCGGTATGCCCTGTATCCTTCAGCCATGGGAAACACCTCGATGGGGATTTGAGCGCTGGAAATATAAATCTTACCGCATTTGTTCACGTGTACAGAAATGGGCAGCACAGTGACGGAGCGGGAACGGTGGTGGACCCTTTTGAAAAAGGGGAGGGCTCAGCGGCGGAGCTTCGCCGCGAGCCACATCAGTATCGGCAGCACTATGAACGCCAGCATGTCGCCGGTGTCCCCTGCAAAAGCTAAAACGTCGGCGAAGTTCCTGACGCCGGCGAAGTAAACCAGGGCCGGGGGAACGACGGTCAGGGCCCACGCCACGGGCTTCCTCAGCTTCACGAACTCCTCGGTGTTGCTCTGCTGTGCGAGGGCTATGCCGATGTAGCTCGTGGTTATCGCGAGGAGCGGTATGAGGTTTCCGATCACCCTCCCGAGGTGACCGTAGAGCAGCTCAAGCCCCTGGGTCGCTATCTCCGGGGTTTCCCTCCCGAAGACCAGCAGGAACGCCGCCATGAAGACCGCGTATATCGCGGTTGAAATCAGGAAGGCCAGCACGAGCACCTTCTTCGTTTCCTCGTAGCTCCCCAGCCCCTTGTAGACGTCCGGAATTATCGTGTGGCAGCCGAGGGCGAAGATGGCGACGCCCGTTATGCTGAGCAGTCCCCCGAGGTCTGTGTAGAGGCCGTTCTCAAGCTCGGCGTGGGGAACGAGCATCAGGGTGACCCCTATGAAGAGGGCGAGCATGATGTAGCTCATTATCAGCTCCGTCCTTCCGCTCGCCTCGAGGCCGCGGTAGACAACGAAGGAAGCGAGGACCCAGAACACCGCCGCGCCGATGGTGTCGCTGACTCCAAAGAGGCTCGCGAAGACACTCCCCATTCCCGCTATGTAAGCTAAAATCGCCCCGAAGCTCATTATGAAGATGCTCAAGTACATCAGCCAACCGCCGGCCTTTCCAAGGGTTCTCTGGGCTATCGTGCTCATCTGGGCCCCGTTCATCTCGGCACTGAACCTTAACACTATGAAGGCCGTCGCTAGCATGAGGAGCATGACGCCGGTCAGCACGCCGAGGGCCGGGACGAGGCCGACCTTGCTGGCGGCGTAGGGGAGGCCAAGAACGCCGGCACCTATCTGCGTCCCGACCAGTATTGCCAGGGCTTCGTTCTTTGAGATTCTGGCCTTCTCGACCCTTATCGTTGTCGTTCTCAGCGCGACCGCGCACTTCCTCTTCCTCATGAGCTGTATGAGCGCGGCCTTTCTGCGGAGCTTTTTCCTCCTCGCCAGGGCCTGCCTCTCGGCGTAGTAGCGGCCGTGTGATGTGGTGACCTTTTTACGCGGAACCCCATCGCTCACGGGCATTTTTTCCTCACCGCTCAATGTTCCGATGAATACAATTTAAACCCTCGCACGAAAATGTGAAGGTAATTTCAAAGATTATTCGGCCGGCAACGCAAGGCACCAAAGCCCTGGGCAGGATTTTTAAGGAGCGCCGAGTAGATTCAACCATGATAGAGGAGGCGGCAAAACTTCTCGCCCGTTCGAGGTTCGCCATAGCCTTCACCGGGGCCGGAATAAGCGCGGAAAGCGGGGTGCCGACCTTCAGAGGCTTCAACGGGCTATGGAAAAAGCATCGCCCGGAGGAGCTGGCAACGCCAGAGGCCTTTGAGAAGGACCCTCACCTCGTCTGGGAGCTCTACAGGTGGAGAATGAACCTGATAAGGAAAGCCAGACCGAACAGCGCCCACCACGCCTTAGCGGAGCTTGAGGAGATGGGGATTCTGAAGGCCGTCATCACCCAGAACGTCGATGACCTCCACCGGGAGGCCGGAACCAAAAACCTCATCGAGCTCCACGGCAACATATTCCGCGTTAGGTGCACCTCCTGCTCCTACCGCGAGAACCTGAAGGAGAGTGGAAGACTGGAGGAGTTCCTGGCCGAGAAGGAACTCCCGAGATGCCCGCGCTGCGGCTCTCTCCTGAGGCCCGACGTCGTGTGGTTCAATGAACCGCTCCCAAGAAAGGCGCTTGACGAAGCTTTCAAGCTCGCGGAGAGGGCTGATCTTGTTCTCGTCATAGGGACGAGCGGGGTGGTTTACCCTGCCGCCTACGTTCCTCAGATAGTCAAGGAGACAGGGGGGAAGGTCATCGAAATTAACCCAGAGGAGAGCGGCATAACGCCGATTGCAGACGTCTTCCTGCGCTGTCCTGCCGGACAGGCTATGGAAAAGCTCATGCCAAGGATAAAGGAGCTGGTAAGATGAAGGGGAAGGTACTTTTGGTGGGCTTCGGCCCTGATGAAGCCGGCCTGCTGAGAGATTCCCTTCCTGTTCCGGTCTTTGAGGTTCCCGAGTACTGCCGGGACTGGGTGGTGGGTGAGATAGTTGAAAAGGCCGAGAAGCTGAGCGGCTCCTGCTACTGGCACCTCATGAGGTTCCTCATAATGCACGGCCTCGACAACGAAACGCTGAAGGAGGTAATCCGATCCGTTAAGTCCCTCAACCTAGGGAGGGTCATCTTCGCCACCACGACGGAAACCTCGCTCACCTGGAAGCTGGAGGACCTGCTCAACGAGCTTTTGGCTGAGGACGAGTACTTCAGGGCCATGAGGTGGGCCAGGAGGGAGGCCAGGGGGAGGAAAGGGCCTTTCCTCGACTTGGAGAAGGGTTAAATAGTGCCCCCTCCAATCACAGGGGGGTGAGGGAATGATAAGGGTCGTGTTCTTCGACCTGGACGACACGCTCGTGGACACGAGCAGACTGGCGGAGATGGCGAGGCGGAACGCGATAGAGAACATGATACGCCACGGTCTTCCCGTTGATTTCGACACGGCTTACGGCGAGCTCCTCGAGCTGATAAGCGAGTACGGGAGCAACTTTAACAGGCACTTCGACTACCTCCTCAGGCGCCTCGACCTTCCCAGCAACCCCAAGTGGGTAGCCGCTGGAGTAATAGCCTACCACAACACCAAGTTCGCCTACCTGCGGACTGTGAAGGGCGTCAGGAGGGTTCTGCTGGAGCTTCAGAAGTCTGGCTACAGGCTGGGCATAATAACCGACGGCGACCCCATAAAGCAGTGGGAAAAGATCCTCCGCCTCGAGCTCGATGCCTACTTCGACGAGGTGTTCATATCCGACTACCTCGGCGTCAAGAAGCCCCACAGAAAGATATTCGAGAAGGCCCTGAAGAAGATGGGAGTCGAACCCGATGAGGCCGTGATGGTCGGCGACAGGCTCTACTCCGACATCTACGGGGCGAAGCAGGTGGGAATGAACACAGTCTGGTTCCGCTACGGGAAGCGCGCTGATAAGGAGCTTGAGTACATCGACTACGCGGACTTTACCATCGACAGCCTCGAGGAAGTGCCCAGAATAGTGAGGGGACTGAGCGATGAGGGGGAAGAGCGTTCAGATTCGGAAGTTCATGCTGATTGACAGCTCATACAAGTCGAGGATCCTCCGCGGCGACAAGGTGACCACGATACGCTACGGCGACTACGAGGCGAAGCCGGGGAGCGAGATCTACCTCGTGATAACGCCGAGCGACACCGCCATAGCCAAGGTGAGGATAACGAAGGTCGAGAAAAAGAAAGTTAAGGAACTCACCAATGAAGATGCCAAGCTCGACGGCTTCTCCGATGTCAGGGAACTCGTCAGGGAGCTGAACAAAATCTACGGCGAGCTCCACGGCGACGACGAGGTCACTGTGATAGGCTTCGAGGTGGTCAAGCGCTTTGATGACGGGATTCCTCTGAAGTGGCTCAAGGGTCTCAACTACCGCGAGCCGGCTGAGATAGCGCGCCTTTACCTCGAAAACAGGGAAAAGCTCAACCTCAACCGCGAGACCGACTTCATAATGCGTCGCATCTACAACGAGGGCCTTGGAAGGGCCGTCAGGACCTTCGGGCCTAAGAGGGTTCAGGGAGCGCTCCTCAAGACCTACCACGCGCTCTACGCGGCGGGGGTAATCTGAGTCAGTGAGAGAAAAGCTTTTTTACGGCTTCATCTTTCTTTAAACGCTATGAAGGGGGTTAAGTTCGACGCCAGATTCACCGCGCTCACGGTAGGGGTCCTTGTCGTTCTGGTTCTCCAGGCGGCCGGTTTACTCTACGGAATCAACGAACGGGTCAACTCAAGTCTTCCCCTCATCGACACCCCCCTGATGAACTTTCTAACCGCCTTCGGAGGGGACCTCTTTCTCTTCTCCTTCGCCGCCCTCGTGCTCTATCTCGACTGGAGGGAGAAAGGGAGGCCCTCCCTGAAAACGGCCTCGTTTCTCTTGTCCATCGTTGTTGGCCTCGCCGCCGTTGGCGCTCTCAAGCTCGTCTTCGCCGAGCCGAGGCCCATCGCCTACGGCTCTGGCGTGGGAAGCTACGCCTTTCCCTCCGGCCACACCTTTAGAGCCGCGATCATAGCGGCCTACGGCTCGGATCGCTGGAGGAAGTACGCCCCCCTGTTCTGGGCCTATGCTGTCGGGATAGCCCTCACCAGGCTCCTCCTCCACGTCCACTGGTTGGGCGATGTTCTCTTCAGCCTGCTTTTCGCCCCCTGGCTCTACCTCCTGCTCAAATCACTCCTCGGAGGGAGGTTTGAATGAACGGTTTCCTTGAGGTCTTCCTGCTCTCGCTGATTCCAACCTTTGAGGGGCGCTATGCCATAGTCTATGGCATCGGCATGGGCTATCCCCCCTGGGAAACGCTTTTGGCCGCTTCCCTCGGCGTTCTGCTCCTCTCGCTTGTCCTTCCCGCTCTGCTCCCCTACATAGACAGGCTGATGCTCTGGCTTGAGGGAACCTTTCTCAGGAAAATCGCTCACCTCTACCTGTACTACGTCGAGCGGGTCAGGAAGAAGGCCCACCCCTACGTGGAGAAGTGGGGCTTCATCGGGCTGACGATTTTTGTTGCAATCCCGCTCCCCGGAACCGGCGTCTGGACCGGGGCTTTAGCTGCGTACCTGCTCGGGATAGAGAAGAGACAGACGGTTCCGGCGTTGATCCTCGGCGGGCTTTTGAGCATGGCGATAACGCTCCTCCCAGCGCTGGGGCTGTTTGGGTAAAAGGAAAGTCATGAAAGCTCCTTCCCCATGGTTTCCTCTCCCAGTGCCAGAACGTCGAGCGCCCCTGCTATTGCCATGGCCGCGATGATGAGAACCGCTATCGCCGCCCCGCTGGCTTCCATCACCTTCCCTGCCAGTATCGGGGCTATTCCGCCGCCCATCCTCGCCATCGCCCCGGCCCAGCCTGTTCCGGTGCCCCTGACGGCTGTTGGGTAAAGCTCCGGCGTGTAGGCGTATATCGCACCCCAAGCGCCGAGGTTGAAGAAGCTGAAGAGTATGGCGCTCGCTATTATCGCTGCCTCGTTGCCGGAGTTGGCCGCGAAGTAGAAGCCGACGCCGGCTATTCCTGAAAGCAGCAGGTAGTAGGATAGGGTTTTCTTCCTCCCAATCCGTTCGAGAAGGTAAGCGGCACTCCAGTAGCCGGGCAGCTGAGCTATCGCCGTGATGATGAAGTACTGGAAGCTCTTGAAGACTGTGATTCCAAGCGTAGCGGAGAGGAACTTCGGAAGCCATATGAAGAAGCCGTAGTAGGCGAATGCTATGCTGAACCAGGCTATCGTGAGCATGAGCGTAACTCTTCCGTACTTTCTCCAGAGGTCCCCGACCGAGATTCTCTTTCCTTCCTCTGGCCTCTCAAGTTTAACCTTCACCCCGAATATCTCCCTGATGGTCTCCTCGGCCTCTTTAACCCTTCCCTTGATGAGCAGGTAGCGGGGCGACTCCGGGAGGGTGAAGAGCAGGGGCAAGAGCAGTATTATCGCGCCGCCGAAGAGCAGTATGCTCCTCCAGTCGGCCCCGACGAGAATGGCCACGACGCCGATTATTATCGTGCCTATCGCCCAGAAGCTCTCCAAGATGGAGATCATGGCACCCCTTACCGACTTCGGCATGAACTCGGCGAAGTACGAGCTTGCAACCGGCAGGGAGCCGCCGAGACCGAGGCCAACGATGAAGCGCAGGGCTATAAGCTGATCCAGGTTTCCTGAGAAGGAGCTGACTATCGAGCCGATAGAGAAAGTGGCAACTGCAAGGGTAAGCGTCTTCTTCCGTCCAATCCTGTCCGCGAGGTAGCCGAAGAGCCACGCGCCGAAGAGCATGCCGAAGAGGGCCGCCGAGCCGAGGGAGCCGAGCTTCGCGAGGCTTC
The DNA here is from genome assembly GCF_000265525.1 of Thermococcus cleftensis. Lineage (NCBI taxonomy): Archaea > Methanobacteriati > Methanobacteriota > Thermococci > Thermococcales > Thermococcaceae > Thermococcus > Thermococcus cleftensis. The sequence continues at coordinate 1,792,934 of NC_018015.1, forward strand.
CCTGAAAGGCCGGGTCGTTCTTAAGCAGGGCGATGACGAAGCCCGCCGAGATGGTGTTCACCGCTATGAACGCCCAAACCGTCCCGAGGATAGCCAAAAGCGTGTAGTGGAACTTATTCAACCTGGAGTTCTCGATGACCTCCACTCCCAACCACCCGACTTCATTTGTATGAAGAAGTTTTTAAGCGTTTTCTCGGTTGTTCCGTCTTGTTACTCAGATTTGGGCAATCTCCCGGAGATTCTGGAAAGTAACGTGACTCTGTGTTCTCCGACGCCGGGTGTTATGCCCGTTGCGTCATTCAAAAACCTTAAATCTTCCCGACGGCCAACTTTCCATCCCCGGGTGGTGAAATGGAATGGCTTGGACGCTTTAAGCTCCTCTTCGCCCTGACCTACGCCGGATTTCTGGGCAACATAGCCGTTATATACTACCTTTCACGGGGCCTGAGCTACGGCGAGATAGGTCTCGCGACGGCCGTTGCCGGGCTAGGTTTCTTTCTGTTTGAGGTTCCAACGGGGGTTATCGGGGACAAGGTGAGCAGAAAAACAAGCGTGCTGATTGGTTTCATTATAATGCCGTTTTCAACGTCCCTCCTCCTCTTTCTGAGAAGCTTCTGGGTTCTCCTGCTCCATGAACTCCTAGGAACCCTCGGGGCGTCCTTTGTCAGCGGGAGCATTCAGGCGTGGCTCTTTGACAACCTCAGGGCGGAGGGCATGGAAGGTCAGTTCAGGGAGATATGGCGCTCAATCCAAAAGCTTGCCCTGATAGTCAGCTCTGCCACAACCGTTGCCGGGGGGTTCATAGCCCAGTTCTTTGGCTTCGAGGTGGCCATAGCCCTTACGGCCGTCCTTCAGGTGTTCCTGATTCCCCTCGCCTTTAGCATACCCGAGATGGGCTTTTCCAAACCCGAACTTTCCTACACCCTCCACCTTCTGAGCTCGTGGCGTGAACTCAGGAAGCCGGAAATCTCGTGGCTCATCGCCTACCTCCTCTCGGTCACGCTCGCCCTTGGGCAGTTCAGGAAGTTCTTCGAGCCCTACCTGGGAGACATCTTGGCAGCTTACCTTGGGACGACGATAATGGGGACCCTTGGAATACTCGGACTCGTCGAGGTGCTCGTTAGAACAGTCCCCCGGTACATGGGGATCGCCCTCCGCGGGAGGGCCGGCCGCATCCTTCACGGGCTTGCCCCCGTTGGCATACCCCTGGCAACCGTTCTCTCGGTCCTTTACCACAATCCCCTGATTATAGTCCTCCTTGGAGTTGCCGCATCGCTCCTTGCCTCTGCGTTTACCTTTAACTTCTCGGTCGAATTCCAGAAGAGGGTTTCGAGCGAGAAGAGGGCGACGGTGGTATCGCTGAGGAACATGGTTCTCGCCTTTGCAACTTCTGCGTTCTATGTGGTTTATGGCTTTGCAACGGACTCCCTCGGCCTTTCAAGGGCGAGACTTCTCTTCGCGCTGGGTTTTCTCGTTGTTGGAGGTTTGTTCAAGTTTCTGAGCGCCGGCCCCCTCAGGGGTTACCTGGGGTTTGAGGCATGACTCCAGCTTAACAGGTAAAAAAAGAGGCATAAAAAGAAAGACTCACTTCGTTGCCCTCGTTATGCCGACGTCTTCAACGAGAACGTAGGGCGTCGAAACCGGCGTGCTGACCTCCCACCAGTGGATGTGGTGGCTCTCCTTTCCGAGGGCCTTGATTCCTTCAAGGATCCTCTGGAGGTTGTCGCTCACGCGGATGTTCCTTATCGGCCTCAGCTCGCCGTTCTCAATGAGGAAGATGCCATCGCGCGGTATCGTGGAAAAGTCCCCGGTTACGTAGTTCTGGAAGCGGGTGTACCAGACGTTGGTGATGTATATGCCCCTTTTAACCTCGCTGAAGAGTTCGGCCTTCGAGTAGTCCCCAGGCTCAAGGACGATGTTCCAGGCGTGGGGCATTATTAAGCCTGCGTTGGCAGTAGTTTCCGTTCCGTACTTCCTTGCCAGGCTCGTGTTGAGCAGGAAAGTCTTGAAGGTTCCCTTCTCGATTATCGTCGTTTCCCTCGTAGGCACTCCTTCGTCGTCGAACTTCCTGCTTCCATAGCCGTTGGGCATGTTTCCGACGTCTTTAATGGTGACTATTTCGCTCGCGACCTTCTGACCGAGCTTGTTCACCAGGAAGGAGAAGCCCGCCTCCGCGGCGTAGGCTGAGGTCATGAAGCTCATGTAGCTCAGCAGGTTTGCAAAGGCCAGCGGGTCAAAGATGACGTCGAACCTTCCCTCAGGCCCCTGGACGGGGTCTCTGGCCATGTGAGCTATCTCCCCCGCCTTTCTGCCCGCGCTCTCGGGGTCAAATCTCTTGAGGACGCGAGCCGAGTTCGTCCCGTGGCCGCTCTCAAGGTCGCCCACGAAAGCCCTAACGCTTATCTCTATCCCCGTGCCCTCGTCGAAAGCTTCCACTCCGTTGCTCGTGGTCAGGTAAACCCTGTCATGGTCGGTGTAGAGAACACCGGCGACGCGTTTGGCCCCTTCGCTCAGGGCGGTGTTTATGGCGGTTTCAACGTAGTCGTTCGGCTCGTCCAGCTCGACTATGGCCCTATCGAAGGTCTCAGGGATGTTCCTGTACTCAAAGGGCCCCTCGGCGATGCCGTAGTAGTCCTCCTTCGGGGCCATTCCCTTCATGTTCGCTAGCAGGGTTTTCAAAGTCCGCTCTATGTTCTCTTCGCTCAGCTCGGTTATGGTGGTGCTCGCTATTCTCTTCTCAAGCTCAACGAAGAGCTCCACCTTCCTCTCGTGCCAGTTCTTGGCGACGGTTATCTCGTTGTTGGCGAAGCGCACCTGCCTGCGGTCGGTCTCATAACCCAGAACCACGACGTCACCGAAGCCCAGCTCCTCCGCCTTCTTCAGTATGAACTCGTTAAGCTCAAACATCTCCCCCACCTCACGGCCTCCTGAGAGGTACCTCGCGAAGCCTCGCGTGCGCTCCACCCATCCAGACCGGGACGCCTTGGCCGGGTTCACCCTTTCCACAGGTTCCGGGGTAGAACTCGACCTCCTTGCCAACGGCATCGACGCTGCTCCACAAAGCTCTGGTGGTTATCTCGAGGATCGGCCTCCTGACCGGGTGCTTCAGCTCGCCGTTCTCGATTAGGTAGGCCTCCCTTCCGATGTACCTCTGCTGGTAACGCCTGTCGTCGATGTTCCACTCGTTGAAGGACACCATGTAAACGCCGAGCTTGACGTCCTCGATCAGCTCCTCGAAGGAGTAATCACCGGGCGCGAGGTAGGTGTTGGCCATTCTCACAATCGGCTCGCGGTTGTAGTTTATCGCCCTCGCGGAGGCGTTGGAGCGCTGGCCGAGCTTGTAGGCATATTCCCTGTTGGTGAGGAACTCGGTGATGATTCCGTCCCTGATGAGATATCTTGGCCTCGCCTTCACCCCTTCGTCGTCGTAGAGGTAGAAGCCCCAGCTGTTCGGTATCGTCGGGTCGTCTATGACCGTGACGACCTCGCTTCCAATCCTCTCGCCGAGCATGTTCGGCTTGACGAAGCTCTCTCCCGCCTGAGCGGCTTCCCTTCCGAATATCCTGTCGGCCTCGTAGGGATGGCCAACGCTCTCGTGGACGGCTATGCCCGCCACTTCGGGGCTTATGACCAGGTCGATCTTCCCCTCCGGGGGCCTCTTCCCCTCGTAGATGAGCCTCTTTAGTGCCTGAGCGTCCTTGACGGCCCACTTCCACGGCTCGTCCCTCTCGATGAGCTCCAATCCCCCGGAGAATGCCCTCTGGACGAAGGGGGCCTGCTCCATCTGGCCGTTCTCAAAGACGACGAGGTTGTAGGTCACCGAAACGCGCGGGATTTTGCTCTTCACGTAGGCCCCTTCGCTGGTCAGTATCTCCTTTTTCCAGAGCTGGTCAGAGTACATGAGGTAGCGCATGGGCACGTTCACGCCGGTGGCTTTGACTTCCTCCTCGATTTTCTTCAAAAGCTCGAGCTTCTCCTCCGGCGAAACGTCGCGGAAGTCCTTCTTCATCTTGACCTTGTAGGAAACGCGGTGGAAGTCCTCATCGGAAAAACGAATCGGCTTGTTCCTTACCTTCGATGCCGCCCGGGCCAGCTTGACGGCCTTCCTGACTGCTTCGCTCACGCTCTCCCTCGTGAGGACGTTTGTACTGGCGAAGCCCATTCCCCCATCGACGAGAACCCTTACACCGATTCCCCTGTCCGCGAGTACTTGAAGGCCTTCGGGGTTGCCGTTCTTTATCGCCAGAGAGGTGCCGTTCTTCTCCTCGAACCTCGCCTCCGCGTAGGAAGCGCCGAGTTCGAGGGCCTTCTCAACCGCGAACTCCAAAACGTCCATGCACATCACCTCGGTTTACTGCATAGAATAGTGCGTTCGAAAGTATAAAAGTCTTTTCGTTAAGATGGCGGTCGAAAAGCACGTAAGGTTTAAGTTTGTGGGAGCTTAGATAAGTCCGGTGGGATTATGGGTGAGAGTGTGAACATTTCCCTGATACTTCGGGACATTCAGCTCATGCGCAGAAAACTGGACGAGATAGAGAAGGAGCTCCTCAAGCTGAAAATGGAAGAGCTGGACGAGGAGGAGCTCGGCGATGAAGAGCTTGAGGAGCTTGAAAATCTCTCCAGGGAGACCCTGGAAAATGGAATACCCTGGGAAGAGGCAAAGAAAGAGCTCGGCCTCTGAGGTGCGTTGAATGACATACCAAGTTCTTCTTCACAGAAATGTCGTGAAAAATTTAAAAGATGCCCCCGAGGGCGTAAAGAAAAAGTTTGGTGAGCTGATTGAAGAGCTTAGGTTCAACCCAATACCCTCCGAGAAGTTTGACATCAAGAAGATTAAGGGGAGAAAGAACACATTTAGAGTCCGTTTGGGTGAATACAGAGTAATTTATGAACTTCGACGAAAGGAGCTTCTTATTCTTATCGTTAAATTTGGAAAGCGGGAAAACGTATACAGGTAGTTCACTTCTCCTCGCACTCGCACGGCTTCTTTCCGCAGTAGGGGCAGACTCCCGGATACTTCTTCTTGGCCGCCTCTTCCAAATCTACTCCAAGCAGATTGGCTAAACTCGCGAGCCAGGCCAGAACATCGGCGAATTCCTCCTCCATCGCCTCCCTGTCCTTCTTCCTTATCGCCTCGCTCAGCTCGCCGACCTCCTCAACGAACCAGAGGAATGTTCTCTCCACTCCCCTCTTTGAATCCTTGTGGAAGTAAATCTCCCTGATCATCTCCTGGAATTCCCGTATCTCCACTTTCCCCACCGGGAGGAAGGGGAAGAAAAGGGCTTAAAAATCACTCGCTCGCCACTTCGATGAGCTTCCTCATGTGGATCTCGACGGTGTCGAAGACCTCGGCCTTTACATCGCCCCGCTTCACTATCAGCGGGAGCTCGGTGCAGCCGAGGATGACGCCTTCAATGCCTTCCTTTTCTATGTAGTTGTTTATCAGCCCAATCACCCAGTCCCTGCTGGTGAAGTCCTCGAACATCAGCTCCTCGGTGATTATCCTGTTCAGCTCGTCCATCTCCTCTTCACTCGGCGTCACGACCTCAAAACCGGCCTCGCGGAGTGCGTTCTTGTAGAAGTCGGCCGTCATTGTCGTCTTCGTTCCGAGGAGGAGAACCCTTCTAACGCCCCTCCGCTTCATCTCCTCGATGAGGGCATCTATTATGCTCACCATCGGGACGTTAATCGTTCTCTGAACGTCGGGAAAGACTATGTGGGGAGTGTTGGCCGAGAGCGATATTATCTCCGCCCCCGCCCTCTCAAGGGCCTTCGCTGCGTTGATGAGTATCTCCTTTCTCCCCTCCCAGCCGTTCGGGTTGTGAATGAACTCCTTGAAGTTTATCGAGTAGATTATCAGCTCGGGAAAGACGTAGGGCTCGAACTTTTCGCGGCTTATCTCCAGGTATTTCTTGTAGTAATAACACGTGGCCTCGGGGCTTGTTCCGCCTATTATTCCTATTTTCTTCATGAGAATCACCGGAGAACATAGCGCCGGGAAGAATATGAACCTTTTGGTTTAAAACTAAAGGTTAAAGGGGGCGAGGTTTTACAAAGGGTAGAAAATTCGTCCGGAGTTCGAAAATCATTCGTTCCTCAGGTGGACGTCGAGCTGCGGGAACGGTATCTCTATGCCCTCCCTGGTGTAGAGTTCGTAGATACCCTTGGTGAGGTCTCCCTTGACGTCCCAGTAGTCGTCCGTCTTCGCCCAGGCCCTCAGCTGGAGGTTTATCGATGAGTCCGCGAGGGCGGTTATCACGACGCTCGGCTCGGGGTCATCGAGGACCTTGGGGTGGCCCTTCATCAGATCCATGGCCAGCTTTATTGCCCTGTCGAGGTCCGTGCCGTAGGCAACGCCTATGTCCACATCGACCCTCCTCGTCGGCATCCTCGTGTAGTTCACTATTATGCTGCCCCAGACCAGCTTGTTGGGTATGGTTATGACCCTGTTGTCCGGGGTCATCAGCTCGGTGCTCATCAGGCCGATTCCGCTGACCTTCCCAACCTGGCCCGAGACCTCGACGACCTCACCGAGGTCTATCGGCCTGAGGGCCGCTATCCACACGCCCGCTGCGAGGTTGGTGAGGGTATCCTGCAGGCCGAAGCCCAGTATCAGGCCTATCACAGCCGACAGGCCGAGTATCAGCGGGGAAACCGAGATGCCAACGGCCCCAAGGGCCACTATTATAACGACCACGTAGAGCAGTATGGCCAGGAACCTACCGAGGAACTCGACGACGAGCGGCGGGAGCTTGGTCTTTCTCAGGCTCCTCTTGAGGAGCGATACAAGGATCTTCGCCACCAGATAGCCGACGAGGAGTATTATCAGCGCTGACACCAGCTGGAACGGTGTCACCCCTATGTACGGCAGGGGCTCATCGAAGGCAACCATACCATCACCTCGAATGGTTTTAGGAAAATTGGTTAAGGAGGTAAAAAAGGTTTTTCATTCATCGGCTAAGAATTGAAGTTATTTCGTCCCAGAGCCTTTCTGCCAGCTCCCTCTTGCCCATCCGGGGGAGTTTCCTCACGGAATCGCGGGTGACCAGCAGAACCTCGTTCTCGTCGCTCCCGAAGGCTTTGAGGGTGTTGGCCACGACCAGATCGCTCCCGGCCCTCTCAATCTGCTTCCTCGCGGCCTCTACAAGCTCCTCCTCGCTGAGACCCGTCTCGGCCTTGAACCCGACGAGGAAAACGCCCGGCTGAAGCTCCTTGACGCGGTCGATTATCTTCGGCGTCGGCTCGAGTTCAAGGGTTAGCTCTTTGCCACTCTTTATCTTGCTCTTCGCCTTATCTTTGACCCTAAAGTCGCTGACAGCCGCCGCCAGGACGACGATGTCATATTTCTTTGCTTTCAGCTCACTCTCTATCGCTTGAAGCATCTCTTCAACGGTCTCAACCTCGATCTGGTTTTCCACGAAGCTGGGGACGCTCCCCTTTGTCCTTATCAGCGTTACCTCCGCCCCCCTGAAGTCGGCCTCTTCTGCTATAGCAACACCCATCTTCCCGGAACTCGCGTTGGTTATGTAGCGGATCGGGTCTATGTACTCCCTCGTCGCTCCCGCTGTAACGAGAACGCGCTTCCCCTCGAGACTCTTGGGGTGGAGCTTTCTGATGACGCGGTAAACTATCTCGTCTATCGAAGCTACCTTTGCCTTGCCCTCCTCGAAGCGGGGCCCTATGAACTCGACGCCAAGCCTCTTGAGCTTCTCGATGTTCTCCACGACTATCGGGTGCTCGTACATTGTGGAGTGCATCGCTGGGGCTATCATTATCGGCGTGTGGGCAAAAGCGGTGGTTACAACGGTTGTAACGGGTGTATCGTCTATGCCGCAGGCGATTTTGCCAATGGTGTTAGCGGTTGCCGGACAGACGAGAATCAGGTCCGCCTTGTTCTCATGCTCTCCAGCGAGTTCAACGTGCTCTATGAAGCCTGTAATTTCGGTAACGACTGGATTGCCGGTGGCGAACTCCATCGCATAGGGGTGAACTATTTTGGTCGCGTTCTCGCTCATAACGGCGTGAACCTCTGCCCCATGTCGAATAAGCTCCCTGGCGAGTTTTACACATTCAACCGCTGCTATGCTGCCTGGGATTGCAAGAACGATTTTTTTGCCAACGAGCTTTCTGCTTTTCGTGGCATAGATAAGCTTAACGTGATGGAGCATTTCAACACCCCCAGAAGAGGATCTGGCTATGGTCATATATATTTATTGGGAAGCGCGGAGGAACTCATAGCTCCCTTACGGCGTCTTCCTCGAACCGCTTCACTTCCTCCTTGGTTCCGACCCACACGACTATGGTGGGCTCGACGGTTATCATGCCGTCCTTTATCATAGGCTTTATCTCGCCTATCGCGTTCTCTATCTTGTAGCCCCTGTCCACAACCTCTATTATTATGGGGAGGTCGGTTGAGAGCCTCATAACGTCTGCGGAGTGAACGCGACTCTTTTTACCAAACCCATAGATGCCCCGGTAAACCGTGGCCCCGGCTATTCCCATGTCGTGGAGTTTTTCCACTATCGCCTTGTAGAGTGGCTTTCCGTCAAAGCGGTCGTTCTCACCTATGTAGATGCGAAGGCGGAGGGTGTTCCAGTGCTCGACTTCGACCATTCAATCACCTCCGGGCCAGCAGGAAGCCCGCGAAGACTAGGGTGATAGTGATTATAACGTTTGCCGCCACGTTCAGGCCGGCCAGGAGGTACTCCTTCTCGCGGAGGAGAGAGAAGGTCTCGTAGGAGAAGGTTGAAAACGTGCTCAGGGCACCACAGAAGCCCGTCCCGAGGAAGAGCCTCCACTCCGGGGTGACGTCAATGCCCCAGAAGAGCAGTCCGTAGAGGTAGCCAAGGATCAAGCTGGCTATGCTGTTCACCATGAGGGTTCCGACCGGGAAGTCCCTGTAAACTGGCAACAGACCGGAGATGTAGAACCTTGCCAGCGCACCGAGGGCGCCGCCCAGCATTATTGCAGTGATCATTCGAGGGTTCACTGTGTATCCCTCTTCTCCCTAGCGGGAGCGCTACTTAAGGTTTTGGGTTTTCAATACCCTTAAATAGATGGAAGCCCCTTTATTCGTGTGTTGGATATGCCGGTGGTTCCGGGCTTCGGGCTGGGGATAGAGGCGATAGCGCTGGCGTCACTCGTGGTTCTTCTCTCGGGCATACTGGCGATGCTCATCAGCAGGAAGACGAAGTTTCCCTACACTCCCCTTCTCGTCCTCCTCGGCGTTCTCGTGGGGCCCGTCCTCAGTCTCATTCTCCCTCACACCGCCAGGGTGCTCTTCTACTACGTCCGCGCCTTCGGTCTCTTTCTGGTTCTCTTCGCGGCGGGGTTTGACCTCAAGCTCCACGTTCTCAGGCGGCACAAGCTCGTCATAACACTCCTCGATACGGCCGGCCTTCTTGGGACTGCACTCCTCGCCGGATGGTTCTTCTCGTGGGTCTTCCACGTTCCCCTCTCGGTCGGCTTTCTCTTCGGGGCCATCGTCTCTGGAACGGACCCCGCGACCCTTATACCCCTCTTCAGGGAGCACGAGGTTCCCGAGGACGTCGAGACGATAATAATCTCCGAGTCGATATTCAACGGCCCCCTTGCGATAATCCTCACGATGGTGGCGCTCTTCCTGGTTGTTCCAGAGGTTCCGGGCTACGCTCCCATCGGGCCCGTTCTGGAGGGTGCGGGGCTGTACTGGGCGGCCGTGGCCTACTTCCTCTACCAGATATTCGTCTCGGCGGCCATTGGAGCGGCCATAGCCTACATGGCGTACCAGGCCATAGTGAAGCTTGGCCTCTACAGAAGCCCCTACACCCAGATACTCGGTCTGGCGATGGCCTTCGGGGGCTACGTTGTCGGGGAGTTCCTGGGGGCATCGGGCTTCCTCGTCGTTACCGTCATAGGCCTCATTCTTGGAAACCACCGCGAGTTCTTCAGGAAGGAAAGCAGCAAGGTGGACGATGCGGTGGAGAGGAACATGGAGTTCAACGACGTCCTCTCGACATTCTCGGTCATATTCATCTTCGTGCTCCTCGGTGCAAGCCTCGACCTCACCGGCCTGGAGTGGAAAACGATAGTGGTATCGCTCCTCGTGGCCCTCTTCGTCATCTTCGTCGCCAGGCCGCTGGCTTCCCTCGTCATCCTGCCCTTCACCGGCCTCAGGAGGTACCTCTTTATATCCCTGGAGGGCCCGAAGGGTGCCGTTGCCGCGAGCATGGCCATACTGCCCGTCGTCCTCGGGAGGGTCTACGGCAGCCCTGAGCTCGTTGAATGGGGGGAGCTGATACTGAGCGCCGGGCTGATGACGGTTCTGCTCTCAATGTTGCTGGAATCCGCGTGGGTTTCTCCCCTCAGGGAGAAACTGCTGGGTTAGTCTTTTCCCCAAAGTTGAGGTAGTAGTGTATCTTCTTTTCGACCTCACCGTAGTCCCTCTCCGGAAGTCCCAGCCGCTCACGGAGTCTCCTGTTCTCGGCAATCATGGCTGAGAGCTGTATCGCCAGGTTCTGGTTGTTCAGTGCGATGTAGTATGAGCGGAACTTCAGGGGGGACCATTTGTCCTCCAGTTCGTAGAGCTCTTTTTCGAGCCGGGATATTTCCTCTTTGAGCCTTTCAAACGTTTCCTCGTTGGCGTTGGGGTCGTCCTCCAGGTAGCCGTGAAGAAGCACTATCCTGATCGCCTCTTCAACCCGGAATCCATAGCGTTCACAGAGCTCCTTGATTCGCTCCATAATTTCGTCCGGAATCCTGAACGTTACCCTTCGCCAGCCCTTCTTTGGCCGTACCGTGAGTTTCATCTTTTTCTGCCCTCCAGCCCTGCCCTGAGCCGTTTATTTTCCTCACTGAGCTCCTTCCGAAACGCCATCAGGAACCTCTTGTCCAGCTTGGCCATTTCTTCAAACTCGATCAGCTCTTCGTAGTTTGCCTTCATCTCGATGAGCCTCTTCTTGACCCTTTCCCTCTGCTCGATGAGAAAACGTAGCTTTAGAACCCTCAGGGTTCTCTCAAGGCCCTCCAGGTTCCGAAACCTGGCCTCTATCTCCCTCCGGTTCTTCCTTATCTCCTTTAGCCCGTCGTCCGTGACCTCTATCTCCACGGGAAGCCCCTCCGACCTTTTCCTTTCCCCCTCTTTCTAACCGTTACTCCAGTTTCGAGACCCTTCAGAGCTTCTATCGCAAGGGGCAGTGATGATATCTCCTCTTTCGTGGGTTTCTCCCTGGCACGGTAGTCGAATTTATCTATGAATGACCCGAGGCGCTTCTCCAGAACCCGTAGCTTTTCCAGCTGGAGGCTTTCAAGCATCCTGGCCGCCTGGGGGTTCGTCCGCTGGAGGATTGACACCAGCATCTCATAGTGTCTCCTGCACAGTATGGATTCGGAGTTCCGGTACTCCGGGAGAAGCTCCTCAATCCTCTCCGCAAAAGCTTCCACAGTGCTGGTCTCTTTCTCCTCCACCAGCCGGCAGAGGAAGCATTCCCCCTCCTCGGGGGTACGGCCCCTTTCCAGTGATGCCACGTACTCGGAGAGAACGTCCCGGTAGATGATGGCCACGCCCAGGGGTCCGAGGAGGGGGTCGGAGTAGGCCTCCCTGAGGGTCTTCCATGCGTGATGGGTGCAGAGGCCGAGGCTCTCCTTGAACTTCTCCCTCACCCCCGGGTCGTTCACGTGTTCGTAGAGGATCGTCTCTATCCCAGACTCCTCGTATTTGCGAAGTATTCTACAGACGGGACAGCCGTCTCCCATCGCATCTCGGAGATACATGCCAATGAGGTCCATTCACACCACTCAGAGGTAGCGCTTCATGAAATCCAGCACGGCCAGGGCCCTGTACGTGTTCTGGAAGTTCGAAATGCCCAGTTCCAGAGAGCGTCTGAAGCCGCCGTTGGGATTCTGCAGCTGGCGTATGAACCAGATGTGCCTCCTCGGACAGCCTGGGGTTTCACCCTGAAGTTCCAGCCCCCTGGCCGCGTAGAACGTCGGCTCAAGGTACGGGGGCAGGCTGTAGGGGACCTCGGTGAAACCGCCCCAATCACCGCAGAGCTCGCAGTTCCTGAAGTGAGGACTCTTGGGTGGCCTGTAGCCGAGGGCCCGGAGTGTGTGGATTGCCTGGTAGGTCATCGTCGTCGTTGGCCCCTTAACGCCGTACCCGTTGCCGTTTCTGAACCTCATGACGAAGGTTCTTATGGCGTCCCTCTCATCGGCGCTGAACCCGTAGCCTATGGCCTTAAACGCCTTGACCACCCAGTAGGTTGCCTCCAGCGGTGTTGCCGTTCCGAACTCCTCACTTCCGCCGAGACCGACGGCAAATTTGCCTTCCAGCGGGTTGTACTTGGTAAAAACGATGTCAATGTGCTCCATCGCAACGTCCGCCGCCCCCAACATGGCCAGCCCTTCAAAGGCCATTGCTATCGCCACCACAGCGGTCTGGGGCTGTATTGCCCTTTCCAGGAACTCCACCGTCCTTTCTTTCTCGGGAATCTCAAGGCCGAGGAGGTCGTAAATTTTGATGGCATAGTACGTGTCATTGACGTTGGTATCGTCCAGAACGCTGACGAAGCAGTAGCCACCGTCCTCATGGCGTCTTTCCTCTATGTACCTGATGAGCGAATCAGCGTTAATGAATCGTCCAATTTCATAAAGCTTCGAGCCCATTCCACCGCCTCCTGAAGTTTTGACGGAGAACAGGCGTCATCAGCCCTCTCGGGCGGTTCGGCTCGAAGCCCGGGCGGACGCCATCGCCCGTAAGACCCTCCAGAGGGTGATTAAAAACTTTTGTGGTGCAATCGGCTAATCACCTAAAAACTTAATAAGCTGGAGCGGGATTTTTTAACCCGTGATGAAATCATGGAGTTCATAGCCTTCACCTACGTGGGGAACTTCATAAGCGAGGGGCTGATAAAGGAAGTCGTCTTTGACGTGTTTGATGAGGCTAACCGGTTTTTTGACGAGAACGACGTCCCTCTGAGGTTCCTCTACGTGGGAAAGCTCAGGCTCGAGCCGGGTTATCTAATTGACATATACACCCAGGAGGGGAAGATCCGCGCCTATCCCTTGGAGGCCCTCGTTGATGTGCTCCACGCCAAGCTCCTCCATGAAATAGAAGAGAGGCCGGACATCAAGATGGACAAGATATTTGCCCTTACCACGTTTCCCCTGGTTTCCCGCAATCCGTATTTCGACTTCTACGAGCGGTTCCTTGGTATCCACGAGACGAGGCTGGGCCTTCGAATAATGGTGCTTTCGATGAAGCCATTCGAACCCCCCGAGCTTTCGGTGTTGCTGAGGGAGCTGGCTGGAGAAAACCCTGCCAATGGCTCTAAGGAACGCCTGAGGGCTTCGCTGGAGCTGTTTAAGGCGAGGCTTCTCAAGGGGGTCCTCCACGAGATCGGCCACGGTTTCGGTCTGGAGCACTGCAACAACGACTGCGTTATGAACTCTCCCTCCAGCATCGAGGAGTGGGACTCCCGCCTCCCAGGGTACTGTGATTCCTGCTTCATCAGGCTCAAACGAGCCGTGGAGTGGTCCGGCTTTGATCCCCAGCAGGAATGAAGCTCTTCTGAACTGACGGAAGGCTGTTCGGCCATTCTGGTCATTACTTCACTCCAGGGAATGCCGCGGCTCCGGCAATGTCACGACCGCAAAGTTTATAAAGAATCGCACATATGTAATATTACAATTACACATGCAGGGGTGATGTGACATGAAGAAGTTGCTGGCCGGATTGATGGCTTTGGCCGTGTTCGGCCTCGCGTTCGGGGCCGTTGCGGCTTATCAGGGCGTTCCGGGGCCGAACCCGGAGGTTGAGAGGACTACCACCCCCATGGCGTATGCCAAGGGCTACGGGCAGGGACAGGGTGGCATGATGGCGGGAGAAGGGACTCCATACATGGGGCTTGGAGTTAGAGCATCAAACCTCACCGAGACGAGCATCGACCCGGCAGAGGTTCAGGACTACCTGGCCCAGCTCAGCGTTGAGGAGTTCACCAACCCCCGCGGAGTAACCGTCCAGAAGCTCGTTTACGGGGACGACTACGTTGGCAAGATCGTCGGCGACTACGACCTGAGCGAGCTGGACGTTTACGCCGCCTATGAAACCCTCAACGGTGTCAAGGTCTTCTTGGCCTACGAGGGAAGCATAGTGGGCTTCGTCCTTATCAAGTGAGCCAGTGCCCTCTCCTTTTTGATTTTTTGGCCCCTTCAGGTCATTTCTAAGGGCTTCCCACGAGCTTTTTGGCCTCCTCAAGAACCTTTGCCGCGTGGCCCTTCGCCCTGACGTTGATTTTCTTCCAGACTATTTCTCCATTCGGGTCGAATATGAACGTGCTCCTTATCACGCCCTCGTACTCCTTTCCATACCGCTTCTTCCTGCCCCAGGCCCCCAGGGCCTTTATCAGCCCTGCATCTGGGTCGCTCAGGAGCTTGACCTTTAGTCCGTGCTTCTCCTTGAACTTTCGGTGGCTCTCGACGGAATCCTTCGAGACGCCTATCACCTGAAAGCCCAGCTCCTCGAACTCCGGGAGGAGTTCTGTGAACTCCTTGGCCTCGGTCGTGCAGCCCGGAGTGTTGTCGCGCGGGTAGACGTAGAGGACAGTCCATTTTCCGGCCAGGACGTCTTTGAGGACTACCTCGCTCCCGTCCTCGTCAAGAACCTTGCTCTCGAGAGGGTTCATACCATCACCAGAGTAATTAGGGCGCCCTAACTCTTAAACCTTTTGGCAAAGGTTATTAGGGAGGCCGGAAATTTCGAATTTAGGTGAAAGGACATGAGGCTACCCTCCCACAAGACGAAGATCATAGCAACGATAGGGCCTGCTTCGCTGAAGAGGAGCACGCTTGAGGCCATGATAAAGTCCGGAATGAGCGTGGCGCGCATAAACTTCGCCCACGGTGACCTTGAGCAGCACGCGAAGACCGTTGAGCTTATCAGGGAGGTCTCCGAGAAGCTCAACCGGCCCGTTGCCATTCTTGGCGACCTGCCAGGTGTTAAAATACGCGTCGGGGAAATCGCTGGGGGTTCGGTTACCCTTCGCCGCTGGCAGACGGTGACGCTGACGACGAGGGACGTGGTTGGAAACGAGGGCGTGATACCGGTCCAGTTCAAGGATTTTCCGAAGATGGTGTCCAAGGGCGACGTTATCTACCTGAGCGACGGTTTCATAGCACTGAGGGTTGAGGAAGTCAGGGGACAGGACGTCGTCTGCAAGGTTCTGGTTGGCGGGCCGCTTTTCTCCCACAAAGGGATAAACGTTCCCAGGGCTAGAATGGCGATTGACGCCGTGACCGAGAAGGATCTCGAGTTCATCAAGTTCGCGCTGGAGCACGGCATAGACGCCATCGGGATAAGCTTCGTCGGATCGGCTTACGATGTCCTCAAGGTGAGGCGCTTCGTTGAGGAGAACAACGGCAGGCTCTTCATAATCGCCAAGATAGAGCGACCCGACGCGGTGAGGAACTTCGATGATATCCTGTGCGCGGCGGACGGGATAATGATAGCCAGGGGAGATTTGGGGGTGGAAATGCCGATAGAAAAGCTGCCGGTCCTTCAGAAGAAGCTCATTCACAAGGCCAACGTCGCCGGAAAGCCGGTCATAACAGCCACCCAGATGCTGGAGAGCATGACGGAAGAGAAGCTGCCGACGAGGGCAGAGGTCACCGACGTGGCCAACGCGATCCTTGATGGTACCGATGCGGTGATGCTGTCCGAGGAGACCGCCGTCGGTAAGTACCCGGTAGACGCTGTCAGAATGATGGCCAGAATAGCCAAGACGACCGAGGCCTACCGCGACTCCCAGTGGGCCTCGAGGATAGTGGACTGGAAGATGAACGAGTGGAAGGGAAGGGTGCCGAAGAAGGGAACCATCAAGGATACAATAGCGAGGAGCATAATAGAGGCCCTTAACTCCCTCGACATAAAGTACATTCTCACACCCACCAGGACAGGGGAGACCGCCAGGCTCATCTCGCGCTTCAAGCCGAAGCAGTGGGTCCTGGCCTTTGCCACCGACGAGCACGTTGCAAGGAATCTGATGTTCTCCTACGGCGTCTATCCCTTCGTCGTCGAGGAGACCAGCGAGGAGGAAATACTCCGCCTGATAAGCGGCCTTGGCTTGGTCAAGGAGAACGACATAGTCCTGCTCACCAAGGGGACGCCGATAGGAAAGACGGCCGGAACCAACACCATAAGGATTTTTAGTGTTTGACTTTCCCTCTCTTGTTCAGGGGTGCATAAAGATGGATCCCAACCAGGTAGCGGGTATGGCTGTGATCTTTGGCGCTTACAGCCTGATGCTCTACCTCCTCTACAGGTCGAACAAAATCATAGCCGAGATAAAAAGAAGGAGGCTCGTGGAGAAGCGTAGGTATGCAAAGAAGAAGATAGCCCATGTTCTTGAGGTCCACAGGGCAACAAGGCACAGGAGGCAGTAAAAATGGAAAATGGAGAACGTGTTGAGCTGTCGAGGGGTCTGTCATTAACCCACCTCATGATGATGGGAATGGGCATGATGATCGGGGCCGGTGTCTTCGTTGCCACTGGAATAGCGATAGGCTTCGCCGGTCCCGGCGGAATACTCGTTGCATTCGCTCTCAACGGTCTCATCGCTTTCTTCTCGGCCATGTCATTCGCGGAACTTGCCTCCGCACTTCCCACAGCTGGAGGGGCTTACACCTACATAGACGAGGCTTTCAAAGGTCTAATCGGCTTCATCTCCGGCTGGATGAACTGGTTCGCCCTGACCGTGGCCGGCAGTTTGTATGCGATAACCTTCGCCACCTACACTGTCTTCCTTCTTGAGGGGACGAGCTGGTTCACCAACCTCAACCTGGAGCACGAGCTGGTGATAAAGCTCCTCGCACTGGCCATAGCACTGGTTTTCGTGGCAATAAACTACATAGGCGTCTCCGAGACGGGGAGCATAGAGAACCTCATAACCCTTGGCCAGATGGGAACGCTGGCCTTCATAGGGCTGTTCTCGATATACTACATCTTCGTCCACCCGGAGAAGCTGGCCCACTTCAACGACTTCGTCCCCAACGGCTGGGACAAGGTGCTTATGGCGATGGGCTTCACCTACGTCGGCTTTGAGGGCTACGAGGTGATAGCCCATGCTGGAGAGGAGGCAGTTAACCCAAAGGAGACCGTCCCGAAGGCCATACTCTACTCCGTCGTTGCGGTAACTGCCACGTACATACTCTTCGCCTTCGCGGCCATAGTCGGCGCCGAACCCGGAAACGTGCCCCTAACCGAGTGGTTTGCCGAGCTTGGCCCCGTCGGAATGGGTGAGGCCATAAAGGACCTTATGCCCTACGGCGGCCTGCTCATAACCCTCGCGGCGATATTCTCCTCAACCTCGGCACTTAACGCCACCATATACTCCTCCACGAGGGTCCTCTTCGCGATAAGCAGGGACGGAAGACTGCCGTCTTTCTTCTCCCGCATACACCCCGTCAGGAGGGTTCCTCACTACGCCCTCTTTGCCTCGTCACTCATAATTCTCAGCGTGGCTCTCATCTTCCCGATAGAGGACGTCGCCGCGAGCGCCGACATAGTGTTCCTCCTCATCTTCCTGCTCGTGAACGCGGCGGTGATAAGGATAAGGAACGAGCGCGGGGACGAGCTTGACTACGGTTTCCAGATGCCCTACTTCCCCTACATACCCCTGCTGGCGATACTCTTCCAGGCGGTGCTCTCGCTCTGGGTCTTCAACGTCAGCCCGACCGCTTGGGCAATAACCCTCACCTGGGTGGCCATAGGTCTGATCGTTTACAAGTCTTACAGGGGCGCGAGGGTGGAGCGTTTCAAGTCCGAGCGCGAAAAGGTTTTCGAGGAGGAGGTCGAGGCGGGAGCGAGGTATAGAATCGTTGTAGCCGTCTCAAACGAGAGGACCGCCCCGGTGCTGGTGCGCTACGCAGAGAGGATAGCCAAACAGGTGAACGGAGAGCTTTTCGTGATCAGCGTCGTGACCGTTCCAGAGCAGACGCCGCTGGAGGAAGCCAGGCAGTTCGCGGACGGGGCTAGAAAAGTCCTCAGGGTGGCCAGAGAGAGCGTTTCCGGCGACGTGAGGGTCGAGGGAATAATCTACTACTCCCACAGCGTGTACAGAGGTATAATGAGCGCCGTCCGGGACAAGAGGGCGGACCTGCTAATACTCGGCTGGGAGGGCAGGTCGAGGTGGAGCAAGTACGTCCTTGGAAGCAACCTGGACAGAATCGTCCGCGACGCCCCGTGCAACGTCATCGTGATAAAGCCGGGGGAAACGGAGCGGAAGGAGAAAGTTGAGAGGATTCTCTTCCCAACACGTGGAGGCAGGAACGCCTCAAAGGCGGCCGAACTCGTTGGCCTGCTGGCTGAATCGTACGGTGCTAATGTTACGGTGCTGACGGTGAGTGAGGCAAAGATGAATCTCGACGCGGTACTTCAGAGGATTCCCAACGCCCGGCTTGAGGTGCGCGGCGGGAACGTCATTGAGGGGATCCTCAGGGAATGCCAAAAACACGACCTCCTAATAATGGGAGCCACACGGGAACCGCTGTTCCGGAGGCTCATCTTCGGGGAGGTTCCCGAAAAGGTCGCGTCGAAGTGCCGGAAGACGGTTCTCCTCGTGAAGATAAACAGGGGCATAAGGGCGAGGATAAACAGGCTCGTTGGAAGAAGGGAGTAGCCCCTCTCCTTTTCTACCCTATAGCCGTTTGAACCACAACCCTTTATAGCCGCCTGCCGTAGTTCCTCCGGGGGTTGCCATGAACGTCCTGATCTTCGGTCCGCCCGGAAGCGGCAAGTCCACCCACTCGAGGACGATAACGGAGCGCTACGGTCTTACCTACGTCTCCTCCGGGGACTTGATAAGGGCAGAGATAGAGAGGGGAAGCGAGCTGGGGAGGGAGCTTGAGGAGTACCTGGCAAGGGGAGAACTCATACCCGACACGGTCATCAATACCCTGATAATCTCAAGGCTCAGGAGGCACAGGAGGAACTTCCTCATAGACGGCTACCCCAGGACGCCCGCCCAGGTGCTCGCCCTCGAGGAGTACCTTTACGACCACGGAATGACCTTGGACGTTGCGATGGAGATATTCATAACGAAGGAGGAGAGCGTGGAGCGCATAGCAGGGAGGAGGGTATGCCCGCGGTGCGGTGCGGTTTACCACGTGAAGTACAACCCTCCAAGGGTGCCGGGAAAGTGCGACCTCTGCGGTGCGGAACTGGTTCGGCGCGAAGACGACCGGCCCGAGGTAGTGGAGAGAAGGTACGACCTTTACTTGAAGAACATGGAACCGATAATCAAGTTCTACAAAAGGCAGGGGATATACGTCAGAATCGACGGCCACGACGGCATTCCCCAGGTGTGGGAGCGCATAAGGCCCCTCCTCGACTACATCAGCTCCCGCGAGTCTTTCCGAGGGCGCTCATAAGTTCCCTTACTTCCTCCATCTCGGCCAGTTCTTCGGCCTCCCTCTCAATCTTGTCTATTCGCCCCATCACGGTTCCGACGGCCCTGTCCTCGGGATCGAGAACTCTAGCTTCTACCCTTATGTAGTCGGCGTTCAGGGTTCTCAGGTAGGAGGAGGCCTTGTACTCCAGCTCCCGGGCGAGGGCTTCCTTGTCCGCCTGGGAGGTCTGCTCAGGGAGCAGGAGGGTAACTGTGAGCTTCGGCCTCCCGTCGGAGGGCATGCTGAGCACCAGCGTCTGGAACTTCACCCTCTTGTCCTTCAGGTATATCGTAAGCCCCTTTCCGAGGCGCTCTATGGTTCTCCTGATGTCATCGGGGCAGTTGATGATGAGCCTCCCTCCTTCCTTCTTCGTCTCCGCGGCAGCCTCGACAACTCTGAACCCGACCACCTGAAACCTCGCCTCGTAGAGCCTTCCAAAGGTTTTCGTGGCGTCCTCAGCCAGCTTTTCAAGGAGGCCGGAGAGGATTGAGTCCAGCTCCGCCGGCAGAAAAGTTTCGGGCTTCCGGACCTCGAAGATGAAGGCTACCCGTATCGTCCTGTCCACGGGCTTCACGCCGGCCTTCATATCAACCAGCTCCACGCCCAGCGCTTCCAGGGCGTCCTTTATGGGGCCGGCGAAGAGCTTGTCGATCACGGGGTAGTACTCGGGAGGTTCAACCGTCAGGGTGACCATGGGATCATCTCTACCACCACTACGGCGAAATCACTTTAAGGGTTTCCATCAAGATCCCTTCGGTGAACCTAATGAAAGTGAAGTTTTACGCGACCTTCCGGGAGATGGTCGGGAGGAAGGAGGTTGAGGTTCACGGCGTCAAAACGGTCGGGGAGCTAATAGACTACCTCGCCGAGCACTACAGCCCCGACATCAAGAGGGAACTCCTGGAAACTCCCCGCGTCGGCCCAAACAAGCCCATCGATGGAATGATACTCGTGAACGGCCACAACGTGCTCCACCTGAAGGGGCTCGACACCGAGCTTAAGGAGGAAGACGAGGTCCACATATTCCCGCCCGCCGGTGGTGGCTGATGGCGGTCGCGGAGCTCTGCCTCTTTCCCCTGGGGACGGAAAGCCCGAGCGTTGGGGAGTATCTCAAGCCGGTCCTCAAAGTAATTGAAGACAGCGGCCTCAAGTACCAGCTTTGCCCGATGGGAACGGTCGTCGAGGGGCCGGTGGAGGAGATACTCGAGCTGGTCAAGCTCTGCCACGAGGCCATACTTAAAGCGGGCGCGAAACGCGTCGTCATAAGCCTTAGAATAGACGACAGGACGGACAAGGAGCTCACCATCGAGGGCAAGGTGAGGATCTGATGGAGTACTTCGATAAAATAGCGGGCAGGTACGACGAATGGTACAGAACGAAAACCGGCAGATACGTGGACAGAACTGAGAAGTGGCTGATTTTCTCCATGATGGAAACCAGAGGAGGCAAAGCCCTCGACCTCGGCTGTGGGACGGGCAACTACACGCTTGAGTTGAAGAAGAGGGGCTTCGACGTCATAGGCCTCGATGCAAGCGAGGGAATGCTCAGAATAGCCCGCTCCAAGGGGCTAAACTGTATCATGGGAGATGCCTACTCCCTCCCCTTCCCCGACGAGAGCTTCGACCTCGTGCTGAGCGTTACGATGTTCGAGTTCATTCACGAGCCCGAGAGGGTTCTGGCTGAGATCCACCGCGTCCTCAGGCCGGGGGGAGAGGTCATCATCGGGACGATGAACGGGAGGAGCCTGTGGTTCCTCCTCAAGCGCCTCAAGAGCATCTTTACCGAGACCGCCTATCGCTACGCCCGCTTCTACACGCCGGGCGAGCTTGAAGGCCTTCTCAGAAAAGCCGGCTTTATCGGTGTTGAGAGCGCTGGGATTATCTTCTTCCCCTCCTTCTGGCCCTTCATCGGCCTTGCGGAGAAGGTTGATAAGAAATGTTACAAAAAGTGCAAGAGTTTGGGAGCGTTCGTGGCTGTAAAGGGGAGAAAGGGGGCTGAAGCAATCAGCCCTCCCAGATGACGTACTCCTTCTTTGCAATGAATATTGGCTCCACGCGCTTCTTGACTATGACGACCTTGTCCTTCCCGTACTCCTGGTAGAGCTTCTCGATGTACGCGTCGAAAACATCGGACGGCATCGATGCCCGTGCGGTTATCACGTTGTCCCCTTCCCTGACGCTTAGCTCCTTGACCGGAACGTAGGTGATGATGTCCTGGTGGGGCACGAGGTAGAAGTTGTCGCTCTCGATGTCCTTGCCGTTGGGGGCGACGTAGTAGACGATGCTCGCCCTCAAGGTAAGCGTTACGTCGTCGTAGTCCTTTCTGAATGCCGCCTTAAGCTCGAGCTGGCCGCTCTGGCCTTCCTCGAGTATGTAGCTCGGGTTCGCGGTTCTGCCGTCCACCCTCGGCTCGCCGTTGAGCACTCCAACGGGGCCGTCCTGAATGAGGACGAAGCGGTAGCTGGTGGCGTTCGGCACGAAGAGGCTGACCTCCACGGGGGTCTCGTTGAGGTGGTTCACGTTGAGGTTCTCGGCCAGCACCTCCCTCTTGATGAGCTCGGTGCCGTTGTAGGCCTCGAACACCAGGGTCGCGTCCTTGACGTCCCTGCCGAAGGCTGAAATCCAGAGTCTGAGCCTCTGCTCTCCGAGCGGGAGCTTTCCTCCTCCCATCGTGCTGTAGAAGGCCTTCCAGGTGCCGTTCTCAAACCTGTCAATCCTGTAGACCGCGAACGGTCTGAACTCGTAGGTCGAGACGCCCCCGTCGTTGTGGACCGGCTTGAAGTTGGCGAAGAGCTTTTGCGCGTCCCACGGCTCGAAGGAGTAGGGAATGTGGAACGCCAGCCTGACGAAGTTGCTGAAGGCTATCTTGTGGTACGCCAGAAGGCCGTAGTTGCCGAAGAGGTAGAGGACGTACGGAATGTCCCCCCTGCCCTGGATAACCTGTCCTCTGGCAAGGTCCACGGTCATTACCGGCTGCCTGTCGCCCTCGGCCGTCTTGAGGTAGACGACCGTCTTCCCGCTCTCGTTGGCGTACTTGACGTACTGCATCGGCACGAGCTGGAACATCGGGACGTGGCCGTACTCGTAGTAGTCTATCGCACCGCCGAGGTAGCTTATGGCGTTGAACTTGTAGATGTCCTGCTGCCAGACGATGAGGTAGTTAAGTTCCCATGCCTCGAAGTCCTGCTCGCTCTCGTTGCCGTAGTGGGAGAAGAAATCTGCCAGCAGGTAGCGCCTGTCGTAGGCGTGACCACCGTCGGTCGAGGAGCGGCGGTTGCTGAGGAGACTCGACTCAATCCAGTAGCCGTAGTCCCACCAGCTGGTGGCGCTGTCGAGGGGGTGGCTGTTCTCCTTAAGCCAGGTGAGGGTGTTCACCCAGTCAGCCGGGACGGAACCCTGGGCCTTGGCGGTGTTAGTGGCCAGGGTCTTGCTGTACTGGGCGCCCATCACCGGGAGTGGGAGGAAGAGTAGTATCAGCAGGACGGCGTATAGTGCTTTGGTGGTCAGGCTCTCCTTCATGTTCTCCACGAAGAGGAAGACCTCGCCTATCGCTATGCCCGCCAGCAGGAGTATGGCTCCCGAAGCCTGGAAGACGAAACGGACTGCTAGTGCCAGTAGGACTACTGAACTAATGTAATAAGACACGAGGAAGGCATTTTTATAGCTGGAGACGTTTCCTTTCCGGAGGTTGTTGATGAATTTGACTAGTACTACTAGGAACCCAACGATCGATAAGATGAACAGTAACATATCCTTGCTCTTTATGCTGTAATATGCCTTGATAGTGTTTATATCTGTCCTTGCCAGCTCTGCGACGGTTTGATAGAGGGGAGTGGATTGATACGCACCCCTTATTAATGCTGAAATATTGAGTAGACCCAGCAATCCTGCAAATATAACAAGTACCCCTCCGGATATTAGGAGTGCTCCGAGACGGTGCTCTAGTCTTGAGTAATCAAAATGCAAAAAGCGCTTTAGCCCTATGAGTAGCCCTGCATAAATTAAAACTGCAAATAGCCCCATTAGTCCAAATGGCCTTTTGAGAAGAAATGTTCCGATGCCGATAAAGCCGGTTCTGGCAATAATGATGCCTAAGACTATAGCAAGTCCCTGTATTGGTACGAATTCCTTGATGAACTTTATTGTAAACTTCTCGAGCCCAGCGATAAATGCTACTGTTACAGTAAGGAACGCAAATGCAAGCAGTATCTCAATACCGAATACACTACCCGTCCATACTCCCATGTATAGGACGCTCGTGACCAGGAACATCACCGCGCTGAGCACCTTCTTCCAGTTCCACTCCTTCTCGTCGAGGTACACCAGCAGGAAGAGCACCGCGTAGAGGAAGAACATCATGAAGGGCCCTTCACCACGGTTGTTGCCGGACATAGTCTTGGTGAAGCTGGCGTAGGAGAACATCATGAAGGCCGATGCCCAGATTCCGGCCCAGTCAGAGTGGAGCTTCCTGCCGAGGAGATACACCGCTAGTACTGTCATCGCTCCCACGAAAGGCGGCCAGACCTTGAAGGCCTGGAGCTCGGTGTAGCCAAATAGCGCGTGGGTTACCTTGTAGAACACCGCCTGGACTGTGTAGAGGCCCAGGTAGCCGGTGGCTTTTATTCCTGCGGGCGGATCAGCGTAGGCGAAATACTGGGGAATCCACTCGGTTATGGCCTGCTTGTACATCTCATAGTGGAAAAACGTGTCCGGGTCGAGGAAGGTCTTGTAGTTGGAGGTTATGTTCCTCAGCTTGAAGCCGAGGTAGGCAAGCAGGAGCGCCAGGAGCGGGAGGCCGTAGGCCTTAAAAAGGGAGTAGTACCTGGAGAGGGAAGTTTCCTCTCCCTTCTTTTTCTTGCGCTTCTCCTTAACGTCGGTCTTCACCATTGGAATCACCTCATTCAACGGTAACGGATTTCGCCAGGTTCCTCGGCTTGTCGGGGTCGTTGCCCCTCAACACCGCCAGGTGATAAGCTAAAAGCTGGAGTGGAACAGCGTAAACTATCGGGGTCAGCAGCTCGTCCATCGGGGGCATCTGGACGAGAACGTCTGAGACCCTGCCCAGTTCTTCCCTGTCCCCGAGGCCTATTATGAAGGCTCCCCTGGCCCTTGACTCCTCTATGTTGCCGAGCATCTTCTCGAAGGTTTTCCCGCTCGGGGCTATCGCGACGACCGGAACGCCCTCCTCGAGGAGCGCGAGGGGGCCGTGCTTCAGCTCGCCGGCGCTCAGCCCTTCCGCGTGAATGTAGCTTATCTCCTTGAGCTTTAGCGCCCCCTCGAGGGCGGTCGGCACGCTCACTCCTCTGCCTATGTAGAAGAAGTCGCTCTTTCCGGCCAGACCCTCGGCCAGCTCCCTTAGGGAGGCGTCGTGCTTCAGAACTTCCTCCATAAGCTCCGGGACCCTGCTCAGGCCATCTACAAGGGAGCTGAGGTATCCATCGTCCGCGGTTCCAAGAACCCTCGCGAGCTCTATCGCGAGCATCGTCAGAACAGCCAGCTGGGTGGTGTAGGTCTTGGTCGCGGCGACGCCTATTTCAGGCCCCGCGTGGGTGTAGAGCGTTAAGTCAGCTATCCTCGTCGCCATGCTTCCGACGACGTTAACTATCGCGAGCACCTTGGCGCCCTTTCTCTTGGCCAGCTTCATCGCCGCGAGCGTATCAGCGGTTTCCCCGCTCTGGGTTATTGCTATCACCAAGGTGTCCTCGTCTATGACGTTCTCGAACTCATAGCGGAACTCGCTGGCGTCCTCGACTATCGGAACCCTGTTTGCCAGCCTCTGGAAGAGGTACTTGCCAACCAAGCCAGCGTGGTAGGAGGTGCCCATGGCGACGATGAAGACCTTCTCGTACCTCGCTATCTCCTCGGCGGCCTTTCTTACAGCATCGACGTTGCCGTGCATCGCGTCCCTAACTGCCCTCGGCTGCTCGTATATCTCCTTGAGCATGAAGTGCGGATAGCCGGCCTTCTCAGCCATTTCAAGGGTCCATTCCACCTCCCGGACTTCCTTCTCAACGGGTTCGCCCGTTTCGAGCTTCTTAACCACCCAGGAGTCCCGGGTTATGACCGCGTACTCCATGTCGTCGAGGAAAACGACTTTGTTTGTGTACTCGAGGAAGGCCGGAACGTCGCTGGCCGCGAAGGTCTCCCCCTTCCCTATCCCCAGCACGAGCGGACTCTCGTTCCTGACGAAGTACAGCCTGTCCGGCTCATCGGCGTATATTATTCCCAGGGCGAAGGAACCCTTGAGCCTGAGGAGAGCCTTCCGCATGGCCTCTTCAAATGTCTCGCTGGATTTGAGCTCCTCCTCTATGAGGTGGGCTATTGTTTCGGTGTCGGTGTCGCTCCTGAAAGAGTGGCCCCTCTCGAGGAGGTAGTCCCTTATCTCGGAGAAGTTCTCAATGATACCGTTGTGAACGAGCGCTATCTTCCCGGTGCAGTCCGTATGGGGGTGAGCGTTAATGTCATTGGGAACGCCGTGCGTCGCCCAGCGGGTGTGGCCGATACCCCTCCTGCCGGGCATTTCGAGGAATCCCAACTTCCCGGTAAGCTCGTCGATCTTCCCGGCGCCCTTCCTTATGAACAGCTTTCCTCCGTCCTCGGTCACGATTCCAGCCGAGTCGTAGCCCCTGTACTCCAGCCTCTTCAGCCCCTTGACTATTACCTCGCACGCTGGCCTGTCACCAACGTAGCCTATTATTCCACACACGGCAACCACCCGCTGCTTTACTCTCTTCCCTGATAAACCGCCGGGAGTTAAAAGCCTTTCTCAGACGCGGTTCCGGCGTTAATATAACCTTTGGTTCAACCGTCGATTGGGAAAAGCCTTTATATCCCACTGACTATCCCGGTGGGGTGGACCGATGGACAGAAAGCTCGACGAGTTCCTGGCTGGAGCGCCGAGAGCTACCAAAACGGCCGGGGTGAAGAGGAAGAAGAAACGCCTCAAATCGACGAGCCTCGACTCTTTTCTGCCGGAGGAACACGTGGACTACTTCAAACAGCTAAGGATAGGTTCCAAAAAGATACGGAACGCCAGGATAGAGGAGCTCTGACCTCCTCCCCGCCCTAAAGGGCGGGGCTTTCAAAAGAAAAATGTAAGAGCTACAGCGACTCCGCTATAACCGCTCTGTCTCCAACTTTGAAGACGAAGGCCCTCCGCTCGCCCCTGAGGTTCGCCTCTATTCTCTTCCTGAGCCTCCAGTAGTCTTCCTGCGGGACGCTCATCTTGAGGGTCGCCCTTCCAAAGTTTTCCCTCCTGAGGAGGTCGTTAATCCTGACCGGGTGAAACGGCAGAACCGCGACGACGGAGTAGGTCCTCTTGAGGTAGGGACTCTTCACCGGCTCGTCTCCAGTCGCTAAAACGCGCCTCTTCTCGCGGAGTAGCATCTTGGCGTCGGCCTTCAGCTCGTGGAAAAGCTCGTTGAGCAAATCAGCGTAATCAACGGCCTGCGGTATCTCGTAGAGGTACTGGCCGGGCTCCTCAGCCCACTCGACAATGTTCTCAAGGTTGGGGTCGCTCTCGAGCCTGACCCCTGCCGGAAGGATCACAGCGCTCCTTTCGGCCTTTGCGAGCGGTTCCGTGTAGAAGGTCAGCCTGTTGAGGTGGCCGTGGAGGTCGATGTACTCGAACTCGCCCCTCCAGGGCACCCTTTCGCGCCTCATCTGCGGCGGCAGGTCGAAGATGAAGGAGTCAGTCTTCGATTTATAGGCCCCGTAGACCTTGAGCGGGCTTGGGAGCAGATCCTCGAGCCTCCTCTCGGGCATCTCCGGCGGCCGGGCGGGGTCTGAAAAGATCACCTCCGCATCGACCCTCTCGACGGTCTCTGGAGCGAGGGAGTCGGCGTTTATGAACTCTATCTCAACGCCGTATTTCTCGGCGTTCCTCCTCGCGAACTCTATCTTTAGGGGGTCTATGTCTATCCCGTAGGCCCTCTCGACCTTCATCGCGTAGAAGATGAGCTGTATCCCTATCCCGCAGGAGACGTCGGCGATGCTCCTTATTCCAAACTCCTCAAGCCTTTCGGCGCGGTATCTGGCAACGATTTCGTGGGTCGCGTAGCGCAGACCCTCCAGGTCCATGAAAAGGTCGTCGCGCGAGAACTTGTCCTTTGCCCTTATCCTCGCCCTCGCTATCTCTGCTATAAGCTCCCAGTTCTCGCCGAGCCTCGCGCGGAGCTTCTTCTCGTCAAAACCTCGCCTTATGAGCTCCATTGCCTCCCCGATTTTCTCCTCGGTGATTCCCTCCAGCATGTTTCCGCCTAAGGGGAGAGGCTTAAAAACGTTGCCCGCTTAGTTTGAGCGGTGGTAAGATGGAATGGAGGAAAGCGGTGTTCCTTCTAATCGTCGTCATCACGCTCGCCGGTTCTTTTTGGTACCTCTACCGCTTCGCCTCCCAGCCGGTGTTCCACGACTACGTGAGCGATGAGGTGTGGTACGTCCCGGCCAGCAGGAACGTGCTCCACAGGCTCGGCATCGAGCTGACCTACATCAACGGGACGACCGGCTCGAGGGGAGTGAACGTAATCTTCGCCAACCAGAGCGTGAGGATAGAGTACCAGTACGAGGTGGAGAAGCTCGCGCTGAAGCACGGGGCGACTTACGAGAGGGAGTACCGCAAGTTTCCGGGCGTTTACTTCGAGATTCCGCCGGAGGAATACGGTCCTTTCATTGAAGATATCCGGGCAATGCTTCCCGACGGTGCATACAGCATCGTTCCCGGCTTCTGGTACCCCGACAAGGACAACATACAGAACTACCTGAACCTGGAACACCCCTTCCTTGGAAAAGACATGATAATGCTCGGAATGCTTCTCCTCGGCGACAGCCCGATAAACTGGCGCCTTCCCGGAGTCCTTGCCTTCGTCCTGATAGAGCTCCTGGTGGTCATAGCCACCTATAAAATCAGCCGCAGCTACCTCGCGGCGCTTATAGCTCTGGCCTTCACCGCCGGCGACCCAACGCTCCAGGCGATGTCTGTGGTGGCTATGCTCGATATTCACGTGGCCCTCTTCGTTGCGCTCTTCATAGCCCTCCTCGCCCTCAACAGGGACCGTCTGGCCGCGGTCGCTGTCGGCCTGGCGGGGGCGGCCAAGCTGAGCGGTGCCTTCGGCTGGCCGGTTCTTCTGGCCAGGGCGTTTCGGAGGGAGAGAAGTGTCCTGGGCTTTTTGGGCACGATAGCCCTCCTCCCCGCCCTGGGCTTCCTGGTACCGAACCTTCCGGCAATGGTCGCTGTTGGTCCGGAGGAGTGGTTAAAGCAGTTCCTGGGGAGCTTCCGCTGGCACCTCTCCAGCAAGGGCGGCCACCCTGCCGCTTCACCGGTCTGGCAGTGGTTCGTCAATGCCAGGGCATTCCCGCTCCACTACGACCCCAACGTCTTCGCCCAGACGGACCCGTTCCTCCTCCTCGCGATGGTTCTCTTCCTTCTGGCCCTTCCCTGGCTTTACAGGAGAAGGAGGGGAATCCTTACCGTCATGGGCGTCTTCTGGAGCACCACGGGCTTTTTCCTCCTCCAGTACCTACTCGGTGGGACAACGCAGTTCAGCTTCTACGCCACCGTCTTGGTTCCCCCTGCGGCTGTGGCGATGGGCGTGGCGCTGAGGGAGCTCCTCCGCTGGGAGGCCTTTACCGAATCCCTCCGGCTCTACCTGGAGTGGCTCCTCGAGGCGAAGGATAGGGTAAGGCTGAGGCTGGGGAGGTGAGGACTCGAAAGGCTTAAATACTAAGGCTGTTTAGTACTAATCATGATTAGTTTATTCATTGACCGGGAGAGGGAGCTGGAAATACTCGGGAGGGAATGGGAGAGGGTCCCCTCGTTCGTTGTGGTCTACGGCAGGAGAAGGGTTGGAAAGACGAGACTACTGGTGGAGTTTTCCCGTGGAAGAAAGGTTTTCTTCCACACCTTTACCGAGGGCACGAAGGAAAACCAGATAAAGGGTATTCGGGAAGAGCTCGCCGAGTTTTATGGGGACGATATCTTCTTGAGCTTCAATGACTGGTATCCTCTCTTCAAATACCTCTCCTCCAGGGTAGAGGAAAAAACCCTCGTGGTGCTCGACGAGTTCACGTACGCCGTTAAAAGTGACAGGGGTATTTTGAGTGCCCTCCAGAGGGCCTGGGACCACGAACTCAGCAAGAAACCCATCATGCTCGTTCTCTCAGGTTCTCTGATGGGCATGATGGTTGATGACGTGCTCAGCTACTCTTCGCCCCTCTACGGCAGACGGACCGCTGGATTCATGCTCAGGCCGTTAAACCTGTTCAACTCTGTAAGGTTCTTTGATGACTTCCGGAACGGCCTTGAGAGCTACATGCTCGTTGGTGGAGTCCCGGCGTATCTTTCGATAGCGGCCCGTTATTCCGATGTCCACCGGCTCGTTGAGAACGAGTTTTTATCCCCCGACGGCTTTTTCTACGATGAACCCTACATCATTCTCTCCCAGGAACTCAGGGAACTGAAGTTCTACTTCTCAATACTCGCTGCCATAGCCGAGGGCCGGGAGAGGCCGGGCGAGATAGCCACATACGTGGGTGTCGAGGGAAGGAGGATATATCCCTACCTGGAGACGTTGATACGCCTTGGCTTCGTTGAGCGCCAGCTCCCAGTTGCGAGAAAAGAAAAGAGAGGACGTTACAGGATTAAAGACCCAATGCTCCTCACCTGGTTCTCGCTGGTCCACTCCAACAGGACGGAGATAGAACTTGGGATTCTCAGCCGGGAGGACGTCGAGGAGAGGCTCCAGAAGGTCTTTTCAAGGCGGTTTGAAGAAGTCTCAAAGGAGTTTCTTATAGAACTAAATCATGTCGGGGGACTTCCCTTCCGCTTCACCAAGATTGGAAGGTGGTGGCACAAAGGGGAGGAGATTGACTTGGTGGCTTTGAATGAAAGGGAGAAGAATGCTCTGTTCGTCGAGGTCAAGTGGAAAGACCTGAGTGAGAGGGAAGCGCGGGAGATTTTGAAGGACGTGAAGAGGAAGGCAGAGCTGGTTGGTCTGGGGCATTGGGATAAAAGTTACGGCATAGTTGCGAAGAACATAGAAGGAAAAGAGACGTTAAGGGCTGAAGGCTGGCTGGTCTGGGATCTGGAGGACTTCGAACTCATTTCAAGAACTCGTCCAGACTGACCTGTCCTTTTTTCTTCGATTTCTTGGCCTTCATCTCGACCCTCAGCTTCTCCTCGATCTTCTTTAACGTTTTCCAGCTCCGCCTGACTATCGGAGGGAACGTGCCGTGTTCGCGGTAGTAGTTCTCGAGGAACGCCCTCGTCCTCGGGTCGCTGGGATAGCCCGAGCCTATCTCTCCGTACTCCTCCTTCAGCTTCTCTATCGCCCTATCGCGGGTGACCTTCGCGAGGATTGATGCAGCAGAAACCGGCACGAACTTGTCGTCCGCCTTGTGCTCCGCGATTATCTCCGCCTCGAAGTCCAGCCCCTTCCTGATCTCTTCACCAAAGCGGGCCTCCTTCACGTCTGCGGCGTCGATGTAAACCACATCGGGCTTGACCTTGAGTGAATTGAGGGCCTTAACGAAGTTCTCGACCTCGAACTCGTTGAGCGTGCCCCCGCGGGAGTCAATCTCCCCAGGCCATAATTCAAGAATTACATAATCATCTAAAAGCTGCACTATCTCATCGAACAGCCTTTCTCTCCTCTTCGGAGTGAGCTTCTTCGAGTCCTTAACCCCGAGCTCCTCGAGCCTCGGGACGTTCACCTCATCGAGGACGACCGCCGCTATGACCATCGGCCCTATCACCGGCCCCCTGCCGGCCTCGTCTATTCCAGCCAGCTTCCTGCCCAAGATTTCACCTCCTGAAGAGCAGAGCGCCATAGATGACGCCCAGCATTATCGTGGCTATACCGCTCGGGGGAATGTCAGTGAAGTATGCCAGCAGGACCGAGGAGAGCTGGACGCCAAGAGTTAGGAAGAGGCTGACCGCGATGACTTTCCTCATGTCGCTGCTCACCATCAGCGCTATCGCCCCCGGCAGAATCGCCACCACCTGGAGGGTTATCAGCCCGACGGTCTGGACGATTAAAGCTCCAATCGCGCCGACGAGAACGTAGAGTATCATCAGGTACGCCCTCACGTTGCCGCCATAGCTTTCCATTCCCTCCGGGTCGAAGCTTAGGTAGAGAAAGTCGCGGTAAAGGAAGAGAATCACGAAGAACAGGAACGCACCGCCGAGGACGAGGGCGGTTAAGTCGTTGAGGGTTATGAGAAATATGTCGCCGGTCAGGTAGGACACTATGCTCTCGCCGAGCGGGAAGTAAGGCCTGCTCGCCATCACCTTGTAGAGGACGCCGAAGCCGAGAACCGTAAGGCCTGCCACGAAGCTCGCCACTATCCCAACCGCGGAATCGGGGGAAAAGCCGAGCTTCTCCAGGTGGGCGATTAGCAGGACTAGGGCCACGGTCACGATGAGGGCGACCAGGGTAACCAGGGACAGGTTTTCGAAGACGAGGCCGAGTATCATTCCCAGGACGGCACCGAAGAGGAGGGAGTGGAAGAGCGCGTGGGTGAGGAATGCCAGCCCCTTCGCGTTGATGAGCGGGCTGAGGAGGCCCAGGAGAACGCTGACCATCACGCTCGCCAGGAGGGCCCTTACGAGGTACTCCGGTATCACCGTCCCCCACCCCCGTGGCGGTGAATGTGGGTGTCCCCGGTTATACAGAAGAGCTTGCCCTCGACAGGTATCACCCTTGCCAGCGGGCCGTAGACGGACTTTATTACCCTGTCCTGAAGAACCTCCTCCGGCCGCCCGAAGGCTATGAGTTTCCTGTTCAGGAGCATCACCTTGTCCCCGACCTCGAGGAGGGGATTGATGTCGTGGGTGGTGATGACCATCGTTATGCCCCTCTCGCGCTTTATCTTGTCCAGGACGTTGGCCACCTCGACCCTGGCGCTTGGATCAAGGGCAGAGAGCGGCTCGTCGAGGAGGAGAAGCCTGGGATCGCTCATCAGTGCCCTCGCGAGGAGAACCCTCTGCTTCTGGCCGCCGGAAAGCTCGCGGAACAGCCTGTCGGCAACTTGCTCCAGCCCGACGAAGCTCAGGACCTCCCGGGCCTTGTCGAGGATCTCGGGCGGGAGCTTGAAGTGGACGAAGCCCCTTCTGTACACGCCACCCATCGCAACTACCTCGAGGGCCGTCAGCGGGACCCTCTCGTTGAGATTGCTGCTCTGGGGGACGTAGCCTATCAACTCCCTTGCCCCGCAGGGCTCCCTGCCGAAGACCTCCAGCCTCCCCCGGTACTCCCTGTGAAAGCAGGCTATGGTTCTGAGGAGGGTCGTCTTCCCTGCCCCGTTGGGGCCGAGGAGGAGCAGCGTCTCGCCCTCATCTATTGTGAAGTCTACCCCCTCCACGGCGGGCTTTCCATCGTAGAGTATCGTTAGATTCTCCGCCCTCAGAGCCGTCATCTTCATCTCCGGACTCCAGTTGGGCGGTGCGTTTTTAAACTTTGATGTATCCCTACTGGGCATGGGTGTGTAATGGGAAGTCTGGTTTGCCCCCATCATTGGGTGGTGCAAAAATTTTAAAAGCACAGACCTGTACTACCATTGGAAAATTTTTGCAAGGCTCAGGTTTATAAGGGTTCAATCCTATCCGCTGGAGGTGATGATCATGGCGTACCACAGAGGTGGGAAAGGTAAAAAGAAGAACAGGCAGGTCCAGGGCGACGAGGTCATTCGCGTCCCCCTGCCGAAGGAAGGGCAGCTCTTCGGAATAATCGAGCAGGCCCTCGGTTCGGGCTGGATGGACGTCCGCTGCGAGGACGGCAAGATAAGGAGATGCAGGATCCCGGGCAAGCTCAAGAGGAGAATGTGGATGCGCGTCGGAGACGTGGTCATAGTCCAGCCCTGGCCGGTCCAGAGCGACGAGCGCGGGGACATAGTCTACCGCTACACGAGAACCCAGGTGGACTGGCTCCTCAGGAAAGGCAAGATAAGCCAGGACTTCATAAGCGGCGGCGAGCTCCTGTTCTGAGCCCGCTTTTCTAAATTCCGGTTCCAGAGGGGTAGAGATGCGCGAGGAGGTCATTGAACGGGAAGTCGAGGAGATGCTGGGTCTCAGGGAGAGGCGCGAGAAGGACAGCGAGCTCTACAAGATAGCCAACGAGGTCTTCGATAGAACCACCAAGGAAACCCTAGCCTACCTCCACAGGCGCGGGAAAATCGAGGAGCTCTACGGCATCATAAGCACTGGAAAAGAGGCCAACGTCTTCGCTGGAGTGGACTCCGACGGCAACAGGATAGCGGTCAAGATTTACAGAACCTACACAACCGAGTTCAGGCGCATATGGGAGTACCTGGCTGCCGACCCGAGGGTTGGCTATCTCCCCAAGGACATGCGCAAGCTCGTCTTCGTCTGGACGAGGAGAGAATTTAAGAACCTCCAGAGGGCGATCAAGTACGCGGTCCGCGTCCCGGAGCCGGTGATCTTCCGCAACAACGTTCTGGTCATGGAGTTCATAGGCGACGAAAGCCCCGCCCCGAGGCTGAAGGACGTCGAGAGGGAGCTGGAAAGGGCCGATTTCGAGGAGCTTTACGATTACCTGATCGGCGTCATCGAGAGGCTCTGGAAGAGGGGAGACATGGTCCACGGGGATTTGAGTGAGTACAACGTTCTCCTCTGGGACGGGCCGGTGGTGATAGACTGGTCGCAGGCCACCGTTAGGAGGAACAGAATGAGCGTCGAGCTGTTAAAGAGGGATCTGAGGAACGTAATAAACTACTTCGGTAGGAAGGGCGTTGATGTTGATGATTTCAACGATAAGCTCCGCGAGCTTTTGGATTAGAGGGTGAGAGCATGGACGAGTTTGAGAGACTGCTGAGGAAGTATGAGCGCGTTGATAAGGACGGAAGGCCCCTGAAGGAGGAAGGTGGGGAGGAAGTTACCTACGCCTCCGTCGGGGAGCAGGAGGAGTTCGTGAGGATTCCGAAGGACAGGGTGGCGGTCGTCATAGGGAAAAAGGGACAGACAAAGAGGGAAATCGAGAGGAGAACGAAGACCAGGATAGAGGTGGACAGCGAGACGGGCGAGGTCTTCATCACCGCCACGAAGGACACCGACGACCCCCTCGCCGTGTGGAAGGCGAGAGATGTCGTCATGGCCATAGGAAGGGGCTTCTCCCCGGAGAGGGCCTTCAGGCTCTTCAACGAGGGCGAAATGTTGGAGGTCATAAACCTCACAGACATAATCGTCGGCAACGACAAGAACGCCCTGCCGAGGGTTAGGGGAAGGATAATCGGAAGGAAGGGCAGGACGAGGGAGATAATAGAGGAGATGAGCGGGGCAGACGTCAGCGTTTACGGCAAGACGGTTGCGATAATTGGAAACCCGATTCAGGTTGAAGTCGCCAAAACGGCGATAGAGAAGCTCGCCAGAGGCTCCCCTCACGGAGTTGTCTACAAGTACCTCGAGCGCAGGAAGAAGGACCTTGAGCTCGAGAGCACGGCATACTACGAGGCCCTGGAGGGGGAGCCTGGGATTACTGACCTGGAGGAGGACTTTTGGGAGGACTGAAGATGGCCGAGGCAAGTCAGCTGTTTAAGGAGTTCAAGATTCAGAGCGTCAGCGAGTTCTTCAGGCGGAACGCGGCAATGCTCGGCTACACGGGCAAGATACGCTCCCTCACCACCGTCGTCCACGAGGCGGTCACCAACTCGCTGGACGCCTGTGAAGAGGCCGGGATACTGCCCTACGTCCGCGTCGAGATAGAGGAGCTTGGGAAGGAGCACTACAAGGTCATAATCGAGGACAACGGCCCGGGAATACCGGAGAAGTACATCACCCACGTCTTCGGAAAGATGCTCGCCGGAACCAAGGCCCACAGGAACATACAGAGCAGGGGACAGCAGGGTATCGGTATAAGCGGTGCGGTGATGTTCGCCCAGATAACTAGTGGAAAGGCGACGCGCGTCATAACCTCCACGGGAAACGACGAGATAATCGAGGCCTGGGTCAAGATAGACGTGGACAAGAACGAGGGCAAGATAGTGAAGAAGGAGAAGCACCCCAACCCCAAGGGCTGGCGCGGGACGAGGATAGAGCTGGAGGTGAAGAACGTCCGCTACGTCCGCTCCAAGCAGGGCGTCTACTGGTACCTCAAGCTCACCGCCATAGCCAATCCCCACGCCCACATAGAGCTGATCGAGCCCGACGGAAAGCTCATCGTCTTCCCGCGCTCCAGCGAGGAGGTTCCGAAGCCGCCGACCGAGATGAAGCCCCACCCGCGCGGTGTTCTCACGGACGACGTTTACAGAATGGCCAGGAAGACCAGGAGGAGCACTGTCAGGCGCTTCCTCGTCGGCGAGTTCTCGCGCATAAGCGACAAGAAGGTGGACGAGCTGGTGGAATACATAGCCGCCCTCAGGCTCATAAAGACCGAGAAGGACAAAAAAGTCCAGGAGCAGCTCTACGAGAGGCTCGCCAAGGGGGAGGTTAAAGCGGTCCTCCGCTCCTTCAGGGGTTACACCAAGGTCGTCAAGCAGGTGGCAAAGCTCATGGAGAAGCCGCCGGAGAAGCTCACCTGGCAGGAGGCGGAGGAGATAGTCGAGGCCTTCAAGTACATGAAGTTCCTCGCTCCCCCGACCCATGGCCTCAGGCCGATAGGCGAGGAGAACATCGAGAAGGGCCTCAAGGGAATTCTCAAGCCGGAGTTCGTTACCGCCGTGACGAGGCCGCCGAAGGTCTATTCCGGAGGCATTCCCTTCCAGGTCGAGGTTGGCCTGGCTTACGGCGGTGAAATCCCGAGTGGCTTCGAGCTCCTCCGCTACGCCAACCGCGTTCCCCTCCTCTTCGACGCCGGCTCGTGTGTGACGACTCTTGCGGCCCGCTCGATAGACTGGAAGAGGTACAAGGTGGACGACCTCGACCGCGCGCCGTTGGTGCTCATGATAAACGTCATCAGCGTCCACGTCCCCTACACCGGCACCGGGAAGCAGAGCATAGCCAACGTCGAGGAGATTCAGAACGAGATAAGGCTGGCAATAATGGACGCGGCGAGAAAGCTCCAGACCTACCTCAGCGGCAAGCACAGGAGGCTCTACCAGGTAAAGAGGAGGAAGACCTTCGAGAAGTACGTGCCTGAGATAGCGAAGGCCCTTAGCGTACTCACCGGCGAGCCGGAGGAGAAGATTAGGGAGTATTTCATATCATACATAGAAAGCCACTTCGCGGCGAAGGAGGCTCAGGAGGTGAGCGAGAATGCCTAAATCCAAGGCCGTCAAGAGGGAGAAGCCCAGGGAGCGCTTCTCCTACGACCCCAACAAGGTGCTCAGCAAGCTGGAGGAGTACGGCAGGCGCGTTCTCGAGGACATCAAGCAGGGCAGGAACCCCTACTTCGACATTCCGATGCGCGGGCTTGGCAACGTCTACTTCGACGAGAGAAGAAGGGTTATCCGAATGGGCGACAAGCTCTCCAGGAGGTACTTCCTCAACGTTGCTCACGCCAGGAAGTTCATGCAGACGCTCCTGATAATGGCCTACGTGAAGCGCCTCGTGAGCGAAAACAAGCACGCGAGCCTTCGTGAAGCCTACTACGCCAACAAGCACACCATTCCAGGGACGAAGGAAAACACCTTTGAGGACCAGCGCGAGAGCGACCCCATCATCGAGGACCTCGAGAGAATGATGGGCGTCCTGCGTGAGGAGATGCACCTCACGGCGGACAGGCGCGGCTACATCTACGGTGACATCGTGATAAGGGACGGCGAGGACGAGTTCAACACGAGCAAGCTCGGCATGGGCGGCTGGGCCGTTCCGGGAACGGTCGAGCACCTCCAGTTCGTCGAGGTGAACGTCGATTACGCACTCGTCGTCGAGACCGCGGCCATGGCCGACCGTCTCATCGAGGAAAAGTTCCCCAGGAAGGAGAACGCCCTCATCATAGCGACGCAGGGACAGGCCTCCCGTGGAGTCAGAAGGCTGATCCACAGGCTCCACTACGAGGAGGGACTGCCGATAATAGTCTTCACCGACGGTGACCCCTACGGTTGGTACATCTACTCCACCATAAAGCAGGGCTCCATCAACCTTGCCTACCTCAGCGACAAGCTGGCGACGCCGGAAGCGAAGTTCGTGGGAATGACGATGGACGACATAGAGCGCTACGGGCTCAAGAACGTCACTGAAAAGCTCAAGGGGATTCCGCCGAACAAGAAGGGCGGTCCGACGGGGGATTACAAGAGAATCCTGGAGGAGATGGAGTACCCGTGGTTCCAGAACAAGGAGTGGCAGAGACAGCTCAAGATGGCCCTCAAGATGGGCGTCAGGATCGAGCAGCAGGCCCTGGCCAACAAGTCCCTCGAGTTTGTTGCCAAGAAGTACCTCCCCGAGAAGATAAACAACGGGGAGCTGTTGCCATGACGACGACGGAAGAGCTCGTTGCCCAGGTGAACAAGATACTGGACGATATAGGCATAGACATGGACGGGTTATTCGAGACCTTCGACGTCCCGTCCATCTCCCTCCGCCTCCGGGAAAACCTCTCCCTCCTCCAGGAGCTGGAGGACGACCTTTCGAGACGTGTGGGCGAGGCAACGCCATCGGCCGGCTTCTCTGACAGGAAGAGCAAGGATCCCCACCTCCAGTGGATTTACAGGAAGAAGCACAACCGCGTCCTGGCCCTGGAAAGGCTCCGCGCGGCAATAACGGCCCACAAGATGGCCCTGGCGTTGATCTCGGCCAACTATACCTTTTTCCTTGGAAAGAAGCTCCTGGGCGTCAAGGAACTAACCAGGGAGAACGTTGAGAAGGTGAGGGCGGTTCAGAATCCGATCCAGCTCGGCAGGGTGGAGATCCTCCCCTATCTCGCATACTCGGGCGACGTTCTCAGGCTCCTCGCCAGGGAGAGCATAGCGGTTAGAGAGGCGTTCAAGCTCATAAAAGGCAAGCTCCGCGAGAAGGGAACCGTCAGAACGCGCGGATTGAGGATAGAGGTGGAGTACTGGGAGAACAACCGTCTGAAGAAAGCAAGACTCGACCTCCCGGCAGATGCTGACATCGAAATGGAACTGAGAAAGCGCTATGGAAGGCGCTTCCGCTGGCGCGTGCTGAGCTTCGTCAAGACCCGGGGAGTGCTCATAAACAACCACTACACAGTTGATAACCTCGCCCTCGCCTACGCGATACTCGACCCGGAGGAGGGGGCGAAGAAGCTCGGCCTCGACCTCTTCCGCTACTACTTCCTCACCTCGGAGAACGAGAGGGAAAGCCTGGGCCTCTACCCGGACATGAGGCTCTGCATAGACTGCCACTACTCGATATTCGACCTTCCCTTTGCCGACGAGCCCGGGTTCCGGACGGGCCACGGGAGCATGCTCCTCATCAGGAAGTGCGAGATGGAGAAGGCCCTCGTGGGTAGGAGAAAGGACATCGCCAACGTTCCCAACCACTTACTCGGCGGCGTTCTGCTCTACGGAATGAGCGAGTACAGCGAGGAGAAGGTTGCCGAGATCCTCGGGATTCCCAAGGACGAGCTGGTCGAGGCCATAAAGAAGTTCGTCATCTCGGGCCTTCACAGGACCCTCTTTGCGGAGGCGAAGAAGTTCGAGAAGTTCATGCCCAAGAGTGACAAGGCAAAGCAGTTCCTGGCCCTGCTCCAGGGGTGAGCCCATGAGGGTGGAGATAAAGGCCAGAAACAACGCCGAGCTCATAAGGAAGCTCAACGAGGCCCTCAACGAGGAGGTTACCGAGGTCTACATTAACCTCCGTCCCACCAAGGAGATACTCGTCAGAATCCTCGAGCGCGCCCCCAACGTCCGCAAGATATCCTGCCCCCCGAGCCTCTACCCCAAGGTGTCCAAGAAGATCATCTCCGCCCTCTCCCAGATGGGAATAGAACTTGTCCCCGAGGGCTACCCCCGGGGAAGGCCCAGGAAGTATGACGAGGAAACCATCAGGCGGGTGAGGGAGCTGGTAAAGGTAGGTGTTCCCGCGAAGGAAATCAGCGCCCGCATGGGCATTCCCCTGAGGACCGTTTACTACCTCGTGGAGCAGACCGAGAGGAAATCCGGTCCCAAGGGTACCTAAACCTCCCCCACTGGCACTTTTTTCTGCCAAAGGTTTATATATCAGGATCCCTAGTTCCTTTGGGTGATTGTAATGGTGAACATAGAACCACTAAGAAATTCCGTTTACTCCATCAACACCTTTCTGAAGGCCGAGTACGAGGAGTTCGGCTTCGTCATCGAGGAGGCGGTCCTCTTCCCGTCGGGGGAATACCTGGCCGTTATGGTAAGGCTGGAGGACGACTCCAGGTTCCTGCACGTTTTTGACATAAATGGCTCCGTTCTTCCCGGCTGGGAGAGGGGGATCTCCGTTCCGTGTGCCGACGAAGCCGTTCTCTTTGCCGGCGGGGACAAGCTGGCGGTCTTCACGAAGTGCAGTCCCGGTAGGTTCGTTGTGTATCCCGTGACCTCACCAGATCCAGAGGGCGAGGCGCTGTCGGTCACCTTCTCAAAGCTCCCCCTTTACGTGAACTTCACCCCTGAGGGAAGGGTGCTGGTCTTTGGTGATTACCACATCGAGTACATGGCTCCTGAAGGCCTTGAGATAGTCAAGATCCCGACCCCTCCCAACGGATACTCGTACATTCACGCGGTGGCGGACGATGAAAACTCCCTTTACCTGCTGTACACCTGGAAGAACGAGGGCAAGCAGGAGCTTCGGGTTGGTAGGATAAGCGTTCCCGTCTTTCCCTACTACTCTCCGCTTGAGTTCTGGGACGGCGTTGAGAGGTTATCCAGGACCTCAATGGTACCCGGGGGCAAGACCGTGGGTGACGTACACCTTGAGGAAGACGGCTCATTCGTGGCGGCCCTCGGAACCAAGGGCGGCAGGGAGATCTACCTCCTTACTCCCGGAGGGAGCAGAGTTGTGCTTATCCCTGGGGAGCTTATCTACCTCCGCTTCACATCTAGGGGCCTGTTCATGATAACCGGAATCTATGGGAGCAGTATAAGCGCCGGGATCGTGCCCCTTGAGCGCCTTTTCGAGGCCAGAGAGATAGGAAGGGGCGATTTTGAGGGCGTTTTCTCGCTTGGAAGGTACGTTCCGAGCGTCGTGGACCCCAAGTACGCCGGCGTGTCCGACGACTGCAGGGTTCTCTACTTCGGAAGAACGGCATACCGGGCCGCGGGACAGAGGTTCTACTACTACCTGCGCAGGGACGTGGACTACATCTACAGGATACACTGGGACACCAACAGGGCCCCCGTGGAAGAAAGAGCCCCCGCAGAGCCCGAGGAAACGGAAGCTGAGGTGGAGTCAATAAGGGTCCTCCTCAGAAAGTTCAGGCAGGTCATACTGTACGGCCCCCCCGGCACCGGAAAGACGTACCTGGCCAGGAAGGTGGCTGTTAAGCCGGAGTTCGTCTCCTTCCACCAGTCCTTCAGCTACGAGGACTTCGTTGAGGGATTCCGGCCGACGAAGGGAAGCGGCGGGGTGGTTTACGACGTCGTCGATGGCGTCTTCAAGAGGATCACGATAGAGGCGATCTACGACTCCCTGCCAGAGAAGTTCAGGAAAAAGAACGCCACGTATGGGGAAATGAAAAAGGCTGTTCTCGAGTTCCTTGAACGGAGAAGGGCCGGGGAAAACCTAAAGCTCACACCACGGAGGGAGTTCTACCTGGTCATAGACGAGATAAACCGCGGAAACATCAGCAGGATCTTTGGGGAGCTGATAACCCTTCTCGACCCCGACAAGAGACTCGGCGGCCCGAACGAGACGATAGTCAGGCTTCCCTACTCGGGTGAACTTTTCGCCGTTCCGCCCAACCTTTACATCATCGGCACGATGAACTCGGCGGACAGGAGCATAGCCCTCCTCGACATAGCCCTGAGGCGCAGGTTCGCGTTCTACGAGGTCCTTCCGAGGCCGGAGCTGCTGGCCGGAATGGAAGTCGGCGGGGTGAACCTCGAACACCTTCTCTCGAGGCTGAACTCCATAATCGAAAGGGAGAAGGGCAAGGACTACACCATCGGCCACGGCTACTTCCTTGATATAGCCTCGTCCGAGAACCCCGAGGAGGACCTCTACCTGGTGTTCTACCACAAGATACTGCCCCTCTTCCAGGAGTACTTCTACGGAAGCTGGGAGCAGCTGGGGTCGTTCTATCCTGGATTCGAGTTCATAGACGACAGGGGCAGGATAGTGATGATGGACAGGGAGTCCTTCATGGAGGCCCTTCGTCGGCTGGTGAGGGCGGAATGAAGAGAATAACCCTCTACGAGTTCCAGAGGAAGTACCTCAGCACGATCCGAACAGAGGGGGTGGACGTAACTCCGGAGAGCCTTCAGAGGTTTTTCGAGGTCATAAACGGGCTTTACGGCAGGGAGCACGAGGTTTTGAGCCTCAAGTACGACACCCGGAGGGGGGAGTACTACATCAAGGCCCACGGCAGCGTGGGCTTCGCCTACCACCTGGGGGAGCCGAGGTTTATGATCCAGGTTCTCCCGAGGCCCTACAAACGCGACCCCGACGAGGCGCGCTCCCTGCGCTTTTTCCTCAGCCTGATGAACCTCAGCGGCGGACTGGGGCTGGGAAGGCGGGAGATAGAAGATGCTGTGTCGACGTACACGCGGGGAGATGGGAGCGTTCACGAACTCTTCCTGTATCTCTACGTTTACCTCCTGGGCAGGGAGCTCTTCCACGGTCTCTACCGGGAGTACTCCGAGGTCGAGGAGGAACTCCAGACGATACGGGGAAGGGTTCTCCTCTCGCGCCTTGCCAGAAGGCCTCCCCTCGGCAGGGACGTTCCGGTTAGACACGCGGTCCTCGACGTTGATACTGCCCTCAACAGGGTCCTGAAGGCGGCCCTGGAGGTGGTCGTGGGGGTTTCAGCGTGGGAGGGCGTGGCCAGGGCCGCGGAGGCTCTGATTCGATACTTTGCAGACGTTGGTTCTCTCAGGCAGGGGGACATAGAGAGGGTCGCCTTCAACCCGCTGAATGAGAGGTTCCGGCCGGCTTTCCACCTGGCAACCATGATACTCGCTGGCTTTGGAAAGCTTTCCCGTGGAGGCTTCACGACTCCGGGGATATTCATAGAGATGGATCGCCTGTTCGAGGATCTCGTTTACCACACGATCCTGACGGCCCTCGCCGGAAGGGGAAGGGTCCACAGGCAGCACCCCCTGCCGCAGATCGTCAGGGGTGCCGCGGAGATAGAGGCCAAAATGGGCGCGGTGTTTACCTTCGGCCCCCCAAGGCCCGACATCTTCGTTCAGATGCCCGGTGGCAGGTGCATTCTGGAGGTGAAGTACAGGAACCTGAGCGTGAAGATGGGCGACACGTGGTGGCGCAAGCTCGTCAGGAGCAGTGGGGAGCTTTACCAGGTGTACTCCTACTCCCGCATCTCCGGCGGCGGGGCGCTCATCGTCTACCCGAGGCTGAGGGGCCAGTACAACGAGTGGCTTCCCGACATGTTCGATGAGGGAGTCGAGACCTTCAGCTTCTTCGACGGCACGCCGCTTGGAATCGTCGGGTACGAACTGTCGCGCATCGGCAGGGACGTGCTCATAGCGCGCAGGGGAGTGGTTCTCGACGGAAAAATCGCGGGAAACGTTAGGAACCTCCTAGAGTCCGTGTGCGTTGGAAGCTAAGGTAACATTTAAACGCGATGTCAGATTGGCCAAGGGGAATGGAGAAAACTTCCCGCTATAACCCAAAATTTCTCGGGGTTTCTCTTAGATTAGGGTAGCTTTAAAAGGGGCCGCGGTTAGAACCACCTAACTAAAAAGTGAGGGTGATGTCCATGTTCGTTGAGACCCAGGAGGAGAGGCCCGAGATAAGGGAGCGCCTTCATCGCGTTGGTATCACCAACCTGAGAAGCGTGGCCAAGATAAACTGGAAGGGAAAGGTTTACACGTTCCTCCCGCTCTTTGAGATAACCATCGACGTCCCCGAGGAGAAGAAGGGGATACACATGAGCAGGCTCGTGGAGAGCATAACCGAGGCCATGAGCGAGGCCGTCGAGGAGGAGGTCATGGAGGCTCATTCCTCGCTCGAAGAGCTGGGGAGAGCGATAATCAGCCGCCTGGAAGGGAAGCACCCCCACAAGAGGGCGGAGGTGTGGATAAGAACCCACCTCATCATTCCGAGGGAAACCCCGGCCAGTGGAAAGACCACCTACGAGCCCTACGACGTCGAGGTCGGGGTCATAAAGCACTACGACGGGACCTTTGAGAAGGTTCTCCGCGTCAAGGTAATCGGAAACACCGCCTGCCCCCACGCCATGGCCAACAACAACGGGAAGACCCACATACAGAGGGCGATAGGCGAGCTTGAGGTTAGAACCCCCTTCAACGAGGAGATAGCCTTAGAAGACATGATTGACGTGGTCGAGAGCTCGTTCAGCCACCCGACGTACACCCTGCTGAAGACGGCGGACGAGAACGCCGTGGTTCAGGGAATGTTTGCCAACCCGAAGTTTGTTGAGGACGTTGCGCGCGAGATATTCGCCAAGGCGAAGGAGAGGTTCAAGGGCAGGATCCACGTGAAGGTCATCAGCAACGAGAGCATCCACAAGCACGACGTCATAGCCGAGACGTGGAGCTGAGCTCTGGCTGACGTTATCTTTTTTTGTTGAAATTTCTGGTAAATTGTTTCGTTTGTGAAGCTTTTGACAACTTTTCGTCGCTTTCGGTTGAAGGTTTTTAGGGATATTTTATCCAATCACGATTTTTTTTTTCATTTATGACAACATACGTTCGAAGTAAGACTTAAATAGTGGGGAGTAATAGTTATCACCGCCCGGAGGTACTCCTCTCCCCGGGCAGGAGGGTTGGCTTGATGAAGAAGCTGGTTGCCCTGTTGTTCGGTCTGCTGGTAGTGGCGGCAGGGTTCGCGGCAGCGACGACTTGGGCTGTTACCTCAGTTAGAGGATACAACAGCGACTCATATGGCTACTCGTGGACAGAGATAGGAGTCAAGTACGACGTTCAGCACCCCTACACAAACTACTACATTACCTATAGGACCGGTGGCGGTGGCGCCTATGGTGACCATAAAGTGACGGGACTCAGAGTAATTGCAGAACCTAACGGAGCAGAAACTATCGTGACAATCGATGGATACCACAACATAATTTCATCGGCTGGGTGGCCGTATATTTGATCTCTTTCTCGTCTTTCTCCCCCCTTTTTGAAAATAAAAAGGAGGATCTAAAATGGCCGGGCACAGATTGACATATCTTCTCCTACTGGTTACGGTTCTTATAGTGTCATCCCTTGCTAGTGCTTCTGAGCTTGGTAGTTATACTTCCCTGACATACACATCGGAAAGATACGACCCGTACGTCCACTATCGGCTCTCCCAGGGGGACAAGCCTGAATGGATAACCACGTCCCTCATTATCTACAACTACTCAGGGGTTCTTTACGTGATAAAGGCCCACAACGACACCGTGATGAGGTTCGAGCTCGCGCAGAAAGGGGATTACATAAGTTCACACGTTACCGTCCTGCTTAATAACGTCACGGTGAT
The DNA here is from genome assembly GCF_000265525.1 of Thermococcus cleftensis. NCBI lineage: Archaea > Methanobacteriati > Methanobacteriota > Thermococci > Thermococcales > Thermococcaceae > Thermococcus > Thermococcus cleftensis. Next base: position 1,837,832 of record NC_018015.1, read on the forward strand.
GACGTTCCTTCCTAGGGGCACGGCCCCACCCGTTTTCTGGAACGAGTCTGAGGTTCTTTCAGAGAAAGTTGAGAAAAGCCACAACCCGGACTTCAAGGACTGGAACTGGTACGTGTTCAAACTGGGGGAAGTCACGATAAGGGGGGCGTACCTCATCAGGAAAAGCGACCTGCAGGTGGTAAAAGACGGAAAAGTTTACGGCCACACGATGCTGTTTGACGACCCCGGAAACCCGCTCGAGAAGGGGGATTCCTTTTCAGAGTACCCCTTTGCCACGTCCATCGACCGGGTCACGATCGACAACGACAAACCGAGGAGGTGGAAAAACGTCACCTATTACCCCCCGCTGAAGACGGTAGTCACGGGCCAGTACTCCTTTAACCTGACCCAGCCCTTCGGGAGGGGCTATCCCCTTATGGACGTTCAGATGGCAACCCTGATCTACACCTTCGACGCATCGGACGGAAAGCTCGTCTTCACCCCCAACGGCGGACCCGACCTGTGGGCCGTTGGAATTCTGGACGCGTCGTTTGCAGACGAGTACGCTCTGTATCAGGTGGAGGTCAAGCACGATGACTCGTACGCCGTAGGCCTAGTCCTTAAAGCCTTCAGGCTCAAAGAGGGAAAACACGAAACCGTCGCCTTCGAGAAGCGGGGAACCGAAACTTCTTACGTCTTTTATGCCTCCCTAGTAGTTCTAGTGCTGACCGTCGTCTTGACCAGACGAAACGTCCTGAGAAGAACTGCAGATCGTCACTCAGGAAGGTGATAGTATGGGACGCCTCTACACCCTCTTCCGCTGGGAGATGAACGATATCGTGAAGAACGTTCTCCTCCTGCTGGGCCTGGTTCTGACTGGCATGGCGATGAAGCGGTCCCTCATGGGGGTGGACTCCATTCCGGGCTCCATCTCTGGGACGGAGATAAGCCTCTTTGGGCCTTCCACGGCCACGGGAGTCGCGGTGAGCATTCAGGGACTCCTATCCCTCGACGACGTCTGGACCCTGCTGAGCTTCCTTATCCTGCTTCTTGGAGCCCTTACCTTCCGCTACGACAGGGACAGCGGTGTTGCCCGTTCCATCTACTCCCTCCCATACTCCAACACGGAAATCTTTGGAGTTAAGCTCCTATCGCTCATCATATACGCCTTCGCAATGGTGCTTTTGCCCTTCGCCTACGTGACGCTGACCACGTACGCGAGCATAGCCGGCCACATTTCGGAGATAACCTCCGGCTTCCTCGGGGACGCACTGCTCCTCGTTGCCTTCCTCCTCCTATACCTCGTGGCAGTCGCTACGCTGGTCTCGCTGGCATCTCCAAACGCCTTCCTTGCCTTCATGGTCGGCTTTGCAGTAATCTACGCACCGAGGGTGACGGGTAGCTCCGGGATACCTCCCCAGCTTTTCATCAACGCCATAACCCGTAGCGGGAGCACGGGCTTTACGCCCTTCACCGCGGAATACCTCGGCTGGGGGGTGCTCGTCCCGCTGGTGCTCTTCGCTCTCTCGTGGGTTCTCATCAGGAGGAGGGACGTGGTATGAGGTTCTGGGTGGCTCTCCTCTCGGCGATGCTCATTCTCACCGTGGGCTCACTCTGGGTTTACAGCTCCTACGAGGACCAAGTGGGTTCAATAGGACCCCTTTTCCTGCCCCCTGTGGAGCATCAGGGAAACACCACCAGCATAAACTACGTCATCGCCCACACCCCCACCAGCTCGCTCGTGGAGGCGTCGTGCAGCGGCAACGGTGTCGTTGAGGTCTACGACGTCATAACCGGCGAGATGGTGGATAAACACACCGTTTACGGTCATGCCAGGTACCAGTTCGTTCTCCCCCGGGAGGGCGACTACCTGGTAATCAACAACGGAACCGAACGGCTAACCTGCTCATTCCGCTTCGTCAAGAACTACCCCACTAGGGCAGTTCAGAACGCCCTCTACCTCAGCGGCTCGGCCTTCGCTCTGCTCCTGGCGTTCATCGTCTGGAGGTGGGTGAGGTGATTATCGAGGCCAAAGACCTGAAGAAACACTTCGGGAGCATACGTGCGCTCGACGGCGTTACCGTGGAGATTCCCGAGGGGCTGACCCTCATTCTCGGCCCCAACGGGGGCGGAAAGAGCACGTTCCTCAAGCTCGCGACCGGCGTTTACAGGCCAACCTCCGGGGAGATAAAGGTGTTCGGCGAGGCCCCCTGGAACAACTGGCGAATCAAGGCCCGCTTCGGCGTCGCCTACGACCCGCCGGCTTTCCCCCAGTTCGCGACAGGCAGGGAGTGGCTGAGCCTTTTCGCCGAGAGCAAGGGCGCCGGCGAGGAGGAAATCGAGCGCGTGGCGGAGATGTTCGAGGTCAGGAGTTTCCTCGACAAGAGGATAAACGGCTACTCTTCCGGAATGCTGAAGAGGCTCTCGCTGGCTCAAGCATTCATAGGAGACCCCGAGCTGATATTCCTGGACGAGCCGCTGGCCAACATAGACTTCGACAGCATGGAGCGGGTGATAGGGATAATAGACGAGATGAGGGGCAGGAAGAGCTTCGTGGTCATAAGCCACATCTGGGAGCCTCTGATGCCAATCGTGGACTGGGTCGTGGTCATAGGCAACGGGAAGCTCGTCCTGAGCGGAGAAGCGGAAGATGTTCAAGAAGAGGTCGAGAGGCTCTTCAAGCCAAAGGTTAGACGTTCGAAGAGGGAAGGGGCGGGGAAAGGCCCCTCCCCCGGGCAGGAGGGTCGGCAAACCCCTGCCAACGGTTAAGTTCTCGGGGATTACGTTTATTAATTTTTCCTCCCACTTTGGCGTGATGAATATGAAGCTCGTCCACGACCCCATACACGGCCACATCGAGCTCGACGACTTCGCGGTCAGGCTCGTTGATACCCCCGAGTTTCAGCGCCTCAGGCGGATAACCCAGCTCGGCCTGGCCTTTCTCGCCTATCCCTCCGCCCGGCACACCCGCTTCGAGCACTCCCTCGGAACCTTTCACCTCGCCAGGAAAATCGCCGGATATAATCCAGAGGTTGATGAGGGAGCCGTTTACGCGGCTCTACTCCACGACCTCGGTCACTACCCCTTCAGCCACACGCTTGAGGGCATCTACGGCAGACACGAGGAGAACACGAAATGGTTCATAAGGCACGGCGAAATCGGCGACGTGGTGAGGGAGCGCTATTCCATTGAGGAGTTCCTCAAACTCCTCAAGCACCCTCTCGTGAGCGGCGACATTGACGCCGACAGAATGGACTACTTGGTGAGAGACGCTTACTACACCGGGGTGGCCTATGGTCTCGTTGACCTGGACCGGCTGGTGAGGAACCTTGCCTGGGACGGGGAGAGGCTCGTAATAGGTGAAAAGGGAGTAATGGCCGCTCAGAGTCTCCTCCTCGCGAGGAGCATGATGTATCCCACCGTTTACCAGCACCACGTCTCGAAGATAGCGAGTGTGATGCTCGTTGAAGCGGTCAAGCTCGAAGGAATTCCCTTCAAGGAGATACGCACCATGGACGAGGTCGACCTCGTTGCGAGGCTCAGGCGGAGCGAGAGAGCGGAGGTTCGCGAGCTGATAGAGGCCATCGATTCGAGGAGGCTCTACAAGCGCGTCCTCTACACGGATAAAGACCCGGGTGAGAAGGCGGTCGATGAGCTGAAAAGGGAACTCGAGGCCGAGTTCGGTCACCTGGTTCTCGTGGATTATCCTCCAAAGCCCAAGTTCGAGGAGAAGAACGCCTTCGTCCTCGTTGGCGGCGAGCTAAAGCGCCTCAGCGAGGTCTCGCCCCTCGTCCGCTCGCTGGTGGAGCTGAAAGACACCCACTGGCGCTGGGGCGTTTACGCGAGGGCCGACGTGGTGGAGAGGGTTGAGAAATTCATTGGACTGTTCGTTCCATAACCCAAAACCTTAAGTAGTTTGAACGTCCGGAGCGCCTCTCCATTTCTCCTCTGGGAAAGATTTATAACCGGCCTTCTTAAGTGAGTGGTGAACAAGCTCATCAGGTTAGAAGGTGGTGTAAATGGGAAGAAGGGAAGAGATGATTGCGAAGATTAAGGAGCTCATGACCCAGCCCGAGAGGATCAGGAACATGGGTATCGCCGCTCACATTGACCACGGTAAGACGACCCTGAGCGACAACCTGCTCGCCGGTGCTGGAATGATAAGCGAGGAGCTCGCTGGAAAGCAGCTCGTCCTCGATTTCGACGAGCAGGAGCAGGCGAGGGGAATCACCATCAACGCGGCCAACGTCTCGATGGTCCACAACTACGAGGGCAACGACTACCTCATCAACCTCATCGACACCCCGGGTCACGTTGACTTCGGTGGTGACGTTACCAGGGCAATGAGAGCCATAGACGGTGCCATTATAGTTGTAGACGCCGTCGAGGGCGTCATGCCCCAGACCGAAACAGTTCTCAGGCAGGCCCTGAGGGAGTACGTCAAGCCGGTTCTCTTCATCAACAAGGTTGACCGTCTCATCAAGGAGCTCAAGCTCGGCCCGAACGAGATACTCAACCGCTTCGCCAAGATAATTACCGACGTCAACAGGCTCATCAAGAAGTACGCCCCCGAGGAGTTCAAGAGCCAGTGGATGGTCAAGGTCGAGGACGGTAGTGTCGCCTTCGGAAGTGCCTACTACAACTGGGCCCTCAGCGTCCCGTACATGAAGAAGACCGGCGTTTCCTTCAAGGACATCGTCGAGCTCACCAACGCCGGCGACCTCAAGACCCTCCGCCAGAAGGCCCCGCTCCACGTGGTCGTTCTGGACATGGTCGTCAAGCACCTCCCGAACCCGCTTGAGGCCCAGAAGTACAGGATCCCGCACCTCTGGAGGGGCGACGTGAACAGCGAGGTCGGCCAGGCCATGCTCCGCTGCGACCCGAAGGGGACCATGGTCATGGTCGTCACCAAGATAATCCTCGACAAGCACGCCGGAGAGGTCGCCACCGGCCGTGTCTGGAGCGGTACGGTTAAGACCGGCCAGGAGGTCCACCTCATCAACGCCAAGAGGAAGGCGAGAATCCAGCAGGTCGGCATCTACATGGGTCCCGAGAGGGTCAACATGGAAGCCGTTCCTGCAGGGAACATCGTCGCCGTCACCGGTCTGCGCGATGCCATGGCCGGTGAGACCGTCTCCACCGAGAAGATAGAGCCCTTCGAGGCCCTCCACTACGCCAGCGAGCCGGTCGTTACCGTCGCCATCGAGGCCAAGAACGTCAAGGACCTGCCCAAGCTCATCGAGGCTTTGAGACAGCTCGCCAAGGAGGACCCGACCCTGCACGTTAAGATCGACGAAGAAACCGGCCAGCACCTCCTCAGCGGTATGGGTGAGCTCCACCTCGAGGTCAAGCTCGTCAAGCTCAAGGAGGACTGGAAGCTCGACGTTGAGGTCAGCCCGCCGATCGTCGTCTACCGCGAGAGCGTCAGCAAGATGAGCCCGATAGTCGAAGGAAAGTCCCCGAACAAGCACAACAGGTTCTACATCACCGTCGAGCCGCTTCCGGACGAGATATACCAGGCCATCAAGGACGGACTCATTCCGGAGGGCAGGCCGAAGGACCCGAAGGCCGTCGCCAAGAAGCTCGCCGAGCTCGGCATGGACTACGAGGTCGCCAAGGGTATAGTGGACATATACAACGGCAACCTGTTCCTCGACAACACCAAGGGTATCCAGTACCTCAACGAGGTCATGGACCTGCTCGTTGACGGATTCCACCAGGCCATGGACGAGGGACCGCTCGCCAAGGAGCCGGTCATGAAGGTAATGGTTCGCCTGCACGACGCCAAGATCCACGAGGACAACGTCCACCGCGGTCCGGCCCAGATATACCCGGCCATCAGGGGAGCGATACAGTGCGCCATGATGAAGGCCCAGCCGGTGCTCTACGAGCCCTACCAGAAGGTCATCATCAACGTGCCCTACGAGTACATGGGTGCCGTCAGCAGGGAGATTAACCAGAGGCGCGGCCAGCTCATAGACATGCGCCAGGAGGGCGAGGTCATGATAATCATCGCCGAGGCGCCGGTTGCGGAAATGTTCGGGTTCGCCGGGGCGATCCGTGGAGCGACCAGCGGAAGGGCCCTCTGGAGCACCGAGCACGCCGGCTTCAAGCGCGTCCCGAACGAGCTCGCCCAGCAGATCATCAGGCAGATACGCCAGAGGAAGGGCCTCGACCCGAACCCGCCGAAGGAGCAGGACGTCTGCCCGCAGCAGTGAGGGCTTTTGCCCTTCCATTCTACTTACTTTCTGGGCTTTACGGCCTTGATACAGTGCCGCTTAATTCAACGCCTCCCCCGAAAGCCTCTTAATTTCTAACGATAATATCAGCTTCATGAGGACACGAAGGAAGGTGCTCTCCGTTGGAATTCTGATAGTCATTGGGATTTTACTGTTCGTCCCGTGGCCAGGGAGGGTGTTCTACGAGCACTACTCCTATTTCTGGTGGGGGCCGTCAACACCCCTGGAGAAGGTGGAGTGCAAAGCTGGAACTGCACCCTTCGAGTTCGTCAGGGATATCAACTATGAAAGCTGGAACGTGAGCGTGAACAAGTCTGACGGAATAGAAACGGTGGTAGCGGAGAGGAGTTTCCTCTCGAACGATGGATACGGAAGGACCTACCAGCGGCTCGTCCTGGTGCGAAAGGACGGTCGCTTGGTGGAAGTCAGGTACACCTCGAGCACCGGCCCCTCGGAGAATGCCTACAGGGAAATCTGCCATACCCTTGAAAACGGCACGAGGGAGTGCGGGCTGGTTCTCACGGTGTATGACCTTGACAGCAGGAGGGAGGAGAGGTTCACCATCTACTACACCCTCTGGGACTACCTCAGGAAATGCAGGCTGAAGGGGGGCTGAGGTTTACATTTTCCTGTTCAAACCCCCGTAGTTAAGTTTTTAAACCCGCTTCGTAAGTTAAGCACGGAACTCATGAGGCCTCCCCGAGAAACGGCGGGTTTCCCGCCCGAGGGGGCCGAGGTTCGAAAGATTTAAAAAGCCATCCTAGTCAATGAGGCTAGACCAAAATTTGGAGGTGTATGAAAATGCCGAAGGAGAAGCCGCACGTTAACATAGTCTTTATCGGACACGTCGACCACGGAAAGAGCACCACCGTTGGAAGGCTCCTGTTCGACAGCCAGAACATTCCGGAGAACATCATCCAGAAGTTCGAGCAGATGGGTGAGAAGGGTAAGTCCTTCAAGTTCGCCTGGGTCATGGACAGGCTCAAGGAGGAGCGCGAGAGGGGTATCACCATCGACGTCGCCCACACCAAGTTCGAGACCCCGCACAGGTACATCACCATCATCGACGCCCCGGGCCACAGGGACTTCGTTAAGAACATGATCACCGGTGCCAGCCAGGCCGACGCGGCCGTTCTCGTCGTCGCCGCCACCGACGGTGTCATGCCGCAGACCAAGGAGCACGCCTTCCTTGCCAAGACCCTCGGTATCAACCACATCATCGTCAGCGTCAACAAGATGGACATGGTGAACTACGACCAGAAGAAGTTCGAGGCCGTCGCCAACCAGGTCAAGAAGCTCCTCATGATGCTCGGCTACAAGGACTTCCCGATCATTCCGACCAGCGCCTGGGAGGGCGACAACATCGTCCACAAGAGCGACAAGATGCCCTGGTACAAGGGCCCGACCCTCTTCGAGGCCCTCGACCAGATCCCGGAGCCGCCGAAGCCGGTTGACAAGCCGCTCAGGATACCGATCCAGGACGTCTACTCCATCAAGGGTGTCGGTACCGTCCCCGTCGGCCGTGTCGAGACCGGCAGGCTCAAGGTCGGTGACGTCGTCATCTTCGAGCCGGCCAGCACCATCTTCCACAAGCCGATCCAGGGTGAGGTCAAGTCCATCGAGATGCACCACGAGCCCATGCAGGAGGCCCTTCCGGGTGACAACATCGGATTCAACGTCCGTGGCGTTGGTAAGAACGACATAAAGCGCGGTGACGTTGCCGGACACACCACCAACCCGCCGACCGTCGTCAGGCCGAAGGACACCTTCAAGGCCCAGATCATCGTCCTCAACCACCCGACCGCCATCACCGTCGGCTACACCCCGGTCCTCCACGCGCACACCCTCCAGGTGGCAGTCAGGTTCGAGCAGCTCCTGGCCAAGCTCGACCCGAGGACCGGTAACATCGTCGAGGAGAACCCGCAGTTCATCAAGACCGGTGACTCGGCCATCGTCGTCCTCAGGCCGACCAAGCCGATGGTCATCGAGCCGGTCAAGGAGATCCCGCAGATGGGCAGGTTCGCCATCCGTGACATGGGCCAGACCGTCGCTGCCGGTATGGTTATCTCCATTCAGAAGGCCGAGTGAAGGCCTTCTCTGACTTTCCTTTACTTCCTGAATCTTAGGAGGGACGGAAATGCAGAAGGCAAGGATTAAGCTCGCGAGCACCAACATTAAGGCCCTCAACGAGGTCACCGACCAGATCAAGCAGATCGCCGAGAGGACCGGCGTTAGAATGAGCGGTCCGATACCGCTCCCGACCAAGAGGATAAGGATCACCACCAGGAAGAGCCCGGACGGGGAGGGCACTGCCACCTTCGACAGGTTCGAACTCCGCGTCCACAAGAGGCTCGTTGACATCGAGGCCGACGAAAGGGCCATGCGCCAGATCATGCGCATTCGCGTTCCGGAAGATGTCACCATCGAGATCGAGCTCATCTCCTGATTCCTCTCCTTTATGCGCCGGGGTAGCCTAGCCTGGGAAGGCGCGGGCCTGGAGAGTCCGTGGGCGTTAGCCCGCCAGGGTTCAAATCCCTGCCCCGGCGCCAAACAAACTTTACCTGCGCAAAGTTTGATCAAAGTTTGTATGTCCTTTTTAAACTCGTAATTTTCCAAGTGGTTTTTAGCTCAAATCGCTGTATTTCAATGTTTCACTGTACTTGGCGCTCTTCGAGCGCCTAAAAATGGGAAACCTGTTAAAAAGCCTGTTTTTCAATGAAACTCAGCTTGCACGCATCTCTAACTTCCAACGAGGGGCAAAAGAAAAGGGCAGGAATCAAATCCCAGCCCCGATATCGTCGGCGATGTCCGGGAGGTCGAGGGCGATGAGCTTGGCCTTTGTCGGGATTCCGTCCCTGCTCCAGCCCCTTGCCTGGTAGTACTCGTCGAGCATCCTGTCGAGCTCCCAGGGCGGGACGTGGAGGCCCTTGCTGACACCCTCCGGAATCGGCTCCCACATGATCCTGTACGGGAGCGTGTCGTCCTTCCTGGTGAAGCCCTCGCGGACGTTGAATGCCCTTGCGATGTTCATTATCCTCTCGCCGATGACCATCAGCTCGGCTTCACCGATGTTCATGCCGGTGACGGCCTCAACGAGCGGCGGGAAGCCCTCAAGGAAGTACATGTGCCTTGAGAACTTACAGACGCCGGTGGCGTCGTAGATTGCCATGAGGTTCTCGTGGAAGGCTATCTCAAAGCCCTTGTTCTCGCCCTTGGTCCTGTCCACGCCGTTGAACTTCCACCACTTTCCAACGAGCTCGGTTCCGTAGGCACCGCTGGTGAGGTGGTCGGCACCGCGGACATTCACAGCAAATGCCAGTGCCATTCCCTTTATGCCGCGGACGTCGTAGGCAGGCGGCTCCATGCCCTTGACGTGGAGGGCGAACTTCTCGCTTCCCCTGCCGAGCCTCTCGCTGGCCCTCTTGACACCATCTGCCAGGAGCTTTCCGAGGTTGCCCTCGCGGTAGGCCATCTTCTTGAGGGCCTCGACCGCGGCCTCGCCGTTTCCGAAGGTCAGCTCAAGGCCGTCAGCTTCTTCCTTGGTGAGAAGTCCCTTCTCGTAGGCCTCCATGGCCCAGGCGATGGTGACACCGGCGGAGATTGTGTCGAGGCCGAGCTCGTCCGCGAGGTAGTTGAGGTAGGCGACGGTTTCGAAGTCGTCGAGCTCAAGGACACCGCCGAAGGAGTAGAGGGTCTCGTACTCAGGCCCGTCGGTCATGAAGGTGCCCCAGCGCTCGCTCTCGACCTTGATGTACTGGCTGCAGGGCTTGTTACAGAGCGGGCACGGTTTTCTTCCAACGCGGTACTTCGGCGCCCAGAAGTAGGGGTCTATTTCGATGTGCTCCCTGCCCTCCTCCTTGGCCCTCTCGTAGGCCTTCTTGAAGAAGCCCATCTGCCAGTTCCTGACCGGGAAGGTTCCGCGCTCGCGGTTCATCCAGTCGAGGAACTCGCCGCTTCCGTACTCCATGTCGGCCTTGGTGGCCGGGTGATCCTTAAAGACCATTGCCCACTCCTTTATCAGCTCGCGGAGCTTCTCGGGCTGGGCTATCGGTACCTTCTTGGTTCCCTTGACGAGGATTCCCTTGAGCTTCTTGCTTCCGAGAACTGCTCCGGGGCCGCCCCTACCGGCCTGCCTGTCGTCGGTCTCTATCGTGGCTATCCTGCTGAGGTTCTCGCCGGCCGGGCCGATGAAGGCCGTTGCGAAGCCGGGGTACTCTTCCTTGGCTTTCTTCCTGGCCTCGCCGGTGGTGAGGCCCCAGTACTCCTTCGCTGGGACGAGCTTCACCTCGTCGTCCTCTATGACGAGGAGGACGGGCTCTTCACTCTGCCCCTCGATGATGAGGACGTCGTAGCCGGCCTTCTTCAGCTCCTCGCCCATCTTGGCCCCGGCCATCGAGCGGCCGTAGGCACCGGTGAGCGGGCTCTTGAAGTTGAAGGCCGTCTTCGAGCCGGTTCCAATGCCGGTTCCAACGAACAGGCCTGGGGTAATTATCATCTTGTTCTCAGGCCCGAGTGGATCAGCTCCAGCTGGAACCTCGTCGTAGAGGAGTCTCGTTCCAAAGCCGACGCCGCCGAGGTACTTCCTGGGGAACTCCTCCGGGAGGGGTTCCACCTTTATTTCCCCGGTCGTTAAGTTAACCCTCAGAATCCTGCCCCAGTAACCGCCTTTTGCCTCCATGCCAGAATCACCTCGAAAGATTTTCGGAGAGGAAAATATAAGGCCTTCGCAAAAGGAACCGTTTCACACCACCTGTCAGGTTAAGTTCATCTGTTAAACGCTATGGAACCCTTCGGGACGGGAGGGTTAAGGTTTTATCTTTAAAGAACCAAAGGTATCACCGGTGGACACGATGGAGGGACTGAAGGCCTGCAAGAACTGCCGCTGGTTCGGTGCAATCGATTCCTATTTCCCAACGCAGGGAATATGCAGGAGGCACATGAAGACCGTCCACATGAACTTCGTCTGCGACGACTGGGAGCCGCTTTGGGGCTTAACCGGTAAACCTCACGGCGGTTAGACTAATCGGATCATCTGGAGTCTATCGCTTGAACACCTTCACATCGATCACGACGTGCCAGACGCCGGGGGCGTAGCGTTTGATTACAAGCTCGTTGAGCTTTTCAACCTCATAGCCGTGTTCCCTCGCGATCCTCTGGAACGTCCCGAAGGGTTCCTCCGGCATCAGCCTCTCCGGCACGGTGTTGTGGTAGTGGATTAGGGCCCCGTCCTTGGCTATGCGCAGGGCCTTGGGAATGAACTCGTGGGTTTTCACCACGTAGCCCATGAGAACCCTGTCAGCTATGTCCTCCCCCGGAAAGTCGCGGTTGTCGATGTTGTAGGCCGTCATTCTGTCCCACACGCCGTTCAGCTCGATGTTCTCCACCAGGAAGCGGAAGGTGTAGGGACTTTTTTCTATGGCGATCACCCTGGCTCTTCCGTGGACGGCCATCGGAAGGCTGAGGTGGCCGATTCCGGCGAACATGTCCACGACCAGCTCGCCAGGCCTCGCGACCTTGGCCATTCTAACCCGTTCCTTGACGTTGGCGGGGGAGAACATTACCCTGGCCGCGTCGAGCTTGTACTTTACCCCGTTCTCCACGTGAACCGTCACCGTGTCCCCACCGTAGAGAACCTCGTAGTTGGTCTCCCTGAACTCGCCGCCTATTCTGCCCTTCCTGAGGACTGTTTTAACGCCGAGAACTTGGGCGTAGACCTCGGCTATCCTGTGCTTGTAGGGCTCGAGCTCCGGCCGAAGCGGGAGGATCAGGACGTCCCCTATCTGGACCCAGTGCTTTGGAAGCATGCCGACTAACTCATAGGGAAGCTCGCGGGAGAGGATTTCCCGTATCCTGGGCTTTATCACCTGTGTCCTTACCATCGGCCTTACTCAGCCCGGAAACCTTAAAAAACCTTCCCCCGTCATTTCGGCAAAAAGCGATGAGAAAGCCTTAAAAACCCAAAGAACGAATTTAAGGCGAGAAATCCTTCGGAGGTCGATGACCGATATGGAAGAGGAACCTTCGAATAGTTGGTTCTCTCGCCTGTTCAAGCCACGTGAGAAGCCCGCCTTTCTTGAACAGAAGCTCAGCAGGGAGGCCTACGAGGATTACTGGAGGCTTCTGATGCGTGCCAGGCCCGAGGTGGACGGTTCCAAGCTCACCCTAAGGCTTTCAGACGGGACGGTCGAGCTTGAGGACGGGGTTCTAAGGGTGAAGGCCCGAAACCGGAAGACCGCGGAAAAGATACTCCGCAACCTGCACCACTACGACCAACCCCCCAGCCTCTGGCCTGCCTACGGGCTGAGCTACTCGATCAAGAGGAAGAGGAGAATGATCCTTTGATTTCCCTCTTCTCCCAAAGGTTTAAATGCTGGGTCTGCCTTAACCTTCAGAGCGGATGACGACCCTTGCCCAGCCTGAGCTGTGATGACGTCGGTATTAGCTGACGCGGGGGGCGGAGAGGTTCGCGGGCCAATGACCCGCCCCGTCCTCGGAGGGGAGGAGATGATCAAGAACAACGGGAACGGTGAAAACGACGGGTTCGTTGAGTTCTACGCGAGCGAGGCCTTAGTCTGTCCTCGAAGGATATACTTCAGGCTCAAGGGCTACCCCGAGAGGTGGCCCGAGTTCGTTAAGGTGAGGCTCAACCAGGGGATAAACACGCACAACGTCCTTGGCGAGATCCTTCAGAAGCGCTTCGGCTTCGAGCTGGAGAAGCACCTCGTTCTTCGCTCTCGGAAGCTCGGCTTCGAGATACACGGCAGGATAGATGCGATCGGCGAGTTTCCCATCGAGATAAAAGGCAAGACGAGCGTGCCTAGCAGGCCCTACGACTACCACTTGGCACAGCTCAACATCTACATGCGCTGGGCCGAGGCCGATTATGGCTACCTCTACTACGTCAAGCTCCACGAGGAGCCAATGAAGATTATAAGCAAGATAGACTTCTCTCGCTTCCCCATCGTCAAGGGGCCGAACTTCAGGGCCTTTGAAGTGCCCTACGACGGTAAGCTCTTCAAGGAAACCCTGAAGCACTTCTACGTGGTCAAGAAGGCCTACGAAAAGGGAAAGCCCCCCAAGGGCGAGTACTCCTACGCCTGCCGCTTCTGCCCCTACCGCTACCTCTGCTACCCGGACGAGGAATAGGCATTCATTCCGCCCTCACCCATCTGAGCCCCCTCTCAACCCTCGCCCCGACGTTCCCCTCGTTGTAGAGCTTTGCTATGAATGCCCTGAGTGGAACGAGGTTCAGGGCGAGCTTCTGGGGCGTCACTTTAACGTTGTAGTACCCCATGATTCTGAAGGCGAGCTCATCGAGGCTCATAGGCTTCCTCAAGAACTCCAGGATTAAGTTCTCGGTCTCCTCAACGCGCCGCAGATTGAAATCGAGCAGTTCAAGGGCCCCTTCACTCTCCACAGCCCTGCCGTGCGAGGGCACTAGGAGGAAGCCCTTCTCTGCATAATTCTGTAATTCTTTAATTGAGGTTTTAAATAAGTCGGGGTCCACGAGGTACGGAAGGCCGACGGCCTCGAGAACCCTCTCGCCGAAGAACGCATCACCGGCGTAGAGGACGCCGTTCTCCTCGTCCAAGAAGCCCGTCATTCCGGGGGAGTGGCCGTTAAGCTTGACTGCCCTCAGGTCGAAGAGCTCATCACCCCACTCGAAGACCGCGTGAACCTTGACCTCCCCGGGAAACTGGTAGGCGAGGAAGCCCTCAGGTGCCCTCGAGCCGAAGGTGAGGATCTCACGGTTGAGTGGGCTTTCGGCTATGGAGAACTCGAAGCGGTGGGTGAAGAGCGGCGCGTCCAACCTGGGCGCGACGGCGACGTGATCCGCGTGACCATGTGTCGCGAGCTGGGCCTTAAGTCCAAGCCCGAGCTTTTTGATCTCCCTTTTAAGGTCCTTGTGCCTCCCGCTCCCGTGACCGGGATCGATGAGGACCGCAGAGTCCTCGAAGACCTTTACAAGGGTCGAGGGACTGCCAGGATAAAGATAAACCGAGTCGCGGAGCTTCCGAAGGGCCATGACATCACCGTAGAAAGTTGGAGCGGGAGACTATAAGATCGTCGATAGAAGGAAAAAGCGGGAAAGAGGCATCAGACGTGCCTCGGGTAGAGGGTCTTCTTGCCCTCGTCCTTGGCCCTCTTGACGGCCTTCTCGATGAGAACCTTGAGCTCGGCCTCGAGGGCCTCGTAGAACTCGGGGTTGATTCTCATCTCGGGGTCGATGGCCTTGACGGCCTCCTTAACCTTGCTCTTAACTATCATCTCGGCCATTTCGAACACCTCCTTTCGTGGCACCGCGAGGCGGTTGCCAATGGTTTTATCGCGCCGGGGTTTATAACCCTTCCTAAGCTCCCATGTCAAGGGCTCCAAAAGGTTAAATCCACGCACGCCCAAGGTCCAATGGTGGTATCATGGTCGGAAAGCTCGTCCTGATCGATGGAGAGCACTATCCAGACGTCACAGCTTGGGCCGTGGAGAGACTTGGAGACGTGTGCTGTGCGGTCTTCCTTGGGGGAGGGGAGAAGATCGGCGACATTGGCGAGGTGGAGAGGAGGCTCCAGATTCCCGTGTACCGTGGGGACGATTACATCTCCGCGCTGGAGAAGGCAATTGTGGAGAACGGAGTGACGGAGGTCATCGACCTGAGTGACGAACCCGTTGTGGACTACGAGATGCGCTTCAGAGTAGCATCGCTGTGCCTCAGGCTCGGCGTGGCCTACCGGGGGGCGGACTTCCTGTTCACCCCGAGGGAGATGAAAAGGCCACCAAAGCCCAGCATCGCGGTCATAGGGACTGGAAAGAGGGTCGGGAAGACCGCCGTCGGCGGCTTCGTGGCGAGGACGCTGAAGGAGATTTCGCGGCCTCTCATAATCACGATGGGGCGCGGGGGACCGGAGAGACCGGAGGTGGTCGATGGCGAGAGCTTCGAGCTGACCCCCGAGTTCCTCGCGGGACTCGCGAGGCAGGGCCGGCACGCTGCTTCGGACCATTTCGAGGACGCCCTCACATCGAGGGTGACGACGATAGGCTGCAGGAGATGCGGGGGAGGAATGGCGGGATTTTCCTTCTTCGACGTGGTGGACGAGGCGGTGGAGATGGCAAAGACGATGCCCCACGACCTCCTGATTTTCGAGGGGAGCGGTGCCAGCTTCCCGGCCTATCGGGCCGGGGCGTACATCACGGTCACCAGCGCCCTCCAGAGGGAGGAGTATCTCAGGGGTTACTTCGGGCCCTTCAGGCTGTCGCTGGCTGACCTGGTCGTGGTCACCATGGCCGAGGTTGCCGGACGGGAGAGGGCAGAGAGGGTCGCGAAAATTGTCAGGGAGGTGAATCCCGGGGCCGACGTCCACCTCGTCACCTTCAGGCCGAGGCCCCTCGGCGACGTCTCTGGGAAGAGGGTTGCCCTGGTCATGACGAACGAGCTGGGCATAGAACCGGCCAGGAGGCACCTCGAGTCCCTGGGTGCGGAGGTTCTTCACGTCTCCCCGAACCTTTCGAGGAGAAACCTTCTGAGGGGGGACCTGGCGTCGTTCAGGGGTGTTGATGCCGTTGTGGTGGAGCTGAAGGCCGCGGCGGTGGACGTGGTAACCCTCTGGGCCCTCGAAAACGGCCTGGAGGTAATCTACTTCGACAACGAGCCGGTTAACGTGGACGGAAAAAGCCTGAGGGAGGCCGTGCTCGCCCTGGGACGCTCCGTGCTGGGGGGAGGAAGATGATAATCGTCACCGATCCCGAGAGGAAGATGCGCCTGCCCTTCTCGAGGGGCATACTGACCCGCTCGATCACGCTGGCCGGGGTGGACGTGGGGGTGGCGTACATAATCGCCACGGAGGTTCAGAAGGAGCTCAACGAGAAGGGCCGCAGGCTCGTGACGACCGAGGAGATACGGGAGCTGACCTACAGGAAGCTCATTGAGCACGGCCTGGAGGAGGCGGCGAGGCGCTACCTCTTCTGGCGCCAGCTGAGGAGGCTCAAGGTGCCCATAACGATACTCCTTGGAGGAGCCACCGGTGTCGGAAAATCCACGATAGCCACGGAGCTGGCCTTCAGGCTCGGCATAAGGAGCGTTATCGGAACGGACACGATAAGGGAGGTGATGAGGAAGATAATCGCGCCGGAGCTACTCCCTGATATCCACGCCTCCTCGTTCCTGGCCTGGAGGACGATCCACGCGGAGGGCGGTGGCGGTTCACCCCTCATTGAAGGATTCAAGAGCCAGGTCAAGCACGTCTCCGTCGGCGTCTCGGCCGTCCTCGAGAGGGCCTACAAGGAGGGCTCGAACGCCATAATCGAGGGCATACACCTCGTCCCGGGCTACGTCGAGCTGAGGGAGAACAGCTTTATGTACGTGATAACCGTGGGGAGCGAGAGGGACCTCGAGGCGAGGTTCTACGAGAGGGCGCGCTACAGCAAGAGGTCCGCCGACTACTACCTGGAGCACCTGGAGGAGATACTGGAGATACAGGAGTTCATAGTTGAGAGGGCGAGGGAGCACGGCGTGAGGGTCATAGAGAACGTCGAGCTCGAGAAAACCGTGAACGCGATAATGGAGGACCTGATGGAGCGCCTCAGGGAGAGGATCGGAAGGGGGTGAATGGCCCCTTTGTCTTCCATATCCCCACGAGCCTGCCCGAACCCCAGGTGGCCTGCACCTCGAAGGCGACCACCATGTCCCGGTAGACGTCTATCACGTTGAAGCTGTTCCCGAAGGGGTTCCTGTGGAGCTCCCAGCTTATGGAGCCGGCGTTGATGATAGGGGTTTTCTCCACCTTGACCCCGAAGGCGTTCCCTCCGTGGCCGGTCAGTACGAGGTTCGCCCCGGCGCGCGTGAGGACCCTGAGGACGTCCCCGGCGTCCTCGAGAAAGCCCAGCTCCCTGCTCCTCGGTATCGGGACTATGTTGTGGTGCATCACCACCACGGTAAACCTCTCGGAGTTCTCCAGCAACGCTTTCTCGAGCCCCCTCTGCCCTATCCGTCCGACGACACCTATCGGCGTCTCGTACTGGGCGCTCACGACAGGGATAAACGTGAAGTCCCCGATCTCCTTGACCTCCGGCTCACCGAAGTACTCGGTGAAGAGGTCGTGGCCGAGGTAGGTTATGTCGTTGTGGCCCGGGACAATGAGCTTCTCGGCCCTGATTTTCTCGTAGAACTCCACGGCCCTCTCGTAGTAGCGCTCTATGCCCATATCGACGACGTCGCCGCAGTGGACGACCAGGTCCGGGTTCAGCCTCTCGTTGATGGTCCTGATGGCGTTCTCGAGGACCTTGCGCCGGAAGTAGGCCCTGTCAGAGACGTTGCTCTCGCTGACCTGCACCACCCTGAGGAGTCTCTTCCCCCTTGGGACGAAGAGCTTGGGCCTAACCGGACGGTGCTCCCTGCGCTCCACTTCCCGGGTGACGCGCCTCACCTCTACCTCCACCCTTCCGTCGTCGTGCAGGGTTATGACGTTGTAGCTGTTCACGTCGCCCCTTCTCGTTTTCCTGCAGGAGGCGCAGCCGGCGTTGTCCACCACCAGGTCCTCCACCCGGTAAACGTTCGGCACGTGCTTGTGGCCGCAGGTGTAGAGGGTAACCCCGTGCCTCAGGAGGAGGTCGAGAACATCGCCGGCGTTGTAGAGGACGTTCCTCTCCCTGCCGGTGTCGGGGAGGGGGATCAGGTGGTGGTGGGCGGCAACTATCTTGAACCTCCTGTCGGAGTACTCCTCAAGCTTTTCCTTGAGCCAGCGGAACTTGTGGCCACCGACGCGCCCGTCGCTGAGGTCCGGGATCGTGGAGTCCACCCACACCACCACGCCACCCTCGAACTCGAAGACCCCGTTCAGCGGGCCGATGAAGCGCTC
Organism: Thermococcus cleftensis; assembly: GCF_000265525.1. Taxonomy (NCBI): domain Archaea; kingdom Methanobacteriati; phylum Methanobacteriota; class Thermococci; order Thermococcales; family Thermococcaceae; genus Thermococcus; species Thermococcus cleftensis. The sequence continues at coordinate 1,855,899 of NC_018015.1, forward strand.
GAACAGGGCATAGCCGACGTTCCTGACGTCGTGGTTCCCCGGGACGACAACGAGGGGCTTCCTGATCTTCCTCAGCTCGTAGCTCGCCCTCTCGTACTCCTCGCGGAGGCCGTTGTTGGTCACGTCCCCCGTGTGAATGACGAAGTCAAAGTCGCCGCGGTTTATCTCGTTCACTATGAGGTCGTAGGCGTAACCCTTGTATGCGCTCTCCCCCGTTACGTGGGTGTCACTTATGTGGGCTATCCTTATCATGGCCATCACTCGGCCGCTATGGCCGTCTCAAGCTTTCTCCGGCTCGCCGCGAGGAGATCGCTCAGGCTGAATATCCCCACGATCTCCCCGCCCTCCTCCACGAGCACGTGCTTGATGCCCTTCTTGGCCATCAGGTCCAGGACCTCCCGGAGGGGGGTGTTCGAGTCCACAGTTATCAGCTCGTCGCTCATTATCTCCCTCACCGGCGTGGTGTTCGGGAGCCCGGGGATTACCACGCGCCTTATCACGTCGCTCTTCGTGAAGAAACCCACTACCCTCCCGGAGTCAACGACGACGAGGGAGCCTATGTCGAACTCCACCATCACCTCGCAGGCCCTCTTCACGCTGTCCTCGGGCTCTACCCCGATGAGCTTTCGGGTCATGTAGACCTTCACGGGGGCCTTCATCTCCATGGGATCACCGGATTGACTTGGGGAGCATGGTATATAACGTTTCACAGGTGCATCCTCTTGACCTCGAAGGAACCCTCGTCCAGGGTAACGTGAAAGGCCGTCTCGTTGGGGACCACCTCGTAACCTGCCCCGTGGTACAGCGCCAGCGTGGAGGAGGCGACGGCGAAGAGGTTCTCCCCCTCGAGCACGAGCAGCTTGGCGTAGTCGTAGTCCGCCGGATTGCTAAGGTACCCGTCGCTCATTCTGGCCGTGACGAAGGCGCTGAAACCTTTTCTCGAGTCGTGGAACAGGGTGACGGTGTTGAAGATCGACCTGGTGTGCCCCTCTATCGTCCGGTAGTGGACGAGGAGGTCGCTCAGGCCAACGCTCGGGAGCCTTCTGCAGAGGTAGGTGGCGAAGGCGTAGGTGTCGGAAACGTTCTCCAGCTCTCTCGGGTTAAGCTCGGCCAGCTCGAGTATGGCCCCCTTGTCCAGGTCGCCGTTGTGCATCAGCCAGAAGGAAAAGCCCCTCCTCGTCGAGAAGGCGAAGGGCTGGACGTTGTAGAGGCTCCTGTCCCCCTGGGAGGCGGCCCTCGCGTGGACCATCAGGGCCACGAAACCTTCAAGCTCCCCCTCCAGGGACTCGACGGCCCTGTCGTCCTCGAAGACCGGCCTGAGGGACCTGTAGTGCCTCACCGAGCCGTCCTTCAGAAGGACGTAGCCCCAGCCGTCCGCGTGTTGCTTCTTCCCGTTCCTCCTCTCGCGGTACGGGTCGTGCCGCGCGGATTTGACGAGGGCCCCGAGGAGCGGCCGTATCTCACTTCCCTCACCGACTGCAAAGAGAATCCTGCACATCTGGTTCACCGTTCCCATTTGGGATACCCTCCCAAAAGCTTTTAGGTCACGGGGAGGCATTTCAGTTGTTGGGTGCGGTTCATGGAGGGGCTGAGAAAAGCGGCTTCACGGGTCAAACTGAAGATCAAGTCCCACCGTGGCCTCTACGTCAAGAACGAGGAGGCGGTGAAGCAGCACCTCATAGGCGAGATTTTCCAGGCTCTCGGCTGGGACTGGAACAACCCCGAGGAGGTAAGGCCGGAGGAGAGGACCGAGGACGGCAGGGCGGACTACGCGCTTATCCTGGACGGGGAGGTCTTCGCCTACGTCGAGGCCAAGAATCTGGGCGTGAACGTTCTCAAACGCGATGAGCCGCTTCGCCAGCTGGCGCGCTACTGCTTCAACTCCGGCGTCAGGTACGGCGTCCTCACCAATGGTGCCGTGTGGATAGCGGTGAAGGCCTTCGAGGAGGGCTCAAGGCTCAGGGACAGGGTACTCTTCACGGCCGACCTGGAGAACGAGCCGCTCGAGAAGGCCGTCCTCAAGCTGTCCCTCCTCTCGAAGGATAGGATACGTGACCTGGAGAGACTGGCCTCACTCCTCCGTGCACTCGAGCTGAGCTTCTCCGGCCTCAGAAGGGAGGGCTACCCGGGCGAGGCGCTGGTCGAGTACCTCCTCTCAGGAGAAAGCCCCGGCGCCGTCCCCCTGACAGAGCTGACGGGAAAGGAAAGGCCAAGGGCCGCGTACGTCCACGACAACGGCTGGAAGCTCCTGCCCCTGCCCGAGCGCAGTCTCAGGGGTGTCCTCCTCGCCGTTCTCCTGTACATTGAGAAGACCTCTCAGGGGTACGAGCGGGAGGAGGTGAGGAAGGCCTACGAGCACCTCCTCAGGGTCCCCGTGAGCCAGGAAACGGCCCTCGAGGTGCTGAGGAGGATAGAGGAGGAGAAGGGCCTGAGGATCTCGGTGGATCTTTAGACGACCTTCCACAGCTCGTCGCTCTCGGGCCTTTCAAGGGGCCTTTCCGTACCGTTCTCGACGATGACCCTCGTCCCCGCGTCGTCAAGGAACTCCCCGATGACGGAGGCGTTTATGCCCTTCTTCGCCAGGGCCGCGAGGATTTCCCCGGCCTTCTCCCTGGGGGCGGCTATGAGGAGCGCCCCCGAGCTTATCAGGGCCAGGGGATCGAGGTTGTAGAACCGGCAGATCTCGAGGGTCTCCCCCCTGATGGGTATCCTCCCCCTGTAAACCCGGAAGCCCAGGCCGGCAGCATCGGCCATCTCGTGGAGGCCGTTGGTGACCCCTCCCTCCGTCGGGTCGTGCATCGCGTGGACTCCAACCGAGTTGGCGGTTAGGGCGTCTTCAACGACGCTTATCATCTCGATGAAAGAGCGCGCCCTCTCCACGATCTCCCTTCCCAGGACCCCCTCCAGTTCCTCACCGCGCTCGCTCGCTATTATGGCCGTCCCCTCCAGGCCGGCCCACTTGGTGAGGATTATCGCGTCCCCCGCCCTGGCCCCGTTCGAGGTAACGAGCTTTTCCCTCTCGACCTCACCGAGCATAGTTCCAACGACTATCGGCCTGTCGAGGCCCGGCGTTACCTCCGTGTGGCCTCCGACTATGGCAACGCCGAGCTTGAGGGCGCTCCCGTGGAGCTCCTCCATTATCCTCTCCAAGAGCCCCTCGTCCGAGTTCTCTGGCAGGAGGATCGAAACAAGGAACCACCTCGGCCTGGCTCCAAACGTGGCCACGTCGTTGGCATTGACGTGGACGGCGTAGAATCCTATTCCCTTCTCCGCCCCGGTTATCGGGTCCGTCGAGGCGACGAGAACCCTATCGCCGAATTCTATCGCGGCGGCATCTATTCCCGGGCCAGAAGAAACCAGAACCCCGTCGTCCCTTGCCCCCAGCCTGTTGAACACGAACTTCCCTAACTTTTCCGGTGGTATCTTGCCTGGCGGAAGCATGGTGATCCCCTCTTTTTCCTTCCGTCCCCGATAACGTGGACGGCCTTAAATTCTTTGCCTCGAGAAGAAAAAGAGGCCTAGAAAGGGGAGTTCACGGTGCGGCCCATCTTCCATGGTCCGGAAACCTTATCTGCTCCCAGAACTTGCCCTTCCCGTGGGTGTAGGCCTCCATGAGCTCCCTCCTTATCTGCGTCATCAGCGAATTGACGACGTCGTAGTCGCCGTTTTCAACCGCGGCCTTCAGCTGCTCCAGCAGGGCCTTCAGCCCGGTCACGTCAATCCCTGCCCTTTCCATCACGGCCAGCTGCCTCTCGACGCGGTAGATGAAGGTCTCAGCCCGCATCGCCGGGTCAAACCTGAGCTTCACCTCCCACTCCTTGGAGGCGATCCTTATGACCACCTCGGCGTGGGCCTTGGCGGCTATGGCCTGTCCGTAGGCCCTCCAGTAGTTCCCGGCCTCGTAGGCTTCCTTCGCACGCTCGAGCTCGGCCTTTGACAGGTTGAGCATCCTCTCCGCCAGTATCTTCTTCTCCTCCGGCAGAGTGACGTTGGCGAGGAGTCCCTCAGCCGTGCTTATCCTCGCCTCGCTGACGTTGATGGCCTCAAGGGCCATATCGGGTGTCACGTTCACCTCCACCTGTCGCACCTTCGTTCTGCTCTCGAGCTTCAGCATTATTCTCTCCGCTATCCTCTCGGTGACGCGGCTCCTGATGATGGTGACGTTGGCGTTTCCAACCCCCAACCTGACCATTATTCTAACCGGATCGGTGGTGTTGTTGGCGAACACGATTATCCCCCTGGTCCTCAGGGCCTCCCGGAGGGCCTCCCTGATCGCGCCCGTGTCGTTTCCGGGAACCATCACCACGCTGTTCTCAAACCTGAGGCCCAGTCTGCTCGCGTTCTCGAAGACCGCCAGGTTGGTCTCGTACCTGTTCTTGCCCCACCAGCGCTCCACCGTTATGTTCAGATCCTGGAGGTCGCTCACGTACTCCTCCACGACTGCCTCTGGGCCCCCTATGATTATCACCCTGTCAGGCCCGTAGCCCATGACCTCCGCGGTGACGTTCGGGTCATAGACACCCCACGTCGTCGTGACAACCACGGCCCCGGTCAGATTGGCCAGGTACTCTGCCAGGGCGCAGTCGGCCTCGTTGTCGCTGACCAGGATCACCGTCACGCCAGCCTCGCCGGCCCTCACCCCGGTGAGGGACACCGTCGCCGCCAGCATCATCAAACCGAAGAGCACTGCGATAACTTTTCTCCACGCCATGGCTCCTCACCTCAGTCTTCTCTATGAAACGGGATCTATTTAAGCTTTTTTCAGGAAATCGTCGTCGTGGATTTGCTTTTGTTCATCAAACGGGCTGCTGGCCGCTTTTCCCTCGAATTATCGTTAAACAACGTTAGCCACCGTTTATTTTGGTTTACACGGAACAAGACGAACCGCTCTGACAGAGATAACATGAAAAAAGGAACAGTGGGCCTATTCAGGCCGAGACGTAGTAGTACTCGCCCATCTCCTTCTGCTCCCTGTCCTTCACGCTCCCCTCTTTGTTGGCCCTCGGCCTTCCCGTCTCGGGGTCGCGGCGGAAGGTTATCCCCACCGACGCCAGGAAGCGGTTCATGCCTTCTCTCATTCCCATCGGCGGAAGGGCCCTTCCGTGCCTCCCCGGCTCGCCCTCGAAGACCATCAGTCTGTCGCTGATGTAGTCTATCATCAGCACGTCGTGCTCGACCACCAGGGCGGTCTTGCCTTCCTTCTCCATCAGGTGCCTTATCGCCCTCGAAACGGCCAAGCGCTGCTCGACGTCGAGGTAAGCGGAGGGCTCGTCGAGGAGGTAAAGATCCGCGTCCCTTATCAGGGCCGCCGTTATGGCAACGCGCTGGAGCTCACCGCCCGAAAGCTCGTTCACCTGCTTGTCGTAGAGGTCGGGGATTCCGAGGGGGTTGAGCAGTTCGGTCTTGTAGAAGCTGTTGAGAAGCTTTGCCGCGTCAATCCTGCTCAGAAGCTCGTAAACCGTGCCCTCGTAGTCGGCCTTGATGTACTGGGGCTTGTAGGAAACCTTCAGCTCCCAATCAACTTCTCCCCCTGTCGGCTCCTCCACGCCGGCCAGCATCTTCACGAAGGTCGTCTTGCCGATACCGTTTGGCCCAACTATGCTCACCACCTCGCCCATGTAGAGCTCCCCCGGCTCGACCTCGAGCTTGAAGCCCCCGTAGTCCTTCACGAGGCGCGGGTACTGGACGAGCACGTCACTCGCCTGGCTCTGCCTCTCGCTGGATTTCGTGAACCTTATCTCGTAGGGCCTGAAGCGGACGTTCTCGTCCCTAAGGTAGCCGCGCAGAAACTCGTTTATCCCGTTGCGCGTGCCCTTCGGCTGGGAGAATATACCGTAAGCTCCTGGCTTGCCGTAGACGACGTGAATCACGTCGCTCAGGTAGTCGAGCACCGCCAGGTCGTGCTCCACCGTGAGGACGGACTTGCCGGAATCTGCCAGCTTCCTGATTATCCTCGCCACCTTCAGGCGCTGCCTTATGTCGAGGTAGCTCGAGGGCTCGTCGAAGAAGTAGAAGTGGGCCTTCCTCAGTATCGCCGCGGCTATCGCAACCCTCTGCAACTCACCGCCGGAGAGGTGCTTTATGTCCCTGTCGAGGACGTTCTCAAGCTCGAGCTCCCTGACAACATCGTCAAAGGCGCCAACCTCATCAGCCCTCCTGAGCAGATCCCTGACCTTGCCCTTAACGGCCTTGGGGATCAAATCGACGTACTGGGGCTTCACCACCGGCCTGATCTCGCCGTTCTTCAGTCTCTCGAAGTAGGTTTGGAGCTCGTTGCCTCGGAAGGCCCTGATCACGTTGTCCCAGCTCTCGTTGTCGCCGCAGAGGTTCGGCAGGAGCTGGCCCGCGAGGATTTTAACGGCCGTTGTCTTACCGGTTCCGTTCGGTCCGAGTATGCCAACGACCATGCCGTCCTTGACCACGGGGAGGCGGTAGAGAACGAAGGCGTTCACGCCGTAGCGGTGCACGCAGCCCTCCTCAAGCTCCTCCGGGAGGTTCACTATGGTTATCGCGTTGAAGGGACACTTATGCACACATATCCCACAGCCGGTACAGCTCGCCTCCTGAATCACCGGCCGGTAGTTCTCCTCGTCTATGATTATCGCCTCTCCACCCATTCGATTGACCGGACAGACCCGCTCGCACAGGAAGTTACCGCACTTGTCAGGGTTACACCTGTCGTAATCGATGACCGCTATCCTCATTCCCACCACCGGGTTAGGCTGAGGGAGAGGGTTTTAAAGGGTTGCGGGAACTTAATGCGGTGGTGGGAATGCCAGGCAGGACCGCCCGAAAGCTCGTCTCTTCCCTACTTCTGCTGACACCTGCCGTCGCTATGTTTCTGGAAAACGCCGCCCTAATGGAGATGGAAAGTTTCTTCAAATGGCTTCCAGAGGATATCGCTACGCACCTCATAGAGGTCGAGTATTGGGTGGTTGATCACATAAGGCCAGCAACGTCTTTGCCAACGGATTACGTTGTTTTTCTAATGGCCTCGCTGATTGTGTTCCTCATTTCCTTTGGGCTTGCCCTCTTCGCCGGCTGGAAGCTCGGGGGAAGCCGAAGGGACTCGTTGGGCGTTTTCTTCAGCACTTTCCTATCAAGGTACTTCATAGGCGAGCTGGCAGTTTCAGCGTACGGTCTCTTCCTCTTTGTTCTCTTCGCCGTGATCCTGACGGCATGGCTCCCCGATGCAATCAAGATGGGTAACCCCTGGTTCGTCTTAGGCACGGTCTTCTACTTCCTCTCGATAATCTTCGCCACGGCCTTTGCCTACCCGGCGCCGAAGAAAAAAGAGAAGATGGATCACCCGAAGACGCGATACCTCGTCTACGGCCTGAGTTTCCCTAGCAACTGGGATCTGGTCAATAACGCGAGCTGTGAGGACATGAGGCGCAACAGGAAGATAAACGCGAACGGAAAGGAAGCGCCCGTTTCCCTCTTTCCCCTCTACGTCTCAATGCACTACCACTTCAAAGACGGCCCGCTTGAGTCCCTTTACCTCCTCGTGACGAAGGAGGCTCACTTGGCGAGTCTCGATCCGCCCAAGCTGAAGACCGAGGTGAAGGACCTCCTGCTGCTCTTTTTCGAGAAGGCTTCAAAATGCTTGGACGTGCGGTTCCTGGTGAGGTGGCCGAGCGAGGACGAAGAGAAGATTGAGAGCGGGCCGGGGAGAACCATCACGGTGAACTTCGTCCCGATCAGGGATTCAAACGACGTCAGAATGATATTTCAGGATATCCGCGGCTCCCGGATAGCGGAGCTGATAAAGGAGAACAGCGGGGATGTAACCTTCCATCTGACGGGTGGGACTGCACCGATGAGCATAGCCATGATGCTCCACGCCATAAAGGGCGACGCCCACGCGGAGTACGCCAGGCAGAGGGTCTTCGACGTTGAACCCAATGATCTACTAGTCTCCGTGGACATGGACGTCTTTGACCTCGAGGACCTCGTCAGGGAGCTGAGGGACTACTTCGAGAGGCAGTACGAGAAGGGGGAGAAGGACTAGTCCCCGCCCGAGAGAACCCTGAAAATCCTGCCGTACTCGAAGCTGTTCAGCCTCACCCTTTCCCTTTCCCAGTCCTCCGAGTTCTTGCCGTGCCAGAGGCCGTGGAGCTTGTAGGTGTGGACGTTGAGCTCGCCGAGAGTCACCGCCAGCGTGTAGAGCGTGTCCCTCAGCGCCTCCCAGCTCCCCTCAAGGTTCTCCCCGAAGGAGAACTCCCACTCCAGCCTGAAGGGAACCAGCCCGCTCCCGCGGAGCGCGTCCATCTCCGCGTAGGCCCTGTCGTCGAGGGTGATGACCATCACGTTCGCGTCCTTCTCCTCGGCGAAGGCCTTGTAGTCGAGGGCTATCTTCGTGTCCCCCCGCTCGTCCCTCCTGCTGTCGGCCCTTTCAGCCCCCATCTCCCTCAGCTTTACCAGCTCGACCCTGCCGATGGAGGCCAGCCTTGCCCTCGGCGTTGGCTGGTTGGAGTAGGGGCCGAGCTCCCGGTCGAAGGGCAGTTTCTCGTTCACCTGCCGCCCTATCTCGACCTGAACCTCGTCGGAGTAGGCGAAGTCGAATATCAGATTGCCGTTCCTGTAGAAGTCCCCCTCTGCGATGACCCTTGAAGGAACGCGGAAGAGGAGGGCGTTAGTGTCAAAGCCGATGTAGAGCGGCCTTCCGGAGCGGAGTAACGCCCTGACCTCTTCCTTCAGCTCGTCCCAGTTCCTGAAGCTCCCCATTCCCGCTATCACCGCCTCCTTCACCATCGTGTGCCCGCCGTGGAGTTCCCGGTCGAGGGTCAAATACTCCCTCACCCTTATCCTCGCCCGCCTGCCCAGCTTCACGGACGCTATTTCCTCGCTCCTGACGGCCAGCCTGAACCTCCTCAACCCATCGAGATACAGGGAGTCGAGGAGGGCCATCAGCGACTCCCTGTTCACGGTGAGGCTCTCCGCAGGGCCCCTCTTCCTACCCGGCAGGGAGACCTTTCCGGGTTTTCCCGTCAGCTCCCCCTTCCTGAAGAGCCTCTGCTCCACCATTGGGACCTCGAAGAGCAGCTTCCCTGCGTAGCGCCTCCAGTCCTCCAGGTGGAGGTAGGTTATCTCGCCCGCCCCCCTCGCCATCGCCGCGCCGAGGAGGAGGGCGCTCATGAACTTCCTGCCGGGGGTTATGTCGGCAATGACCTCATGTCCCTCAGAGACAAGTGAGCCGATGAGCGAGGCGGCCCTCTCCCTGAACTCCACCGGGTTATCCTCGCTGAACCTCAGGTCTTCGCCGGCGATGACGTTTATCCCCACGCCGTAGGCGCTGGAGAGACGTTCTATCAGTCCCTTCACCCCCTCAAGCTGTTCCCTCACGCCGTCGTTCCAGAGCAGGTAAACGGCATCGGGAACCCAGCCGTGAACCTCGACGAGGTACCAGAGGGGGTTGAAGACCGCCTCGGGTGAGGTTCCAACGGTCGTCACGTACGCCCTCATGCCATCACCCCAGCACGGATTGAACGCCCAAACCGGTCCACAGGCCCGCAAGCAGGGCCATTAGAGCCAGCAAGCCCGTCCAGAGGGGGCCGAGCTCCTTCCTCTCCTCCCCAAGGGCCACGAGGAAGAACAGGGCAACCAGGAGGGCCGTTATGAAGGTCCCCTCCCCCGGGCGCCAGAGTTTGGGGAGGAGGGGAACGGAGAGGAGCAGGGCAACCGCGTTCAGCCCCCAGAACCAGAGGTGGGGCGGGATCGAGCTTTTCCCCTCGTAGTGGAGGGGAGCCAGGGAGACCGCGGAGAAGAGCCAGGCGAAGAGACTCAGCGCGAGGGCACCGAGAGCCAGCAGGGTTGAAAGACCCTCGTGTCCCAGACCCTCAACGTACATTCCGAGGAGAACAAGGCCGACGAGGACTACCATTCCAACGACCAGGCCGGCGGTCAGCCCCATAATGGCCGCAATCGGGTCATCGTCCCCCAGGGAGGTGGCGTAACCCGAGAGGAACATCGCGCCGAGGCCCACGAAGAAGGCCCAGCCCGGGCTCTGGAGGCCGTGGAAGTGGGCGTAGAAGAGCCACTCGGGGAGGTAGTGGTTTTCCACCAGCCCCGGGGTAGCCAGGAAGAGTGGAAGGGCTATGACAAACATCGCCGGGCCGACGGGGTATGCGGAGACGTCATCGAAGACCTTCTCGAAGAGCGCCCGCCCGGTGAAGGTCTGGAGGGCGGTGGGAATGAAGGCGAGGGGACCTAGGGCCATGAAGTAGAGGGCTATTATCAGGACGTCGCCCCCGGCCATCTCCTCTATGACCGCGTTCTCTATCAGGCCGACCATCAGGCCGATGAAGGTCCAGACTATGGCGCTCGATACAGGGTAGAGGTGGGCGTTCACGACGGCGAGGGGAAGGGTGAGGAGAAAGACGAGCGTTGCCAGCTTCTCGCGGTTCCTGCTCATGAGGAGGGCGAAGAGGACGAAGGCGAGGCCCGTCGGAATGCCGTAGTAGATTCCATCGAAGTTCCCGGCGAAGAGGCCGGCTATGGCGCCAAAGGCCGGGGCTATGTAGATTACGAAGCTGAAGTAGTCGGTCCAGGCGAAGAGCAGGAGTATGAACGCGACGGTCGTGGCGAAGGTGGCGTTCTCTATGTCGGTTTGTGCCAGGAAGGCCCAGCTGGTCAGGGCCAGAACGAGGAAGCCAACCTTCCGCCTGAGCTCCCAGCTTTTCATGGCAACCCCTCACGGCTTTTTCTTGAGCGGATTCAGAAAGCCGAACCCCAGGCTGTTCAGCTCCCCGATTCCGGCGTCCATCGTGAAGGCGTAGAAGTCCCTGTTTGACTCGTTCAGCGGGGCCTCGAGGTACTCCCATGTTGTGCCCGGGACGTCGAAGTAGCGCCCGCGGATATTAACCCTGACGTAGATGTCGAGCCAGCCCTTCCTCCTCACCCTCGGGATCATCCTCGTGAAGAGCGGGCCGTCGAGCTCGAAGTCCTCGCCCGTGAAGGCCTCGTACTTCCTCACGGCCAGCTCGGTGAGCCTCTCGACGAAGTAGGCGAGGCTGTTGTGGTGGTGGAAGGTGAAGAAGCGACCGTCTCCCGGGGCGGAGAGGACGACGGGGGAGCCGGTTATGAAGGCCTTTCTCGGCCTTAGCCTGAACTTCTTCAGTGAGACTATTTTAAGCGCGTGCCTCCCGAGGTAGAGCTTCTCATCTGGGAGGAGCTTCTCGTAGAGCGTCTCGATTAACCCCTCGTCCGGGGAGCTGATTATCAGGCTTTTCCTTTTGCCCGGCTCGAAGGGCCCGCTGGGGTAGATGTCGGAGAAGGTGAAGAACTTGAAGCCCTTCCTGTCGTGAAGATCAGAGTAATCCGTCCCGTTGAGGTGGGTGTATATCATCGCCTGGACGGTGTGTTTTCCAACGGCGTAGAAGGGGAAGCTTTCCTCGGGCTCCAGGTCGAGCTTTATCCTCATCCTGAAACACCTTCTCACTAAAAGCTGGAGGGATAAAAAAGCCTTTCGGTCAGGATAGGTAACATAGTTGAGTAACGATGCACACTTGTTTTTGAGGCGTTTTCTCCTTTTCTCTGTTTGGGGCATTACAAATCTCCTCGGGGCCAATGAACGGTAGAAAACTCCGTGCTCCACAAACTGAGATCGATCCGCCCTTATTTGGTTTTGAGGTGGTGATAGAAAACAGCCAGTTCAAGGGTTCTTCGGCCGTTTGGGGATTTGTAATGGGAGATGGGTGGAGTGATTTCTCCCCTGAACGCTTTTTTCAGACAAAAAAGCCGTAAAACAACTTTTCACCATTTTACGTTACATAGAAGTAAGTCCGTGCACATGTTTGAAAACAAAGCGTTATGACACCTCCACAACTCGAAAGAAACCCTAAAAATCCCCCTACAACTGCGAGGGGAATTTTCTACCGTTTTCCAGACGGGTCTCAAACGGGGCTCTCTGCCGTCTCAGTTGGGCTTTTGGGGACTTTTCGCGGGGGTCTGGTGGAGTGATTTCCAATGAACGGCGTTTGTTTTCCCCGTGAATTGTTTAGCCTGTCCCGCTGGTCCTCTCCCTGACGTTATCTTCTTCCCTGGTTTGTTAGGGCTTTTTCTTTCTTTTTCGGCTTTCTTACTAATTGAAGTGGTTTGTGTTGGGGGCGTTTGGAGTCTCCCTTCTAGGGTTGTTTTCTGAACTTCTGATAACCGCAAAATTTATATGGGAGTTTAACATTACTTTATTTGCCCGAAGGGGCAAAAAAGTTAACCGTTTCAGAACCACATGATGTTTGGAAACGAGCTAATGAAGCTTCTGAAGGAGTTTAACATCACGAACCCCCGCACCCAGCTCCCAGTTTCAGAACCACATGATGTTTGGAAACTAACCCAGCTTGACGAACTCCTCTGGAGGGAGTGTTTTGTTGTCAATCCACGAGTTTCAGAACCACATGATGTTTGGAAACGTCCCCCCTTCCAGCGATGCCGTCACAATCTCGGGGTTAAGGTTCACGTTTCAGAACCACATGATGTTTGGAAACAGCGCCTTGAGGAGCTTAAGCTCCTCGTCGACTATGGTTTCAGAACCACATGATGTTTGGAAACTCGTCCATGGAGCCACTGACGTCGACGAATACTATGAGGAGTGGCGCCTTCTTGTTTCAGAACCACATGATGTTTGGAAACTGGGCCAGGTACTGTAACCACAGGTTTTTGTCGAACCTGATGTTGAGTTTCAGAACCACATAATGTTTGGACGCTAAAATCTGCGGTATCGGGAGATGGGGCCTTAAGCGCCCCCGTGGGAGGTTTGGTGTGTTCTGGAAGCTTTCCAGGTGCGTCGTGGCCTCGAAACAAGAGGGCATCTTCTCGCGGTGGCGGGGCCGGGTAACCTTGAGACACCTTCCTCCTGCAGTGTTTCCCAAAAACCTCTCTCACGAATTACAACTCCGCTGAATTGGACTCATAGCCCTGCAATTTTGAAGTCGGGAACGATTTTCCTTAGGTTCTTCGCACCAACCCGGACCGAAAAACTTTTTTATCTGATGCACCGTAGAAAATACCCGTGTCCCATTCAGGTGATCAATGCACCTTTCAGTTGGGCACTTCTGTCGCCCGGCTAGGGGGTGATGACGGTTGAAGCAGGACGTCGAAACGCTGGCCCTCGCCGCCGCCCTTCTGCCACTGGGCAGGGTGCTGTCGAGGGCGGGCCGCGGTTCCCCGGGAAAGGCGGGGTTCGAGTTTCTCGTTGGGCTTTCAGAGAGGTCAGGGAGGGAGGAATACAGGAGGGTCGCACCGTTCCAGTTGCTCCTCGACGGGTGGGAGGCCTTCGCGGACTCGGTGAGCGATGAGAAAACCCTAAAGTTGGGGAGGGCCATCTTCGAGGCGATGGAACTGCTCGGGGAGTGCCGCGAGGAGGACCCCTCCACTCCCCTCGTCTCCGTCTTCACGCTCGTGGACATCGGCAAGGGGAGTCCCGAGATGCTCTACTACCGGCCGGTGGAGCTGGACCTCGGAAAGGAGTTCCCGACACCGGAGAGGGAGGTGGAGGTGACCCCCGCCTGGTACTCCGACGTGGTGGGGCGGATAAGCTACGCCCTCTCACAGCCCGGCCAGTACCCGGACTCAAGCAGGGTCATGGCGGTTCTCGAGAGATACCTGACCTTCGTGCCCGCCTGCACATCGGACCCAAGGGTTTCCCTCTACGACTACTCCCGCATGCTCTCGGCCCTCGCGGTGTCGCTGTACCTTGCCGGGGAGGCGGAGAAGCCGTTCCTCTTCGTGGAAGGTGACCTCTCGGGCATCCAGCGCTTCGTCTTCACGATAACCTCCAAGGGAGCGCTCAAGATGCTCAGGGCCAGGTCGATATACCTCGACCTCCTGGCCTGGGACGTCGTGCTGGAGGTACTCGGAAGGCTCGGCCTCCCGAGGTCTTGCATCATCTACAACGGCGGGGGTGCGTTTACTCTCATACTCCCCAACACCGATGACACCATTTCAACCCTCCGCCGCGTCAGGGAAAGGCTGGAGCGCTTCCTACTCGGGGAGTTCGACGGCTCCCTTTACCTCGCACTCGACTGGGACGAGGTTGGCAGGGAGGAGATGAGGACCTTCAGAAACGGAAGCCTCTGGAGGGACATGAAGGCCAAGGTCGGGGAGAGGAAGAGCAGGCGGTTCCTCGATGTGATAGGTGAGTTCGTCGATTCCGATGGCTTCCACAAGCTGGAGGAGTGCGCCGTCTGCAGGAAGCAGATAACGCCCGCCGAGGCCAAGAAGTTCACGATACGGAACGAGGAGGGGGAGGAGCTCAAGCTCTGCGGGCGCTGCTACGAGCTGTGGCACCTCGGAACGGCCCTGCCCAAGACCGGCCTCTTCGTCAGGATTGGCGGGGAAAACCTCGAGGAGTACGGTGAGGATCCGAAGAGCTCCGTTCTGTTGTCGTTCTCCCGCATCTACTGGTTCGACGACGTGAAGATGCTGTCCGAGTGGAACGTTCCGCCCGGTTCGGAGGTACTGCTGAGGAACAGCCTCGACCTGTGGAAGGTTCCGGGAGAGTACCGCGCCTATCCATATGTCGTCGCCGACTACGCGAGGCTGACGCTGGAGAACGGCAGGAAGGCCGTGATGGAATTCAAAAAGCTGGCCGAGAACTCGCTGGGGGCGGAGAGGATAGCGGTCTTCAAGGCCGACGTCGATAACCTCGGTCTCATATTCAGCAGGGGACTTAAGGACAGGAACCCGGCCCTTGTCGCGAGCCTCTCAAGGCTGATGGACTACTTCTTCAAGGCCTACCTCGTGTCCATAATCTCGGGGAGACTGGAGAAAGGGGCCCTGCCCGACGACGTGCCGAGGCTTCCCACCGCGAGGGAGCTGGGGAAGGAACGACACCAGGGGCTGAGCCAGACACCCGCCAACGTGGTCGTCGTCTACGCCGGCGGCGATGACCTCTTCATCGTTGGCGCGTGGAACGAGGTCTTCAACCTGGCCTTCCTCATCAGGGAGACGTTTTCGGCCTACACCGGGAGGAACCCGAACGTGACGATGTCCGCTGGGATAGCGACCTTCGCCCACGACTTCCCAGTGTCGAGGATGGCCCAGGTGGCTGAGGAGAGGCTCGAAACGGCAAAGGACGAGGGCAAGGACCGTGTTTACATAATCGAGCGCACCAGCCCGAGGGACTATGGCTGGGACTTAAGCTTCCCCGTCTCCTACCGCTGGGGCGGGTACAGGGAGCTGTGGCGCAGGTACGCCGGCAAATTCAGGGTAACCGCCGATGGACTGCAGGTCTGGAACGGGGAGCGCGGAAGGTGGGAAAGGGTGCCCAAGTCACAGCTCTGGAAGCTCCTCGAGCTGAGGGAGCTTTACGTCCGCAACCCGGACGGGATAAGGTGGAACTACCTTCTCGCTTACTACGTCTCCCGCATGGAGCTGGAGGGGGTCTTCAGGGATCTCGTCTCAATCGACCTCCAGCTCCTCTCGAGGGGAGAACCCCAGAGGATATACTGGATCGACGGGGTTCTGAAGCCCCTCCTCCTTGCGGTTAGGGGGTGAACGTATGGGACACGGCCATAAAAACTACTCAAATGGTGGGCTCCAGTCCCACCAGAGGAAGCACGGCAATGGCGGGGGTTGCAACACTTCGGTGGTGTCGGAGGCACTCCAGAAAAAGCCCATCGACGCGGTGCGCCTCAGGGAGGCCATATCCAGCTGCAAGCAGCTGAACTCCCTGGAGGGCGTCATAGGGAAAACCTTCGGGAAGACCCTAACGGCCATGGAAAGGTTCTTTGAGGCAACCCCGCGGGAGAGGCTGGACTGGGCCATAGTGGTGGCGGCCTATCTCAGGGTGCTGAACCTCAAGACCAACCAGGTCAGGAAGGTGCTCGACCTGTCGAGGGATATATACTTCGACTTCGAGTTCAGGGGCGACCACTCCAGCGAAGAAAGGATACAGTCGAAGCTCATGAGGATGCGCTTCCTCCTGGCCTACTCGGTAGGAAAGGCCGACCGGAGGGATGTCAAAGCTCTCGAGGCACTTCACAAGGCCCTTGATCCAATCCTGCTCAAGGTCTCGGCTTCGCCTACAAGGGAGAATTTTGAGGCCGTTTACGATTTTATTCAGGCCGTTATAGCCTACCACCGCTTCCTCGGAGGGAGAGAGAAATGACCGATATGAACCGGCTCGTTTACGGTAAGGTCATAATCAGGGGGCGCATCAGGGCCGTGACCGGGCTGCACATAGGGGCCCAGAGGGAGGTCTCCGAGATAGGGGGCATTGACAACTACGTGATAAAGGACCCCGTGACGGGGCTGCCCTACATACCCGGCTCCTCTCTGAAGGGCAGGCTCAGGGGACTCCTCGAGCTGATGGTCAACACGGAGCTTGAGAAGGGAGGCAACGTTCCGAGCCAGATAAAGTTGAAGTACAAGCCCGGCTACTGCACTGTTGAGGAGATTAAAAACAAAAAATGCGACAGGTTCTTCAACAGGGCCGTTGGGAAGGTCGTCATCCACGTCTGCGACGAGTACGAGACCGCCAGGGTCTGCCCCGTCTGCAGGCTCTTCGGTTCGAGCGGAAACAGCAACTTCCCCTCGAGGGTAATCGTCAGGGACGCCAGGCTGGCTGAGGAGTGGGTGGATAGGTGGAAGGCGGGCGAGGAGATAACCGAGGCGAAGGTAGAGGTCGCCATCGACAGGGTCACCTCCGCCGCGAACCCGAGGACGAACGAGCGCGTCGTTGCCGGGGCGGAGTTCGAGTTCGAGATAATCTACACCATCGAGGACACCGCCCAGTGGAAGGAGGACCTCAGGAACCTGTTCTCGGCAATGAAGATGCTTGAGGACACCTACCTCGGCGGTTCGGGTTCCAGGGGCTATGGAAAGGTCGAGTTCAGGCTCACGGAAATCGTCTTCAGGCCCCTTGAATACTACACCGAGAACGGCGAGGAGAAAACGCTCGTTAAGAAGGCGCCGAATGAGGCACTCACCATCGAGGGGGTGAGGGGTTCGTTCGATGAACTGTTCAAACTCAGCATCGGGGGATGAGGATGATAGCAGTCAGGCTCAGGTTCAGGGGGCCCCTCCACGTGGGGCTTCACTCCCTCGACAGCGCCGGCGTCGTGGTTCACTCGGATACGCTATTCGGTGCCATAGGCTCGGTGCTCCCGAGGCTCGGCATCAGCACCTACGAGTTCGTCGAGGCAATGCGGAACGCGCGCATCTCCTCGCTCTTCCCCTTTGACTCCGAGCACTACTACCTGCCGAAGCCCGTGAACGCGAACTCCCTCGTGCTCGGGACCTTCGCAGACACGCCCGAGGGCTACGCCCTCTCGAAAAGGTTCAGAAAGGCACCCCTCCTGACGAAGGAAGCCTTCGAGATGGTGGTGGGTGGAAGGATAGAGGCGGAGAGGCTGGGGGAGCTGCTTCCAGAGGGCCTACCTGCGCGGATCGTGGATATCCCGAAGGTCGCCCTCGACAGGCTCGCCTCCAACTCCAACATATTTTACATGACCCAGGTCCACTTCAGGGAGGACGCAGGTTTGTACTTCCTCTACGAGGGGAGCGAGGAGATCTTCAGGAGGTACATCCTCCCCGCCGTCAAGTTCCTGGGCGACGAGGGGCTGGGTGGCAAGAGGAGCTGGGGACTCGGCCTCTTCGATTTTGAGATCGACAGGAACTTCAGCTTCTCGGGACTTCCGGAGAAAAGCGAACGCTACGTAACCCTCTCCCTCGTGCTCCCGAAGAGCAGGGAGGAGGTGCTCCAGTGGGAGCCGGTCAGGCGCTCCGGCTGGGTGCACACCACCGGCGGCACGCCCAGGAGGAAGCCCACCATGCTCTTCGCGGCTGAGGGCTCGATAGTCAGGGAGAACGCGGGAAGGATACTGGACCTCGACGAGATAGGAGAGTTCTCAAAGGAAATAGGGCACAGGGTCCACGTCTACGGCAGGGCGTTCCCGGTGCCCATGGGGGGTTGATGCATGAAGCTAACCGTCCTGTCTCCACTCCACATCGGGAACGGCAACGAGCTGACGGTTATAGACGTGCTCCCCCTCAATGACGGCAGGATAGCGGTGCTTGACCTTGAAAGGCTGATGCTCGAGCTCACGAGCGCGGGGGCAGACGTCGAGGAGATACTGACGCTGGTAAAGGCCCCCGACATAATGGAGGACATGTACATCTGGAAGAGGTACCTCTCAGACTACGGCGTTGGGCTGGAGAAGGTTAAGAAGTACACACTCCCCGTGGTGGGTCGCATAGCACCGAGGAGCATGAGGATAAGGGAGTTCATAAAGTCCAGCGGCAGGCCGTACATACCCGGCTCGAGCGTGAAGGGTTCCATACGGACGGCCGTCTTCTACCATGTTGCCTTAAAGTACCGGAGCAGGGTAGAGAAGTTACTGGAAAAGCTGGCGGATTCAGAAGGTAGAATCAACCCAAAACGTGCCGACGATGAGCTGGAGATGCTTGTATTCGGGTACGCCAGGGGGAGGAGGGGCAGAAGAAGGTACGAACCGAAGAGGGACCCGATGAGGGCGCTGGTGGTCAGGGATAGCGAGCCCCTGAGCATCAGGAACCTGAAGGTGTACGCCGTCTCGACGGTCGGAGGGAAAAGCGAGATACCCCAGTACGTGGAGGGCGTTGAGGGCATCGACGTTGAAATCGAAATCAGGGTAGATAACGAGCTGCTCTCCCGCGCCATGAGGGCCGGGGAGCTGAACGGGCTCCTGGCGGATACGATAAAGGGGAAGGAGGACTTCGAGGACCTGATATGGAAGGCCATAGACAGCTTCTCCAGGGAGGTCATCTCCTTCGAGAGGAGGGAACTCCGCAAGTACGGCGCGTTCAGGGAGAGCGTCGGGCGGTTCTACTCCCAGCTCGAGAGGATGGAGGGCCACAAACTCAGGGTGGGCTGGGGAAGCGGCTGGTACTCGATGACCCTCGGTCCCCTGATACTAGGAACAGATTTCTTCAAACACATACGGAGAAAATTCCAGCTCGGCAGGAAGCCTGGGACCCATGCCCTCTCAGGGGACTTTCCAAAGACCCGCCGCGTGGCGAACTCCAGGCCGATGGGCTGGGTGATCCTCCGAGAGTGAGGTCCGTTGGAGGTGCCAGTCTTGGGCGTCTACCACGTCTCCGGACTCGGGCTGAGCCCCGGCGCCCTGACGATGCCCCTGACCGCGGTTTACATACTCCAGGCCGCGGCACAGATGGGACACAACGGGGCGAGGGACTTCTTCAGGCTCTCCGGGGAGGCTGGAGAGAGGAGCGGGAGCAGGGAGAAACACCCCGGCATGCCCGAGGTCGTGATAGTCTTCGACACCCCCGAGGCAATAGATGGAAAACTCAGGCTCACCTATGACTCCAGGTGGTTCAGGGGGCTTTCCAACATGCGTCAGAGGGAGGAGCCCATACACAGGCCTATCGTGAAGTACCTCTGCAGGCTCTGGGACTGCCTCGAGGGCCTCGGGGTCGAGCTGAAGAGACCCAAGCACTTCTACCTCGTCAAGGTGAACCGTCAGGACTTCGACGAGGTCTTTGACAGGGCCACCACGCTCTTTTACGGTATCAGGAGGAAGGAGGTCTGGGTCAACCTCATCGGGGGCAGCAACCAGATAAACCTCGCCCTGATGATAGCCGGCAGTTACACGATGGTGCCGAGCAGGTACTACTACGTCTTCCAGGACGCGCCCCTCCTCGAGCCGGGGTGGCTGGAGAAGTGCCCCAGGGACGAGCATGAGGTCTTCAAGTGTGCCAACGAGATACTCAACAGGTGGAACGACTTGCCACCCCTCAACCTCGGGGTCGGCTCGATACTCAGGAGCCTCCTCGAGAGGTTCTACACGGCCAAGGGGAGTGCCTACATAAGCAAGTCCGAGGTGCTTGATATACTGGAGAAACGGGGCTACACCGAAAAGTTCATACCGAAGCTCATAGAGGCCGGCTACATAACCCCTGTGGACGGGGACACGTTCACGATGGGTCCATTCATAGAGAGGAGCTGGAGGCTCTTTGGAGCCGCCCTGGAGCACAGCAGGATCGACAGCATCGGAAAGTGGAGGGAGCTGATGGGGGACAGCCTCGTGGAGGTGCCGTTCGAATGCTGAGGTTCAGGGTCAGAGAGGTGGACGAGTTCACGGTGGTGGGCTTCGAGGTTGAGGGTATCCTCGAGCCGAAAGTCCTCAGGGATCTGAGGCCACCGGGGGTCAATCCCAGGAAGGGCGTCATACTCACGGGGAGGGGCCCCATATGGCTCTACGGTTTTCTCGTTCACTTCTACCACCCAACCGTTTGGGTGGCCACCTACGACCCCCGCATCGGGGCGGTGGTGGTCGAGTCCCACGTCCCCGATAAAAGCCCTGGGGATGTAGTGGCCATAGACCCCGAGGAGATTTTGGGGAGGTAATCGGGGCCCGGTGGGACCATGGCGCGCTACTACATAGTCGTCTACGACGTGAACGAGAAGAGGGTCGTAAGGGTGCACAAAATACTGAAGGCCTACCTCCAGTGGCGCCAGAGGAGCGTCTTCGAGGGTTGGCTCGATGGGAACGAGGTCGCCGAGCTGAAGAGGAAGCTCTCGCGGGCGATAAACGAGGAAGAGGACTCGATCCTCTTCTACTCCCTGCCGAGCGACTCCAACCTCGTCACCTTCCACCTCGGCAGACCCCCGGACGAGTTCGACAACGTCATCTAAGTGGACAGTTATGGGTATTGTTACACGGGGTCTTTTGAGTCTTTTCCTTCTTTTTTGAATCTAAGGCTTTACTTTTTTGTTTCAAGCGAATGAACGCCGAGAAAACTTTAAAAACCCAAATAAAACCATCAAATAGCTTCCCCAACTTTGAAAGTACTGGCAAAACAAGCATACTCTAAGCTTATTCAGGCGTTTTGAGAATTCCCCTCGGAGATAGGTGGAGTGATTTCTCCCCTAAACGCTTTTTTCAGCCAAAAGAGTCCTAAAACAGCCTTTCACCTTTTTACATTACATAGGAGTAAGTCCGTGCACGCGTTTGAAAACGAGGCGTTATGACACCTCCACAACTCAAAAGAAGCCCTAAAAATTCTCCTATAGCTGTGAGGAGCATTTTCTACTGTTTTCCAGGCGGGCCTCAAACGGGGTTTCCTACTACCTTTGTCTGGCTTTCGAAGGCTTCTCGCGGGAGTCTGGTGGAGCGATTTCCAATGAACGGCGTTTGTTTTCCCCGTGAATTGTTTAGCCTGCCCCGGTGGCCCTCTCCCTGGCGTTATCTCCTCCCCTGGTTTGTTAGGGCTTTTTCTTTCTTTTTCGGTTTTCTTACTATTTTGGGTGGTTTGTGTTTGGAGTGTTTAGGGTTTTTGTTCTGGTGCTGTTTTCTGAACTCCTGGTAACCGCAAAATTTATATAGGAGTTTAACATTACCCTATTTGCCCGAAGGGGCAAAAAAGTTAACCGTTTCAGAACCACATAATGTTTGGAAACCGACATTTTTCTGCCTCCCAGATCTTATCCACAATACTACACGCAACGTTTCAGAACCACATAATGTTTGGAAACAAAAGGGGGCCCACTACAAAATTCCTCATGGTTCACCCCTCCACAAAGTTTCAGAACCACATAATGTTTGGAAACGAACGGCTCATTCTCGAAATACACACCCGTGACGGAATTATAAGTTTCAGAACCACATAATGTTTGGAAACTGGGGAGCACCCCGTCAACGTTACCGTCGTTGAAGTCTATCGTGACCCTACCGTGTTTCAGAACCACATAATGTTTGGAAACGACACCCTCAATCTCAAACTCAACGAGGGTGTAGTCCTTTCCTTCTTCTTCTGTTTCAGAACCACATAATGTTTGGAAACCCACGCTGACGATATAGGACACAACCTTACCGAGTGGGCTATCCGACTTGTTTCAGAACCACATAATGTTTGGAAACCATCCTTGAATAGTGCAGCGAAAGTTATTTCGACACGGTCCCAGAGCACAAGTTTCAGAACCACATAATGTTTGGAAACCGCATTCTGAAATCTCTGGAGAGCATGCAAACCATATGTTCCCCTCGGGATCGTTTCAGAACCACATAATGTTTGGAAACTCGATGCTGCTGACAGCGTCGTGGACCTCGCCGTAGTGGTAGTTCCTGTTTCTCAGGAGTTTCAGAACCACATAATGTTTGGAAACTCATGATTGGAGCCAGATTACCAACCCGCCCTCCGAGTTTCAGAACCACATAATGTTTGGAAACACCCTACCGCGGCGGTAATAGATTACCTCCCCCTGAATGGGTTTCAGAACCACATAATGTTTGGAAACGCTATGGCCAATATGAACGGTACAACGTACGCCAGGAACATGTTGAGTTTCAGAACCACATAATGTTTGGAAACCTTTGATGTGCGGACTTCCGACGGAAAAACCTTCGACATTGACCCGTGTTTCAGAACCACATAATGTTTAGAAACCCCACCGCGCTTCCGGTGTTCATCGCGAGGTTTCTCGTCGAGACTATGCGGGCGGTTTCAGAACCACATAATGTTTGGAAACTTGCTTGGCTCTTTGACTCACGTAGTTCACACGATGTTTCAGAACCACATAATGTTTGCCGCAAGGTTTTTATCCCGTGCTGTGCACCTTTCTTCAGGCCAGCGGGGGGAGCATTGTGAAGTATCCTCTCTTCATAACCGACCACGGGAGGCTTGAGAGGCAGTCCGGTTCCCTCGTCTTCGTCGGCAGGCTTGAGAAGAGAACCATACCCCTCGCCCAGGTGAGCGAGGTTCACTGCCTCGCGAGGGTCTCCCTGACGAGCGGGGCCGTTGAGCTGCTGAGCGAGAGGAGGATTCCAGTTCACTTTTACTCCACGCGGGGCGATTACAGGGGCTCTCTCATAAACGACGCGTCCCCGAGGGGCAGGCTTCACCTGGCCCAGGCGGAGCACCACCTCGATCCCGAAAAGAGGCTCTTCATAGCCCGGGCCATCGTCCAGGGGATGCAGAACGCGATGGCATTCACCCTCTCGCGCTGGGGCGTAAACCCCGTAAAGCTCAACTCCGTGAAGGTTGATGGGGGTAGCGTGGACGAGCTGATGGGGAAAGAAGCTGAGCTCTGGAACCACTTCTACCGGTACTTCGGCGATGCCCTCGGGGTCGAGTTCAGGCGCACGAGGCGTCCCCCGGAGGACGAGCTCAACGCCATGATAAGCTACGCCAACGCCGTCATCTACGGTCTGGCCCTCTCATCTGCCATGAAGGTCGGCCTCGACCCGGCGATAGGTTACCTCCACGCGGTGAATGACAGGAGGTTTTCCCTCCCGCTAGACCTGGCCGATATTTTCAAACCCCTCTTCGTCTTCTCCACGGTTAAGTCCCTGTGGGGCGAGAGGGGAAAGGGCGACTTCACGAGGAAGGGGAAGGCCGTTTACCTCTCCCGGGCGGGCAGGAGGAAGCTCCTGAAGGCGCTGACAGGGACGCTGAGGAGGACCGTCTACTACAAACCCTGGAAGAGGAGCGTCAGCTACCGCTCGATAATGGAGATGGAGGCGAGGAGGCTCAGGAGGCACCTCCTCGGCGAGGAGACCTACGGTCCCTTCAGGCCCTGGTGGTAGACCGAAAAGTTTATAAACTCCGAACTCACCATATCTCCCGCGTTTCAGAACCTCCGTTGAGGATTCGCCCCGTACAGTGACTCTTCTAGCAGGGCAGTGAGACCGGCTCAAATAAAGGGTTCTGGAGGTGGTTTTTTGAGGGGTAGGGATTTCTGGCACTACGTTTTTGAGGTTGAGGACATGGACGGCGATGCTGTTATAGAGATGACCTTTGAGGCCGGTAGCGCCTCCGTGAGAATAAGGGACGCGAACCACTACTCCCTCCTTCTGTCGCCGAAGCTGAACCGCGACAACCTTCTCGCCCTCACCTACGTAATATCCAAGTACGTTGAGCGCGTCCTCACGCCCGAGGAAATAAGGGCCCTCCTCAGGAACCCCGGCGAGGAGGTGAGAGGGTGCCGGGAGTGAGGACGTACCGGAAGTTCAAGGTGGCCATCGATGAGGAGGGGACGGCCATTCTGGACCTCTTCGGGAATTCGGAGAGCACGGTCGAGGTTGAGCTGACGCTCTACGATGACCACGCCCACTTCCACCTGCCCGGCGTCTCCCTGAGGCTACCCTACACCGAGGAGAACGCGAAGGTGCTGGTGGAGTTCCTCAGGATATTTGCCGAGCGCGTGAAACTGGAGGAGGAGCGCGCGAGGCTCCTCCGGTGATTTTTTCTTTTTTCCGGAGGCCTTCTATGTGGGGTTCCTTGACAGGTGATGGCCGTAACGGTGTGGGAGAGGATTTTGAAAGCAGAAGGAGAAAAATTCAGTGGGAACTGAATTTCTCAACGACCTCACGAAAAAGTGGGTCCTCAATCCAGTACCTCTTCTCCGCGGAGCGGACGAAGCCCGCTTTCTCCAGTGTTTCAAGGTATTTATAGACGTGCTGCACCCTGGTGGGGGCAACGCCAAGGGATTGGAGCTTCCTGTAAACCTCGGCTCCCCTGAGGGCGCTGGGGTATGCTTTGGCCAGCACTTCAAGGACACCCAGGTATACCTCGCTGTTGTAGACGTTTAGAAATGCCTCTATGTCCTTCCGCCACTCATCGAGCGCGTACCTCCTGCTCTCCTCAAGGGCCATCGGAAGCGCCTCTTCCGGGTCTTTTCCATTTCTCACGAGATTCACAACGGTGAGACCGTAGTGGGAGATGAAGCCGGGAACTCCCCCCAGCTCCTCGACGGCCCTCGACAGCTCCAGTTCGTTCGTTACCCTTATTCCGTAGCTCCTGAAGCCCTCCATGAGGTAGGCCTTCCCTTCCTCGCTGTTCCATCTAGGCAGGGTGAACACCTCAGCGGAGCGCATGAAATTGGGCTTTGAGGGGCCTGGGTTCAGGTACTCAATCAACATTCCGGGCATTGAGCCCGTGAAGACGAGGGAGATGTTGGGGTAGCTGTCCGTTATCTCCTGCAGAAGTCCCCTGAAGTCAAGGTTTTTCAGCCTCGCAAGAACCTGGGCCTCATCGAATATCAGGACGCCCAGCCGGGAGTTCTGGGAAAGAACCCTGACCAGTGTTGAAAAGTCCTTGCTGAACTCTTCGATGCTCGTCTTCCTGACCTCAACGCTGATGCCTCTAAACGATACAGTGTAGCTCTTGCTAGCCGTTATCATCTTCAAAGACGTTCTCTTTGGCTCTATATCCGATATTGAGATTGCCCTTGATCCCAGGAATCTGGAGAAGTTGAAGTAGATGTAGTGATGCCCGCGCTTCCTCTTCAGCTTTTCCGCCATCACACTAACCACGCTCGTCTTTCCAACCCTCCTCGGTCCGAGAAGTATTGCAGCATTGCCCCGGAGAACCGCATTGAGAACGTCTTCCACTGCCCTTTTATGTCCCTCTCCCCAGAGGCAGTCCTCCTCCATCACCGGTCGCGTCCGGAAGAACTTTTTACATACCATGTAATTTACACCCCATGTAAATTACATGTCATGTAAATTTAAAGGTTCCCCTCGAAGGGACTCATGAAGAGCCTCCTCAGCCGAACCCTTCCCCTCGTCCGCTCCCTCAAAAGCTCCATCAGCTTCTCCGCCTCGCCCTTCCTCGTTTCAACGGTGAAGGTGACCACTTCGTCGTAGTTCTCCCCGACGACCCTTCCTCCTGCCTTTTTGATCGTTTCCCTGACCGTGTGGAAGAGGCCGTAGGGAAAGGTGATCTGGAAGCGCTCCGTCTCATAGATCTCGATGATTCCAGCATTTTCGATGGCTAAACTTGCCGCATCACTGTAGGCCTTAACTAGACCGCCGTAGCCGAGCTTTATCCCGCCGAAATAGCGCGTGACCACGACGACAACGTTGCTCAGGCCCTTGTTCTGAATCACCTTGAGCACGGGCTTTCCGGCCGAACCCTTCGGCTCGCCGTCGTCATCGTAGCGAACCGCGAAGTTTCTGCCATCGTTTATGAGGTATGCCGAGACGTTGTGCGTTGCATCGCTGTGGTGGGCCTTTATCTTCGCTATGAACGCCCTGGCGTTTTCCTCAGTCTTCGCCGGCGAGGCGTAGCCTATGAAGACCGACTTTTTGATCACCAGCTCCGCCGTTCCGATACCCTTCAGCGTTCTGTATCCCATAATTCACCCTCTGAGCGTCGCTATCAGCTTCCTCTCGTCGAGGAGCATGGCTATGGCGTCCTTAACGTCCCTCACCACCACGTCGCTCGCGAGGAGGGCATCAATCGTTGCTCCCTCCGGCCCAATCACGCAGAAAGCCAGCTCAGCTCCCTCGAGCATGGCAACGTCGTTGTTTCCGTTCCCCACAGCCGCGTACGGGGCGTAGCCCCGGGCTATCTCCGCCTTCTCGGCACCGCTTGAAACCCGCTCTATCCTCACCGGGAGCCCCCTGAGCTCCTCCTCCAGCGTTCCGAACGTGTCGGCGCTGAGAACGACGACCGTGTAGCGGTCGGCCAGCCTCTCGAGGAGGTGCCTGACCTCTTCGTCAATCCTCCCGTTCTCGCCCAGGGTCCCGTTCAGGTCAAAGAGAACGGCCCGCACCTCAACGTTGCCAAAGTTTGGTATCTCCATGTTCTTCACCATCGCGAATTTGGGTGTAAGGTTTTTAAGGCTTGGAGTCATATCCCCTTCGTCCAAGAGTTGTGAATTAAAGACCTGACTACCTGGAGGTAGAAGTCATGAACCTGCTCCAGCAGCGCCTTAGGGATCCGGAAGTGCTCGTCAGGCTCAACGCCTTCTTCCTGAGCTATTTCGGCTGGATAGCCTTCGGCGTTCTCTACGGCATCATCGGACGCTGGAGTGTGGACGTTACGCGGGAGTTTCTCAGACTTCCTCTCACCTCCAGGGACTTCGTCGTGGGGCTCGTGAACTTCACGAAGAGCATTCCTCCGCTCTACGGCCTCTTCACTCTGGTTTACTACCTTGGCTTCGCAGGTTCGATAGCGCTGATAGTGGCGTACCTCCTCCTGTACCTCCGGGACCTTGAGTCCTCCGACAGGCTGCTGGCCAGGTACCTGATGGCCTACGCCGTGGCCGGAGCAATATACCTAGTCTTCCACATCTACGCCCCCCACATAGTTTACGATCTACCGGGCTACACCTCCGAAAACACCCTGCTCACGAGACAGGAGTTCGTCCTCCCCTCGCTTCACAATACCTTCATTATGATAAACATAATCACCCTCTGGAGGTACAGGAAGCGCCTCGGGGCGAGGGCCATAATCCTCGTGAACGCCCTCATTCCATTTGCCACGATCTTCCTGGGCCACCACTGGGTGTACGACGTTGTATCGGGCTTTGCGCTTGGAATATTTGTTTCTCGCATCTCCAGGGGCTGGAGCGCCCGGCTTTCGGACTGGATATACCGCCTGGAGGTTTCCTCCCTCCAGCGGGTGACCGTCTTTAACTTCCTCCTCGCCCTGATAGTCCTTATCCTGGCCGCGAATCCTGACAGGTGGGCCGAGCTGATCAGCGGCATCACCGCCCCCTGAGAAAAGCTTATAAATCCCCGTTCGGTTCCTTAGAACGGTGCCGG
The DNA here is from genome assembly GCF_000265525.1 of Thermococcus cleftensis. Taxonomy (NCBI): domain Archaea; kingdom Methanobacteriati; phylum Methanobacteriota; class Thermococci; order Thermococcales; family Thermococcaceae; genus Thermococcus; species Thermococcus cleftensis. The sequence continues at coordinate 1,883,390 of NC_018015.1, forward strand.
GGTAGCCTAGCTCGGCAGGGCGGCGGACTCGTAATCCGCAGGTCCCGGGTTCAAATCCCGGTCCCGGCTCCACAATTCTATCCAGTCCGATTCTGATGCTGGGGGTGGTACTTATATTCGAGGAAAAAGCGTCGTTGATAAAATACCTGCGGCTTTTAGACGAGATTGTTCACAAAACGTACGCTGAGACTGCTCTTCCCATAACGTCTTTCATCGTGGCCTTTGTAATCGCCAAGATGGACGGTGTTGATGACCCGGGCTTTTTCTCGAACCTGCTCGGCATATGGGCCCTTGTGGTGGTTGCGATTTCTCTGGTCGTCTTTGCGGGAATGTCGATATTTCCCGAAACCGGACACCGGCGTGATCCAGTGCTCTCCACTGTGGCCTTTGCTTGCACGATTTATGTCATCGCAGGGGTTCTACTGGGGACGAGGGATTTTAGGGTCCTAACCTCGTGCCTTCTCCTCACGCTGGAGAGCATTTTATTCGATCGGGGCGTTCAGCTCAGGACAGTCCCTGTGGACAGGTTCGTTGAGGGTACGAAGGTTATCTCCGGTCTCCTGCTGATAATCGGTATTGTCGCCGGTATCGTTGTATTCCTCAAGCCCCCGTCATGATTTCGTCATTACCACGGCACCAACCCGCTCTCCACCGTGAGGGACACCCTTACCGGCCCGTCGTCCGAGTCGGGAAGCAGGACTAGGTACAGTGGGCCGTTTTTCGGAAACCTCCAGAGTCTCTCGAGGTTTCTTATTCTCTCCGCTTTGAGAAAGCAGAGAGAACCCTCACCCGATTTCAGCATGGCGATGCCGGTTCCATCTGTGATGCACACCGTCACCGGCTTGGTGGACTCTATCGAAAGGTATACCGTGCTCCACGAGTGACCTTTTATCTTGTAAACGTAGTACTCCCCGGGGTTGAGAGTCAGATCCTCGTGGAACCTGTACGAGGCCCCCCACACCGCAGTCCCCAGGAGTATTATTACCACTATCACGGCAGAAAAGCCAAGGGCTTCAAGCTTTCTCAGCGTTGGGGGTCTCAACATTATCGTCGGCATCTGTTCCCCCTGATATGTATTATCAGAATTCTATTTAAACATTGTGACTAGACGTTCCATTTTTTGGCACCCTTGTTACTGAAGTTTCCAGCGTTTGCCATTTTGATAAGTAGTTAATCCATAGGTATAAGCCTGGAAGAAATCCAAGATGTTGTGGTGAATCGAGGTGAAGTTTTGAAGGCCTCCCGACGAACTTTATAAGCTGGGGCTTTAATTTATGCACATGCGGCGCGAGCTGGAGGGCACGGTGCTGGCACTGATTGGGACCTTCATCTACGGCATCGAGCCCGTTGTCATAAAGTCCAACCCGACCAATCCAGTTGGCTTCGCCGCCCTCTCAGCCCTCATAGCCTCGCTCGTTTTGTGGACCGCGGCCCTCTGGGACGGCGGAATCCGGGAGTTGAGGGACGATCCCTCTGGAATAAAGCGTGCATTTCTCGTCGGCCTCTTTGGGACCGCTCTCGCGTACCTTGCCTACTCTTTCGGCGCGAGAATGAGCACCGCCATAAACGCGGCCCTCCTTACCAGGAGTGAGGTGCTGTGGTCGTTCCTCCTCTCCTGGCTCTTTCTAGGGGAGAGGATAACAGCCCGCCTGATTGGCTACGCCCTCTTTCTCTTGGTCGGCCTGAGTCTCGTCATTACTCAGGGTCGCCCGGTTCAGCCAATGCCAGGGGACGCGCTTCTCCTGCTCGTGCCCCTCTTCTGGCAGATGGGTCATGTCATGGCCAAAGGACTGCCCTACCGTCCCACCATCATCGCCGCGCTCCGAAACACCTTCGGATTCCTCCTTCTTCTCCCCTTGGCCGCTGCAACGGGAATGGAGCCTTCTCCATTCATAGTGGTGGAGGGACTGGTGATAGCTTTCGGTCAGCTGGTGTGGTACAGAGCCATAAAACTCATCAACCTGTCGAAGGCCACCGCGATAATAACACCCGCCCCGGCGGTGGCAATGGCCGCAGGTGTTCTACTTGGCGAGCCTCTGACGGTATACCACCTGGTCGGCTTTGTCCTCATAACAGCCGGGACCCTCGGAGTGATAAAAGTTGAGAGCGCTAGAAGCGGAGGTAGGCCCTTATGAACCGCAGAACGTCCTTCGGCCCGAAGCGCCCCTCCCTGTTCGGGTCGTATATCATGCTCACTGGCACCTCCGCTATCCTTGCCCCCATCTTGGCCGCCTTCAGGAGCATCTCGGTCTCGACCTCGTAGCGGTTGCTCTCTATCTCCGGCAGGAACTCCCTCCGGAACGCCCTGAACCCGCTCTGAGTATCGTAGACGTGCCTCCTGAGCTTGAGTCTTATCAGCCTCGTCGTCAGTATGTTGCTCAGCCGCCTGTGGAGAGGTCTCTTTCCCCTCTCCTCGACCTTCCTCGCGCCTATCACCATGTCGGCCTCGCCCTTCACTATCGGCTCGACGAGCCTGGCTATGTCCTCCGGCTTGTGCTGGCCGTCGGCGTCCATGAACACCACTATCTCTCCCGTGCTCTCCTCGACACCCCGTTTCATCGCGCAGCCCTTGCCGCAATTTCTCTCCAGCCGCACCGCCCTTATTCGCCCGTCCATCTCGGAGAGCCTTTTCGCCACCCGGTACGTACCGTCGCTCGAGCCATCGTCCACAACTATTACCTCGTCCACGAACTCCGGGATTCTCTCGAGCACTCCGGCTATTCGTTCCTCCTCGTTGTAGGCCGGAATCACGACGCTTATCCTCTTTCCACCGAGCATTCAATCAGCCTCGTCTAGTTTTTCGAGGGCCTTGCGGGCCTTCCTCTCAAAGTCCTCCTTGTCGAGGAACTCCCAGTAGTGCTCCTTTCCCGGGAACGCGCCGTTCTTTACCTCCTCGCGGTAGTTCTCGAGAGCGAGTCTTATCATGCCGCCTATGTCCGCGTACTTCTTGACGAACGGGGGAACCTCCTCATAGATTCCAAGGAGGTCGTGCCACACCAGAACCTGGCCATCGACCCAGGGGCCGGAGCCTATGCCTATCGTCGGTATCGAGACCTCCTCGGTCACCAGCCTGGCGACGTCGGCCAGTGTGAACTCCAGAACCACAGCAAAAGCACCGGCACGCTCCAGGGACTTTGCATCGCGCAGGATCTCCTCTATCTCCTCCTCGGTCTCGCCCATCAGCCTGTAGCCACCGAGGCGGAGGTAGCGCTGAGGGGTCAGGCCGGTGTGCCCCATCACCGGGATTCCCATTCTCACGAGCTTTCTGACGAGTTTCTCGTGGTCAGCTCCGCCCTCGATCTTGACGGCATCTGCCCCCGCCCTGATAAGCCGAAGGGCGTTTCTAAGGGCCTCGCCGGTGTCTATCTCGTAGCTCCCGAAGGGCATGTCAGCGAGAACGAGCGCCCTCTTCACCGCCCTGGAGACGGCCCGCGTGTGAAAGACCATCTGGTCCATCGAGACGTTGAGGGTGTTTTCTTCCCCGTAGACGACCATTCCGAGGGAATCACCCACGAAGATGATGTCGATGCCGGCCCTGTCTGCCAGGAGGGCCGAGGGGTAATCGTAAGCGGTCACCATCGTTATCTTTTCCCTTCCCTTCATCTCGATTATACGCCTTGGTGTTACCTCTCTCATTCTCCCCACCTCTCCCCATTTAGACGGCGGTCTAATTAACGGTTTCGATAGGGTTATATGCCAACGTCGGTAATTACCTACAGGTGGTGGCATGGGCAAGGTCAAAACGAGCGTTTACGTCGATGAGGAGCTGTGGAGGGAGTTTAAGGAGCTGGCCCTCAGGGAGGGGAGCGAAATCAGCAAGTTGCTGGAGGAGGCGCTGATGAACTACCTCATAAACGAGGTTCTGAGGGACATCGACGACTCCGAGGTTCCGCTGTGGTTCGAGCCCCTTAACGTGGGGGGAGAGAGCAGTGAAAAGCTCCTGAGGGAGATGAGAGATGACAGGGAAAAGCGTTTACTTGGACAGTAGCGCAATCCTGAAGAGGTACCTGAACGAAGAGGGAAGCGACGTCGTGAGGAAAGCCTTCAGGGACGCCTACAGGGGCGAGGTGAAGCTGGCCTTCAGCATCTGGAACGTTGGGGAGGTGCTCGGTGTGTTCGACAAAAAGCTCAGACGTGGAGAGCTCAGTGAGGAAGACTTCAACTTCCTCAAAAAAGGCTTTCTGGCCGAGGTAAAGCGGTTCACGAGGTTAGGTGTCCTGGAGGTCGTTCCCGTCCATTCCCTGCTCCTCGCCGATGCGTGGGAGTTGATTGAAAGGCATCACCTGTACCAGGCCGACGCCCTGCAGATAGTGTCCGCAAAGTACGTGGGAGCTGAGAGCTTCTACACCGCAGATAGGAGGCTTCATGAAGCGGCGGTTAAGGAGGGTTTGAACTCAACACTCCTCGTGGGGTGAGCGAAATGAGGAAATGGGAGCACTACGAGCACACCGCCGACATAGGCGTTCGAGGGTTTGGGGGGAGCCTTGAGGAGGCCTTTGAGGCGGTAGCGCTGGGCCTCTTCGATGTAATGGTAGATGTTAGGAAGGTCGAGCCTAGGGAGTGCCGCGAGGTTGAGGTCGAGGAAGAGGACCTGGAGGCGCTCCTCTACTCCTTCCTCGAGGAGCTCCTGGTTCTTCACGACATGGAGGGCCTCGTCTTTGGCGACGTCAAGGTCGAGATAGAGAAGACCGAAGGGGGTTACAAACTCAAGGCCAAGGCCTGCGGTGAGGTTCTGGACTACGAGAAGCACGGGCCGAAGGAAGAGGTGAAGGCAATAACCTACCACGACATGAAGATCGAAAAACTGCCGGACGGACGGTGGCTTGTCCAGTTCGTTCCCGACCTGTGAGGTGGTCAGATGAGCGCGAGGGAAATGGTTAGGGAAACCAACCCCAAGTTCTACGAGCGCTACTCAAAGCTCGAGGACACCGACGAGTTCTGGGAGTTCCTGGTCAAACCGCTGAGGCAGAGCATAAGGGTGAACACGCTGAAGGCTCCGCTTGATGTGGTCGTTGAGAGGCTGAGCGAGGAGTTCGAGCTCGAACCGATTCCCTGGGTGAGGGAGGGCTTCTTCATAAACGTGGATAACCTCGCAAAGGTTCCGGAGCACGGTCTCGGCCTAATCTTCGGCCAGGAGGCCAGCTCGATGATTCCGCCGGTGGTGCTTGAACCCAAACCTGGCGAGCTGGTCCTCGATATGGCCGCTGCACCCGGCTCAAAAACCGGCCAGATAGCCCAGTACATGGAGAACAGGGGTTGCATAATCGCCAACGACCCCAAGATAAGCAGGGCCAACGTCCTCATAGCCAACTTGAACAAGATGGGCGTTCTCAACACTCGCGTTACCACGAAGGACGGCGCCTACTTCGCCCGCTTCGAGAACACGTTTGATAGGGTTCTGCTCGACGCGCCGTGCTCCTCCATCGGAATGATAAGGAAGAGGCTGAGGTTCCTGGAAGAGTGGAGGCTCAGGGGCGTCATCAAGTACATGAACATTCAGAAGAGGCTTATCCTGGCCGCATACAGGGCGTTGAAGCCCGGCGGAACGCTCGTCTACTCAACCTGCACTATAGACCCGGTCGAGAACGAGGAGGTCGTCGATTACCTCCTCAGGAAGACGGACGCGATGCTCGAGCCGATAAAGCTTCCAGTTAAGACGAGCGAGCCGGTTCTCGAGTGGGAAGGGAGGGTCTATTCAGAAGAGCTGAAGAAAGCCCTCAGAATACACCCGAACGACAACGACACGGAGGCGTTTTTCATAGCCAAAATCGTTAAACCGGGTGATGTGGAATGAGCAGCCCGAGGGACGAGGTTGGTAAGGTGAGCGATGCCGAACTCGTCAGGAGGCTTCTCATCGAAGGTTACGGCCACGCCCCGGACCTCGAGTACGAGATCAGGGGACGCTATCACAAGGTCTACGCCTGGAAGCCCTGTGCCCTCGACGTCAGCGGGCCGGACAGGAACGGGGTGTACTTCGGCAGGATAGAAAGCGACGGGATAAGGCTCAGCATCGAGGGGGCCTTTCTCGTCGGGCCAAAGGCGACGAAGAACGTCGTCGAGCTGGACGATGAGAGGGCCAAGCGCTACCTGGCCGGTGAGAGCGTCGAGATTGATGACAAAGACCTTCACGGCTGGGTCATCGTCAGGTGGCGCTTCTACTACCTAGGCTCCGCCAAGGCCAAGGAGGGGAGGCTGATAAACTACGTGCCGGGGGAGAGGAGGCTGAGGCTCGAGTAACAACTCCGTCCCTCGAAAGCTTAAAATAAATCTTAGGGCCACCTAAGGTGGGGGTGGGAAGATGGTCCCGTTGAAGAGGATAGACAAGATTCGCTGGGAGATTCCCAAGTTCGACAGGCGCATGAGAGTTCCGGGAAGGGTTTACGCTGACGACCAGCTCATCGAGAAGATGCGCGGCGACAGAACCCTCGAGCAGGCGGCCAACGTTGCCATGCTCCCCGGCATCTACAAGTACTCCATCGTCATGCCCGACGGCCACCAGGGCTACGGCTTCCCGATTGGCGGAGTTGCGGCTTTTGACGTGAAAGAGGGCGTGATAAGCCCCGGAGGAGTCGGATACGACATCAACTGCCTTGCCCCTGGCTCAAAGGTGCTGACTGAGCACGGTTACTGGATTAGGGTAGAGGAGATGCCCGAAAAGTTCAAGCTCCAGGCGGTCAGGGTGTACGACATAGACGAGGGCCACAATGACTTCTCCGGCGTTGCCTTCGTGGCGGAGAGGGAAGTTGAGAAGAACGAACTGGCCGTCAGGATAGTGACAGAATCCGGGAGGGTTATAGAGGGGAGCGAGGACCACCCGGTTCTCACCCCGGAGGGCTACGTCTACCTCGGGAACATCAGGGAGGGCGACGAGGTTCTCGTTTATCCCTTCGAGGGCGTTGAGTTCGAGGAGAAAAGTGGGGTAATCCTCGATGAGGGTGACCTTGAGGGCGCGGACGCGCAGACGATCAGGTTCCTGAAGGAGAGAAACCTCCTACCGCTCCGCTGGGAGGACCCGAAGATCGGAACCCTCGCGAGAATACTCGGCTTCGCCTTCGGCGACGGCCACCTCGGCGAGATGGACGGCAGGCTCTACCTGAGCTTCTACGGGAAGGAGGAAACCCTCAGGGAGCTCAAGAAGGACCTTGAGAGGCTCGGCATCAACGCCAACCTCCACGTTCGCGAGAGGGACTACCGCATCGAGACGGTGAGCGGGAAGTACGAGGGGAGGAGTGTTTCCGCGGAGCTCAGGGTGACGTCGAGGAGCTTTGCCCTCCTCATGGAGAGGCTCGGAATGCCGAGAGGAAGGAAGGCTGAAACTGCCTACTCCGTTCCAGGGTGGATCAAGGAAGCCCCGCTCTGGGTCAAGAGGAACTTCCTCGCCGGCCTCTTTGCCTCGGACGGAAGCGTCGTGGAGTTCAAGGGCAACACGCCCCTGCCAATAAACCTCACCCAGTCGAAGGCCCGGGAGCTTGAGGAGAACCTCAGGGAGTTCATGGAAGAGATAGCCGGCATTCTCGCCGAGTTCGGCGTTAAGACAACTGTTTACCCGGTGAAGTCGAGGAAGGGCGTTACCTACAGGCTCGCCCTCGTCGGGGAGGAGAGCATCAGGAACTTCCTTGGAAGGATAAACTACGAGTACGACCCCGAGAAGAAGGCAAAAGGGCTCGTGGCTTACGCTTACCTGAAGTTCAAGGAGCACATTAAGGAGGAGAGGAGAAAAGCTGGCGAGACGGCAAGAAAGGTTTACAGGGAGACCGGAAGCGTCTCAAAGGCCTACGAGGCCGTCAAGGACGTGGTAAACAGGCGCTTCGTGGAGAGGGCCATCTACGAGGGCGAAAAGGAGCCCCGCGTTCCTAAGGACTTCCCGACCTTCGAGGAGTTCGCGAGGGAGAGGGGCTACGAGGGCGGCTTCGTCGCGGAGAGAGTCGTCAAAGTTGAACGGGTCAGGCCGGGCTACGACAGGTTCTACGACATCGGCGTTTACCACGACGCCCACAACTTCATAGCCAACGGCGTCGTGGTTCACAACTGCGGCGTCCGCTTAATCAGGACCAACCTCACCGAGAAGGAAGTAAGGCCCCGCATCAAGGAGCTCGTAGACACGCTCTTCAAGAACGTGCCGAGCGGGCTTGGGAGCAAGGGACGCGTGAGGCTCCACTGGACCCAGCTCGATGACGTCTTGGCGGACGGTGCCAAGTGGGCCGTCGACAACGGCTACGGCTGGAAGGAGGACTTGGAGCACCTGGAAGAAGGCGGCAGAATGGAGGGTGCAGACCCAAACGCTGTAAGTCAGAAGGCAAAGCAGCGCGGAGCGCCACAGCTCGGTTCCCTCGGCTCGGGGAACCACTTCCTGGAGGTTCAGGTGGTTGACAAAATCTTCGACGAGGAGATAGCGAAGGCCTACGGTCTCTTCGAGGGGCAGGTCGTGGTAATGGTTCACACCGGGAGCAGGGGCCTCGGCCACCAGGTGGCGAGCGACTACCTCAGGATAATGGAGAAGGCCAACAGGAAGTACGGGGTTCCATGGCCCGACCGCGAGCTCGTCAGCGTTCCCTTCCAGACCGAGGAGGGGCAGCGCTATTTCAGCGCGATGAAGGCCGCTGCCAACTTCGCGTGGGCCAACAGGCAGATGATAACCCACTGGGTCAGGGAGAGCTTCGAGGAGGTCTTCAAGAGGAAAGCGGAGGACATGGAGATGAGCATCGTCTACGATGTGGCCCACAACATAGCCAAGGTCGAGGAGCACGAGGTCGACGGAAAGAGGGTAAAAGTCGTCGTCCACAGGAAGGGAGCGACGAGGGCCTTCCCGGCCGGCCACCCCGACGTGCCGAGGGCCTACCGCGACGTCGGACAGCCGGTTCTGATTCCTGGCTCGATGGGGACTGCAAGCTACGTCCTGGCCGGAGCTGAGGGTTCGATGAGGGAGACCTTCGGAAGCTCCTGCCACGGCGCCGGCAGGCTGCTCAGCAGGAAGGCCGCAACCAGGCAGTACCGCGGAGACAGGCTGAAGAGCGAGCTCGCAAGGCGGGGAATCTACGTCAGAGCTGCATCGCTCAGGGTCGTCGCCGAGGAGGCTCCCGGTGCTTACAAGAGCGTGGACAACGTCGTCAATGTGGTCCACCAGGCTGGAATAGCAAAGCTCGTCGCGAGAATGCGCCCGATGGGCGTCGCCAAGGGCTGATGCCCGCTCTCTTTTTTCAGCATGCATAAAAATATAAAACGGTTCAGTTGAGGTCACCGGTCAGGAACCTGGCGTAGGCGATGGCAAAGGGAAGGAGGAGCATAACCAAGAGCATCGCCAGGCTGTTGAAGCCGTAGAGCAGGACGTCGCTCATCGGTATGTAGTAGTTCACGAACCTGTCGCCCCCGAAGATGTACTGGACGAGCTGGACGTAGTGGTGTGCTGGGTTTATCGCGTGTAGCCTGCTCGTCCAGACCTCCAGCTCTTCCTGCCAGAGCTGGTGAGCGGTAGTGCCCCAGGGAGGTTCGGGGCCGACTATTCTCTGCGCGACTACACCGGCCACTATCCCGTAAAAGACCGTAAGGAATATCGCCAGCCCCACCGCGGCCAGCATTGAGGTTTCGGGCTTCTTGGAGAGGGTGGAGAGGAGTAGGCCCACCGAGAGGAAGACGAGGGTGTAGAGTATGGTGACCGCCATGGCCGCAAAGCCCCTGACCAGGGAATCTGCGTCCAGTGGGAGGCCTAGCATCAGCATTACCGCCACCATGGCCACGTAAGCCACCAGGTTCGTTACAGCCACCAGTGTCGCCATTCCGAGGAACTTGCCGTTTATGACCTCGTCCCTGTAAACCGGGTGGCCGAGGAGGACCTTCATCGTGCCGCTCTCGATTTCCCTGTTCACCGCGTCTGCCCCGAGGGCCGCCCCCAGAACCGCGCCGAGGACGGTGATTATCATCATGTTCACTGTAAAGAGCACGGCCAGGGGGGTCGTGTATATCTCCCCCGTGACCCCCCAGACGGTGAAGCTGTTGCTCTCGACGGTCGGAACCCCCAGTTGGACCAGGTAATCCTTGGTCCCGTAGACGGCGAGGCCGAAGATGACTAGGTAGGTAGCCACTATCACCGTGAACCTCCTGCTCTTGACGGCGGTGTAGAGTTCCTTGAGGGCTATGTTCCAGGCCGGGTTCATCTCCTGCCGACCCTCCTCATGAGCCAGAACACTATTCCGAACGCGACCACGAGGAGCAGGACGCCGATGTAGGCACTGCTTGAGCTTTGGGTGACCCTGACGGTGACGACGGTCTCGGCCATCGCCTGGTCACCCGCGGCGCTGACCCTGATGGTGTACGTCCCGGCAGGGGCGGATTTCGGAACCCTTATCCGTAACTCAACGCTCTGGCCCCCGCTGACCCAGACGTTGCCGCCCTGTTGCATAACCCCGATCCTTGGAATCGTGTCCGGGACCACCTCAACCTCCCAGCCGTTTGGAGCCTGGACCGAGAACTTGACGTTGGTGACGGTTCCGGACGCGTCCACCCATATCGTCGTCGCGGTGGAGCCGCCGGCCTTAACCGTCAGGGAGGGGTAATCGGGGGTGAGGGACAGGGTGGCAGGATTCTCGACCCTGATCGTCAGGGGGAGTTCAACGCTGGTTCCCTTTCCAGACACGATGACCTTCGCCTCCAGCTCCCCCGACTCGACGTTGAAGGGCGGTATTATGACGAGGTACGCGTTCACGCTTTGGCCTGGCTGGGCTTTCAAACTCCCAACCGGGATCGTCCCCTGCGGGTCCTGGCTGAGAACGTAGCTCCAGCCGTCGGGAAGGCCCGTAACCTTTACCCCGTACTCGTCCTCGCGGGAGCCGAGGTTCCTGATGGTGATTGCCACGTCCCCTGAAGAACCCGGTCCGGCGGTTATAACGTCGCTCTCCAGGGCAGCCTCGAAGTAGTAATCGGCCCGGTTCAGGGTTACGGTGATGCTCTTCTCCTCGCCGTCGAGTAGCTTTATCCTCTCTTCCACGGGAGTGCAGCCATTCGCGCCTGCGGTGAGGGTGTATGTTCCGGGCTTCAGCTCGAAGACGGCTCCCCTTCCAGCGGGGGCCGTGACGTTCCTGCCCCCGATTGAGACCCAGCCCTCCAGCGGGTTGCCGGAGTCGTCCACCAAGAGGACGGTCAGCCTGGCCGGCTGGCCAAGGTAGGTTTTGTAGACGTAGACATCAAGGCCGTGCTTTTTTCCGTTGATGAAGAACTCCACCCTGTGGTTTCCGAGGGTCGCGTTCCTCGGGATCTCCACCACGAGGCTAGCGGTGAAGCTTCCCGCCACCTCGAAGCTCCTGAGCCTGTACTGGCCGTCGGTGAGATAGAGGCTCCAGCCGCTCTCCAGCTCCCCGGGCCGGAACTCCACGGTGCCGGTGCCGGTGAAGGTTAGGGGAACGGTCAAACTCTCCCCGGCCTCGGCCTCAACCCCGGTGTACGGGAGGGAAACCTCCACCCCCGAAAGCTCAACTTCAAGGCTTCCGGTGACGTTTCCAACCGCGAAGGTGATTGTTCCGCTTCCCGATGGTTCAACGTGGAGGGTGACCGTTATTGATCCACCAGCAGGGAGGGTTATCTCCTTCACCTCTATCCCGCCGTACAGAAAGCCCGCCTTCCAGCCATCTGGAATCGAGAGAACCTTTAGAGGCAGCGTCACGTCGGAGATAGAGGAGCTGGTTATGGTTATCGGGACGTCCACGGGACCGGTGGTTCTGACCTTCTGGTACGGGTAGAAGAGGGAGTACGCAGGTGCGATGGCTTCTGAGGCCGGCTGCGCGGCGTAGACTTTAATCTCCTTTCCATCGTACTCGAGGGCTATTAAATCCACGACGGCGGTGCCGTTGATTTCCAGAGTTCTGGAGACGCCATTGACCGAGACGTCCACGGTTCTTTCCCCAACTGCGGTTACCTCAACTACGTTGCCGTTGAAAGTTGCCCTAGCCCCGGCCTCCGGCTCCAGGGCCGTCACGAAGTCGGGCTTCACCGAGACGACCACAAACCCGCCCTCTGCGGTGTAGCTGCCCAGTATGACCCTTAGACCGTCGCGCTCTATCTCCGTTCCGAAGGCGAAGGGCTTGAGCTCCACTATCCTGCTCCCGTTGCGGAGCATGAGGTAGTAGCTCCCATCTGCCGCCTGAACGACAGTGAGGGTGTGGTTTCCCACCTCAAGCGCCTGGTCTGGCGAGAGTCTGCCCTCGAAAACGGTGACGTAGGGCTGTGCCAGCGCTGGGGAGATCAGAACCATAAGCGCAAGAACAACCGGGATAATCCTCTTCACTCCTCCTCCCTCCTGTAAATAGCCTTCAGGAAGACGTCCTCCAGGCTTGGCTCCTCCATCTCGAGGCTGAGTATCGTAACGCCCCTTGACGAGAGGTGCCTTGACAGCCATTCCCTAACATCGGTTCGCGCGAAGATGATGGCCCTGTTGGGTGCGAGGCGCTCCACGCGGGTTATTGAATCGTGCTCCAGTTCGGGAAGGGGCTCCTTGGTTTCTATCTTTATCTCGTACCCTTCGAGCTCCATAAAGCGCTTCTTTATCTCCGAAACTGGCCCAATGGCCTTGAGCCTTCCACGAACGATGATACCCACCCTGTCGCTCAGCTCCTCCACTTCGCTGAGAACGTGGCTGGAGAAGAAGACCGTCCTGCCTTCCCGCTTGTACTCCCTTATTATGTTCTTGACGAGTATTGCCCCCTCTGGATCCAGACCGCTCGTCGGCTCGTCCAAGATAAGCAGTTCTGGGTCGTTGATGAGGGTCTGGGCTATTAAAAGCCTCTGCTTCATTCCCTTCGAGAAGGTCTTGGCCTTTCTGTAGCGAACCTCCCAGAGGCCGACCATCTTGAGTAGCTCGGTTATTCTCTTCTCCTTCTCCGCGTTGCTGAGGCGGTAGAAGTTCGCGAAGAACTCGAGGTTCTTCCATGCCGTCAGCTCGCCGTAGACGGTGGCGTTCTCTGGCAGATAGCCGATGCGCTCTTTTATTCCCAGGGGGTCCTTTAAGAGATCCCTCCCGAGTATCTCCACTCTGCCGGAGTCGGGGATTATTATGCCGAGCATGCTGAGTATGGTGGTGGTCTTCCCGGCGCCGTTGGGCCCGAGGAATCCGAAGACCTCACCCTCGAGAACCTCGAAGCTCAGCCCATCGACGGCCCGGAAGTTTCCGTACGACTTTCTGAGGTTCTCCACCAGTATCGCGCTAGTGGGCATATAAGGCACCCCTGATGAAAGTAAAATCCTGCTAATTTCGAGTGTAGTTGGGGGTCAGGGTTTTAAACTTTACTGCCCCAGCCATAGTGGAGGGATAGGAATGGGTGAGCTGACTCACGTGGACGAGAAGGGCGTCAAAATGGTTGAAGTCGGCCATAAGAAGGAGGTCTTCAGGAAGGCGGTCGCTAGGGGAAGGATAAGACTCAGACCGGAGACAATAGGGCTGATAAGGGCAGGGAAGACGAAGAAAGGGAACGTCATAGCCACCGCGCAGATAGCGGGAATACTGGCGGTTAAGAAAACCCCCGAGCTGATCCCCCTCTGCCACCCCATACCTCTAACAGGGGTTGACATAACCTTCGAGTTCGGCGAGGACTACATAGAAGCCACCTGCGAGGTCCGCGCGACGTACAAGACGGGCGTCGAGATGGAGGCTCTGACCGGCGTCACCGTTGCGCTCCTAACCATCTGGGACATGGTGAAGGCTGTCGAGAAGGACGAGAACGGCCAGTACCCGTTTACGAGGATAGAGGATATCCGCGTTGTGGAAAAGGTCAAGGGTCAGTTCGAGCAGTAGTCCAGCACGAAATACTGAATCAGCTTTACCACACCTTCGAGGGGAAACCCGAGGAATAACAGCAGGAACGTCCCGAGCGGATATTCCCTAAAGTAACTCCAGACGAGCCACCACACAGCTCCCCAGATTATGATGCGGGGTATCTCCATTATGACCATTGATTTCCGGGAGACCTCCCTAAGGAGAAAGCGCTTAAGCCCGTTCTCGTCCCGGATAAGGTAGAGGTTTCCACTCTGCCAGCCCCGTCCGATTGCCCTTTTTTTCTCCCCTCGCGACGTACGTTCTCCTTCCGAACTTCAGGACGTAGACGTTCTCTCCGTAGCTGGACGCGAGAAAGGACTCAACGGCAAGCTCCCTGTCCACGTCCTCTGATAGCTCCGACACGTGGAAGCCCTTCCTTCGGAATCCCTCGATGATCCTCTCCCTCTCGAACTTGCTGAGGTCAAGCACCTTGACGCGGCAACAGGGGTCTAGGAGCCTCTCGAAGAACACCGCCTTACCCCGATAGATAGTATTGAGCTAAACACTTATAAACGTTTTTCTTTGAGGTAACTTTTTTAGCGGGTCCGCCTTCACTTAAGCGATGGCGCTCAAGCTCAACCCCGAGGCTAAGGCGATATACCGCTCAATCCGCGAGGAGATAAAGAAACGGCTAGTCCTTTCTGGGAGCTCCCCAATCCTCGATGATTTTGAGCCGGTCTCAAGCCTAGACGAGATTCTCAAGAGGCAGGCTTATCTCCGCGAGAACCTCCCCAGGGTTGGCTCCGAACTGAGGGGGCACCTGAAGAGGATTAAGCCCATCAAGTTCCGCCGCGACTACCTCCACGACAGGATTCTAATAGTCGATGAGGAGGAGATTGAGAGTGCCCGGGAACTCGGTCTCTGCGAGGTCTCCGCGAACCCTGAGGATTCGGAGGGCTACCCGATAGTCCTCAGCACATTAGGCTATGGCATTGACGTCGAGCTCGTCCCCTCCCAGATAGCCCCGGAGCTGTACATCATGCCCCTCTGGGAGAACAGGGAGACTCTCGAAGCGCTGGCCGAGATAGGCGAACTGACCGGCCGGAAGAGCGTCGCCCCCCGGATTCTTGAGGCACTGAGGAAACTTGGCGAAGTCATGGAAAGGCGAAAGCTCCTCGATAGCCTTGAGGAGCTAATAGCCGAGAGGGAGCTCGAGCTGAACGAGCAGATTGAGGAGAAGCTGGAGAAGTTCAGCCTCACCTTGAGCGGGAAGGAGTTGCTCGAGTTCCTCAGCCAGTTGAAGGCCGGGAACTACGAGACCATATTCCGCCACTTCGGAGAGGTCGAGGGCGAGATTCTCGATCTGATAAACGAGGCCGAGAAAGAACTCAGTGAGAGTCTCGGTATCACGGTGGAGCTCTTCTCCCGCGAGGAGCTTTATCCGGTAACCGTCCCCCCTGAGAGGGTCGAGATGCTCCGTGAGGAGCTGGAGAGGGAGCTCAAGGTCGAGCTTTACCTCAGGAGCAGGGAGGTCCTTGAGGAGATTAGGCCCCTGCTACCGAGACTCAGGGAGGAGCTGGAGCGGGTTCACGAGCTGGACTTCCTGCTGGCCGTGAAGGAGTTCACCGCTGGATTCACCTTCCCGGAACCGTGGGAGGGGGGATTGGCCTTCATCAACGGCCGGCACCTCTTCATCGAGAACCCTCAGCCGGTCAGCTACGTCGTCGGGAAGAGGCCTGAGGGTTTCAGCGTGCCCGGCTCGGAGAACGTCCGCGACGAGGGAATCGTGATCCTCACCGGTGCCAACAGCGGCGGTAAGACGAGTCTTCTGGAGCTTATCACCCAGATTGAAGTTCTGTTCCACATGGGGCTCCCGGTTCCTGCTGAGAGGGCCTGGGTCGAGCCCCTCGATGAGCTCTTCTTCTTCAGGCGGAAGAGGAGCGCCTACGGTGCCGGGGCGTTTGAGACTGCCTTACGCTCCTTCGTCCGTGCCCTGAAAAGCGAAGGGAAAAAACTGATACTCATCGACGAGTTCGAGGCCATAACCGAGCCGGGTGCCGCTGTCAAGATAATCGGCGAACTCCTCAAAATAGCCCACGAGAAGGGCTTCCACGTCGTCATAGTGTCGCACCTCGGCGAGGACCTCAGGAAAGAGCTCCCCTTCGCGAGGGTCGATGGGATAGAGGCGAGGGGTTTGGACGAGAGGCTCAACCTCATCGTCGACAGGCAGCCGGTCTTTGGAAAGCTCGGCAGGAGCACGCCGGAGCTAATAGTTGAGAGCCTCGCGAGGAAAAAGCGCGGGAAGGAAAGGGAGATTTTCGAGAGGGTTCTACGGGCTTTCAGGCAGGAGTGAGTTCTGCACTCGTCCCTGCGCGGTGACGGAATGCACGCATATCGTCCTCACGTGGGGACAAGGTTTATAAAGAAACGACGCGCAGGGGATATCATGGAGGACAGAATATTAACTTCCCTGGTAGCAACGAGCCGGCGGTTGATGGCGTGGGCGAAAAAATTTCCAAAGAAGCGCTTTCTTTACCCGGAACTAAAAAGGATAGACGAGGAATACTACGTCGGCATCAAGGGACTTCGGGGCGTTGGCAAAACGGTTCTAATGCTCCAGCTTGCCATGGAAACGGAGAAGAGCATATATTTCTCTGCGGATTCCACACTTATAAAGCCCTTCTCCCTCTACGAGGTTGTCAAGGCTCTCTCCAGCCTCGGATACAGGAACGTCTTCATAGACGAAATCCATAGAAAACCCGATTGGGCGGAAGACGTAAAAACTCTGTACGACGAGCATGAAGTCAGGATATTCTTTTCAGGGTCATCTGCCGTTGATATCCTTCACTCCGGAGCGGACCTGTCCCGTAGGGTCGTGCTGAAGGAACTGCCGCCGGCATCGTTTAGGGAGTGGCTGAACATTCGAAAGGGTATGGATATCCCCGTCCACTCAATGGAAGAAGTGATTTCCAGACCGTTTGACATGACAGAGATGTACATGGAACTTCACGCCCTCTGGACGGAGTACATGGAGAGGGGTGGTGTCCTCTACCCGGAGAGCGGGTTCTACGATGCCCTCGAAAACTCCATCAGAAAGGTTATACTCGAGGACCTATCCGCGCTGAGGGAAATCAGCGTGAAGTACGAGACAGATGCATACCGCCTGCTCTATCTCGTGGCTAAATCTGCTCCCTTTGAGGTGAATTATTCCTCAATAGCCAAGGGGCTGGGCGTCTCAAAGAACATGGCCATAAGGCTCGTTGAGGACCTCTCCAAGGCAGGTTTGCTATACACCCTCCAGCCCTGCGGTAGCGTAAGAAAGGAGCCAAAGCTCTACCTTACAGTTCCACTCAGAATGTTCTTTGCCAAAAAGGGCTTCAGCATTCACCTGGGTGCCTTGAGGGAGGAGTTCTTCGTGAACCACGTGAGGTGGATCTCCCAGCCGTGCTACCTAAAGGGAAAGCGGGGTGAAAAAACCGCGGACTTTAAAGTTGGAGACTGGATAATAGAAGTTGGTGGTGAGAAGAAGAGGAGATATCAGAGGCCGGATTACATAGCCGTGGACGGACTGCTGACCGGAAACGGCAGGATTCCGCTCTTCCTTTTTGGCTTGATATATTGAACTTACCCGACCCAGCTCCTCTCCCTGTACCTGCCGCGGCTCTCGATCTCTTCTATCTTGGCTTTGACTTCCTCTGCCTTCTCCCTGCCCCTGATCTCAGCATAACCCTCCAGAACCGCCTCAAACCCCTCCTCGAACCAGGTGTAGTGCGTGCTCTCCATGGCCCTCTTGAGGAGATGCAGATCGACGCCCTGGGCCTCCAGGGTGGGGTCGAAGTCGGCCAGGCCGAAGTCTATCAGGTAAATCCTTCCTCCGCGGAGTATCATGTTGCTCGTCGTTAGGTCACCGTGGACTATCCCCGCCTCGTGGAGCCTTCCAATCTGCCTCCCGATTTCGCGGCAGAGGGAGAGCCTCTCCTCCATGGGAACCTCTTCGAGGTGCTCCTTCAGTCTCTTCCCGTCGATGTACTCCATTGCGATTACCATGTCCCTCAGATTGACCTCGTAAACGTGGGGGCAGTTCACGCCGAAGTCCTTGGCGCGGTGGAGAACCCTGGCTTCTCTCACCGTCCTCTCCTTCCTCAGCTTCTCGTCTATCTCCCTTATCCGGTAGCGCTTCGGAATCCTGTGCTTGACGATGACCATCTCACCTGGAATGAGCTCGGCTCCAAAGTACTCTCCGAATCCAGCCAGGTATATCTTGGCCTCGGCCCCCTGCTTTATCAGCTCCATGAAATCACCCCGCGTTCAGTGAAAGGTCCTCAATCAGCCGGCGATAATCTCTAACCACAACCCTCATCTCAACGACGTTCTCCATTTTGATGACCAGAATTCCCGCGTTATCCCGTACAACTAAAACGGCCTTATCAACGTTTCCCTCGCCTAGAATTCTGCGCGCGTATTGGAGCTTTTTGGCGTTAGACTCCAACATATCATCGAGAAGGGAAGCGGCGTTGTCAACGTCTACACTCACGACGCCGTAGTCCTCTATGACGTCAAGAATGCTCAGGGCTTTCTCTGGAGTCAACGGGTATATCACGGGTTCCATCGCTCCCACCAGCGGTGCCTTGGTTCTCAAGGTTTTAGCCCTTTCCTCCGCATCTTCGGTCGGTTCCTGTCTATTGTTCAAATTTATCCGGATTTTTTGAAATTTTTGAACAAAAACTTTTTATAGAGCGCTGACGAAGCGTTTCTGCAAAAAGGAATCTGGTAGGAGGAATGTTAAATGGCACAGCTCAGCGGACAGCCGGTTGTTATTCTGCCTGAGGGGACCCAGAGGTACGTTGGAAGGGACGCCCAGAGGCTCAACATTCTCGCCGCGAGGATAATCGCGGAGACTGTTAGAACGACCCTTGGACCCAAGGGAATGGACAAGATGCTCGTTGACAGCCTCGGTGACGTCGTTGTCACCAACGATGGAGCCACTATACTTGACAGGATCGACCTCCAGCACCCTGCTGCTAAGATGATGGTTGAGGTCGCCAAGACCCAGGACAAGGAGGCTGGTGACGGTACCACCACCGCCGTCGTCATCGCCGGCGAGCTCCTCAGGAAGGCCGAGGAGCTCCTCGACCAGAACATACACCCCAGCATCATCGTCAAGGGCTACACTATGGCGGCCGAGAAGGCCCAGGAGATACTCGAGGAGATAGCCATCGAGGTTACCCCGGACGACGAGGGGACCCTCATGAAGATAGCCATGACTTCGATCACCGGCAAGAACGCCGAGAGCCACAAGGAGCTCTTCGCCAGGCTCGCCGTCGAGGCGGTTAAGCAGGTGGCGGAGAAGAAGGACGGGAAGTACGTCGTGGACATAGACAACATCAAGATAGAGAAGAAGGCCGGTGAGAGCGTCGAGGAGAGCGAGCTCGTTCGCGGCGTCGTCATCGACAAGGAGCGCGTGCACCCGAGAATGCCAACCAAGGTCGAGAACGCCAAGATAGCTCTCATCAACGAGGCCCTCGAGGTCAAGAAGACCGAGACCGATGCCAAGATAAACATTACCAGCCCGGACCAGCTCATGAGCTTCCTTGAGCAGGAGGAGAAGATGCTCAAGGAAATGGTCGACCAGATAGCCGCCACCGGTGCGAATGTTCTCTTCGTCCAGAAGGGCATCGACGACCTCGCCCAGCACTACCTCGCCAAGTACGGCATAATGGCCGTTCGCAGGGTCAAGAAGAGCGACATGGAGAAGCTCGCGAAAGCTACTGGCGCCAAGATCGTCACCAACGTCAAGGACCTCACTCCGGAAGACCTCGGCTACGCCGAGCTCGTTGAGGAGCGCAAGATCGCCGGCGAGAGTATGATCTTCGTCGAGGGCTGCAAGAACCCGAAGGCCGTCACCATACTCATCAGGGGCGGCACCGAGCACGTCATCGATGAGGTTGAGCGCGCCCTGGAAGATGCCATCAAGGTCGTCAAGGACGTCATGGAGGACGGCTACGTCCTTCCGGCCGGTGGCGCCGGCGAGATAGAGCTCAGCATAAGGCTCGACGAGTACGCCAAGGCCGTCGGCGGCAAGGAGGCCCTCGCCATCGAGGCCTTTGCAGAGGCCCTCAAGATAATCCCGAAGACCCTCGCGGAGAACGCGGGCCTTGACACCGTTGAGATGCTCGTGAGGGTCATCAGCGAGCACAAGAACAGGGGCAAGAGCATCGGCATCGACGTCTTCGAGGGCGAGCCGGCGGACATGCTCGCCAAGGGCATCATCGAGCCACTCCGCGTCAAGAAGCAGGCCATCAAGAGCGCCAGCGAGGCTGCGATAATGATACTCCGCATCGACGATGTCATCGCCGCCAAGATAAGCAAGCCCGAGGGCGGCCAGGGCGGCGGAATGCCCGGTGGCATGGGCGGAATGGGCGGTATGGATATGGGAATGGGCATGTGAGCCCATCTTTTATTCACTTTTGCACCAAAAATTTTTATTTCCGGATTCGTCACTTCTTCTTGGGTGAGGAGGTGAGGGTATGGGGCTTGGACTGTGGCTCAGAACGGGCCTGCTGATGGGCATATTGACTGGTCTATTGATGGGGATAGGCTACCTCCTCGGCGGGCCCAACCTTGCCTTCCTGATGTTCCTCTTCGCCATGCTCTTCAACTTCATCACCTACTGGTACAGCGATAGAATCGTCCTGAGCTGGTACAACGCGAGGGTGGTAGATGAGGCCGAGGCTCCCGAGCTGTATGCCATAGTGAGAGGCCTCGCCGAGAGGGCTGGGCTTCCGATGCCGAGGATAGCGATAATCCCCAGCGAGACGCCAAACGCCTTCGCGACCGGGAGAGACCCGAAGCACGCTGTCGTGGCCGTGACGACGGGCCTTCTCAGAATCCTCAACAGGGACGAGCTCGAGGGTGTCCTCGGCCACGAGCTCACCCACGTCAAGAACAGGGACATTCTCATCGGAACGATAGCGGCGGCGATGGCGGGGGCAATAATGCAGCTCGCCTATTGGGCGCGCTGGATTGCGATCTTCGGTAGCTATGACGACAGGGACGGCGACAACGTCCTTGCAGCTATCCTTATAGCTGTTCTGGCTCCAATAGCAGCAATGCTCGTTCAAGCAGCTATAAGTCGCTCAAGGGAATTCCTGGCAGATGAAGGAGGGGCGAAGATAAGCGGCAAGCCCTGGGCGCTCGCGAGCGCGCTGCTGAAGATAGAACGCGCCGTCAGCTACCGGCCGATGCGCGAGGGGAACCCGGCAACTGCCCACATGTTCATCGTAAACCCGTTCAAAGGAAGCAGCCTGGCGAGCCTCTTCTCAACGCACCCGCCAACCGAGAAGAGGATTGAGCGCCTCAGGAAGATAGCGGAGGAGATGGGCTACGTTCCCAACTTCTGATTTCCCATTTCTGTCCATCGTTTGAAGCGAACGAAAGCTTTGTAAAGGCGGTTTGAAAGGTAAACCGGAGGGGTGATGGGAATGAAAATCTGGCTGTTCATCAGGACAACGTTCATGATAGCCCTCCTGACGGGCCTTCTGATGGCCATGGGCTACCTCCTCGGTGGAGCGAGATGGATGACCTACATGTTCTGGTTCGCCGTCATAATGAGCTTCCTCGCCTTCTGGTACAGCGACAAGCTCGTAATCAAGATGATGAAGGCAAAGCCCGTCAGTAGGGAGGAGGCGCCCGAGCTGTACGAGATAGTTGAGAAGCTCAGCAAGAGGGCGGGCCTTCCGATGCCCAGGATAGCTATAATCGACGACCCGACGCCGAACGCCTTCGCAACGGGAAGGAACGCCAAGCACGCTCTCGTGACTGTGACGACAGGAATCCTCGAACTCCTTGACAGGGACGAGCTTGAGGGCGTCCTTGGCCACGAGCTGACCCACATAAAGAACCATGACATACTCGTCGGCACCATCGCCGGCGCACTGGCGGGTGCGGTCGTCTACATAGCCTACTTCACCAAGTACCTCGCCTTCTTCAAGGCCATATTCGGCGACCTCAGCCTCGACAGGTTCTTTTACGCCCTGCTGATTGCCATAACTGCTCCGATAGCGGCGATAATAATCCGCTCGGCGATAAGCAGGCGCAGGGAGTTCGCGGCCGATGAGGGAGGAGCAAGGCTTAGTGGCAAACCCTGGGCGCTCGCGAGCGCACTGCTGAAGCTCGACGAGGCGGTAAAGAAGCTCCAGAAGGAGGCGGAGGCGAAGAAGAAAAAGCCCCTCGGCAACCCTGGGCTGGCCCACCTCTTCATCGTGAACCACTTCGAGGGCGACCGCGTTTCGAGGCTCTTCGCCACCCACCCGCCCACCGAGGAGAGGATAGCTCACCTCCGCGAGATAGCGAAGGAGATGGGCGTCGAGTTCCCCTACTGAGCCGTTCCTTTCCCCTATCTTTTGTTGCATAGTTGTTGAATCGCATAATCCCTTGATTCCAGAGTCGATAAGCATTTAAACGTTAGTGCACATCTCTTAACGGTGGTGAACGTGAAAGCCGTGAAGGCCAATCTTCTCTACGACGGTCTGGGGAACGTTCTGAGGGACGTCTACGTCGTTTTTGATAGAGACATCGTTGACGTGACGAAGGAGAAGCCGAAGGAAGCCGAGATAATGGCCGAGGGCGTCGTAACGCCTGCCTTCATAGACGGCCACAGTCACATCGGAATGGATCGCTACGGCGAACCCTACCAGGAGGGCGAGGCCAACGAGCAGATGGACGCTGTTCTCCCACTCGTCGATGCGCTCTACTCGATTTACATGGACGACAAGGCCTTCAAGCACTCGATAGAGTTCGGCGTCCTCTACTCGTCGGTTCTGCCAGGGAGCGGGAACATCATCGGTGGAAAGGCCGTCTTCATCAAGAACTACGGGCGCGACATTGAGGAGGCCTTCATCAAGTACGCCGGCGTTAAGGCCGCCTTCGGCTACAACCCGCGCTCGACAACGAGCTGGAAGGGGACGAGGCCGAGCACGAGAATGGGCGCGATAGGAATCCTCCTAAGCTGGCTCATCAAGACCCAGAAGACGATAGCGCTCCTTGAGAAGGGCAAGAAGGAGCCGGAGGAGGTCGAGCCCACCGTTGAAGCCCTGATTCCTGTCCTGAAGGGCGAGGTTCCCCTCCGCGTCCACGTCCACAAGGAGGACGACATCGCGGCGCTGCTCATGATAAAGCGGAAGTTTGGGCTGAATATAACCATTGAGCACGCCGGCGACGTCCACAGCAGGGAGACCTTCGAGAAGATAAAGAGGGAAGGCGTTCCGGTCATCTACGGCCCCTTCGACGCCCACCCGTACAAGGTTGAGCTGAAGCACGAGGACTGGAAAAACGCCCGCTACCTGCTCGAGGTCAGGCCCCTCTTCGGGCTGATGAGCGACCACCCGGTCACGCTCCAGGCCAACCTCTACCTCCAGCTCAGGCACTTCATAAGGCTCGGCATGAGCAAGGGGGAGGCGATAAAGGTCATCACCCACAACAACGCGAAGATACTCGGCGTTGATGATAAGCTTGGAAGCGTAGAGAGGGGCAAGTGGGCCTCGCTCGTCGTCTGGAACGGCGACCCCTTCCACCTGGAGAACTACCCGACGCACGTCTTCGCGGAGGGCGAGCTGATTCACGAGGCTGACTATTAGCCTTCCAGCTTTTCGTATTTTTCTATGAGAGTCAGGACTATCTCGTATAGCTCGTCAATCCTCTGGAGGGCCTCTTTCACGATGTCAAGGTTCAACCTATTGTACTTGTGAACTATGGCGTTTCTCAGCCCGTTATATGACCTGAGAAGACTTGCATCGGCTTCTGAGATAACTCCATCTCTACTAAGCCGTTCGATGTTTGTGTAATCGTCTTCGACCGTCATTCCAAGGTCCTTAACAAGCATCGCAACGATGTCCATCGCGATATCCACGCAAAGCTGGAGGGAGTAAAGCAGTGCCCTCTGAGTAACCTCGTCTCTCATTTCGTGGTTCTTTATGAACTCGTATTCCTCCTCGAACCTCTCAAGCTTCTCTAAGTACCTTTGCCTTCTCACGGGCACGCCTCCTCAGCTTTGCCTTTTCCCTCACGCTCTCAAACTGATTCTCCCTTATCCGGTGTTCCATGTCCCGCCACAGCTTCCTGAACCGGTAGAAGTACTCCGAAAGCTCAAGCTCATCACCGTATACAACCCTATGATTCCTGATGATATCAATCTGAACGTATAGTGGAAGCTCCTCGAAGACTTTAACGTCGTACTTCCCTCCGAGCTTCTGGAGAACCCTCTCATAAACTCCGGGTTTTGGCTTGACGAGGCACACATCAACGTCGCTTCTCCTCGTTGCTTCCCCCCTCGCGTGAGAGCCGTAGAGGAGAATCCCCATGCAGGAGTCTTTGAACTCCCGAAAGTCCCTGTGGAGTTGCTCCATGAGGTTCATTGAACCACCGTGGGAGAATAGGAGAAGAATAAGATAAGGTTTTCGTCAGCTCACCCTGAACTCAAATCCCCTCGCGAATGTGTATGCCTCCCTAAGCTCTGGCCTCTCCTTGAGGAATCTAAGAATGTACTGGCCGCAGTTCGAGCCGATGAGGTTCTCCCTCGTGTCGCCGACGGAGATGATGACGTCGTAGCCGAGCCTCCTGAGGTCATCAACGAACTTCCTGTGCTTCATCGGAAGGCCCGTCTCAAGGTCCACGTCGTTGGTGAGCTTGTTCTTTAGCACGCTCACCGTCGGGTTGAGGGGCGTTATCTTGATGAGGAAGTACTCCTTCGGGAAGTGCTCGGCTATTACGCTAGCATCGACCTCGTTCTCCCTCGCCAGGGCGAAGTTGAGCGTGATCTTCTTGCCGCCCTCGTCGTAGAAGGCCTTTCCGTACTCGGCTATCCTCTCGAAGTCCCACTTCCTGACCGGGATTATCTCGTCCCTCTGCTCCGGGCTGGTGGAGTGTATCGAGAACTGGAGCTGGAAGTTGGTCGGGAACATCTCCTTCTTGAGCTCGAGGAGGGCATCGAAGAACTTATCGGTTCCTATCGGGGCAATCGTTGAGAGCGACGGGTGGAAGTTCTCGTAGCGCTCGCCCAAAAGCCGCATTGCCTCTATGACGGCCATGTTGAAGCTCGGCTCGCCCATTCTCGCGAACTGCACCTTGAACTTCCTGGTTTTTGGCTTTCCGTCCCAGCGCCTGGCTATCGGGTACTCTATCTGCTCCATCAGCTCGTCCAGCCCGAGCCTCCCCTTGTAGAAGAAGCCTGCGTCGCACATCTTGCAGCCCACGGGACAGCCGTTGAGCGATGATACTATGAGCACCCACTTCTCGGCCGGATTGTAGGTCGGAACTGACTCTACAAACTCCACTATGTTGCCCTTTGAGGTTTTCCCGATGTAAACGACCGCAACGTTCGGATCGCCAACCTCACTCAGTATCTCCATACCTCTCCCTCCTCCATATCACCATCGCGGTTTTTATTCCGTCCGCTATCGCCAGGGCCGTCTGGCGGTAGATTCCGTTCTTGACGTCCCCGACCAGGAAAAGGTTATCGTCTTCGATGCCCTGGACCAGCTCGATGTTCGGCACCCTGCCGATGGCACCGAGCACTAGCTCTACCTCAAAGTTGCCGGCGCTCGTTCTGGCTAAAAGCTTTTGCTTCCCGTTTATAGGCCTTATTTCCCGAACCTGTCCCATCAGCGTCCTGATGTTTGAGCGTTTCTTCACGAGTTCCTGGAGGTAGGGCAGGGCCTTCGGTTCGCTCCTCATGAGGATTATCACCTCGTCGCTCCTCTCGCTCATTGTCAGCGCGTAGTCAAAGGCCACATCGCCGCCGCCGATGATGAGAACCCTCCCGTAGTGTCTCTCCGGAACTTCGGCGACGTGGTAGGTTATCCCATCGAAGGGGAGCCTTCTCGGCCTCGTTCCTGTTGCCACCACGAGGTACTTGAAACGGTGAACCCCGCCCGCGGTTTCAACTTCAAAGAGTCCGCCGGCCTTCTTAACGGCCCTAACTTCCTCGTAGAGGATTTTCAGATCGTACTTTCTCACGTATTCCTCAAGGATTTCGACAACTTTCTCGCCCTTGATTCCGTCCGGGAAGAACATCGTGTTCTCGACGGAGTAGGCGTTCCTTATCAGCCCACCTATTCGGTCGCGCTCGAAAATCACGCTCTCTATCCCGTAGCGCGCCAGCTGCACCGCCGTCGCTATGCCCCCTATTCCGGCCCCGATTATCCCGACGAGAGCCATTCCAGCACCTCCTTTAGCAGGGGCGTGACCGCGAAGCCGTGGGAGAGGTTTCTGAGCGTTGCCTCGTGGAAAAACCTGTTCTGGGTCAGCGTCCCATCGACCGGAAATACCACGTTGAAGCCCCTCACGAAGGCCTCTCTGGCGGTGGTCTCGCAACAGAGGTGTGTCATGATGCCGGTTACGATGACTGTCTCGATGCCGAGCTTTCTGAGCCTCCTCTCCAGGTCAGTGCCGTGAAAGGCGTCGTAGGTTCTCTTCTCAATGACGGTTCCGGCGAAGGGCCTGAACTCTTCAAGAAGTTCGTTCAGCGGGTCGTCTCTTGGCATATTGCCGCCCCACCAGCGGGTCATTATGTCGTCCCGATGGAAATGGCGGGTGAAAATTATCGGAACGCCGAGTCTCTCCGCCTCTCTGTAAAACTCCACAAGCCCGGAAACGAAGCGCGGCGCGGAAGGCAGGAACGCCCTGCTCTCCGGCCTGAGGAAGTACGCCTGAAGGTCTATCGCCAGAACGGCTGCATTTCGGAACGGTTTGACCTTCTCCCACTTCCTCGGCCTGAAGTACCTCTCCCTCATCTCAGCTATGAATTCCCCGGTGAAGTAGTCCTCCTTCATGGACGTGAGAAGGAAGGGTGGGCTTAAATGTCTATCCCCCTCGTCATCGCGCCGTCTATGATGGCGGTCGAGCCGAGCATGTACTCAGCTTCCTCGCTCAGGAGGAAAGCCACGAGCGAGCCGAGCTCCTCCCACCTGCCGGTTCTGTGGAGCGGAGTTCTGCCGAGCACTTCCCGCTCCCAGGTCTCCTCGAAGGGTTCCCCCCTCGCCTCGGCGACGCGCCTTAGATTTTCGCGCGCCCCGGGTGTATCGAAGCTGCCTAGAAGAACGCTGTAGGCCCTTATTCCGTGCTTTCCGTATGTTCTCGAAACGCTCTTCGCCAGCTGAACCAGACCCGCCCTCGTAACGTCCGCCAGAACCAGCGGTGGCATCGGCTCCTTTATCGAGACGGAGTTGAGGTAAATCACCGTGCCCTTCCTTTTCCTCTCAAGCCACGCCTGGACGAGAAGCGTTGTGAGATAGCCCGGGGCGACCGTGTGAAGTGCGGAAGCCTCAATCCAGTCTATGTAGGTCGCCTCGTGGAGGAGGCACGGCTCACAGCGTACGTTTGGGGCGTTCCAGACGAGGGCGTCAATGCTCCCTAAAAGCTCCCAGCCCTCTTTCACGAGCTTCTCCAGATCGCGCTGGTCGAACAGGTTCGCCCGGACCGCGTGGACCTCACCGTATTCCGAGAGCGTTTCCAGGGCCCTTTTCAGGTTCTCCTCGTTCTGGGAGCTTATTACCACGCGCGCGTTCCTCTTCAAAAGCTCCCTGGCAACGTTGAAGCCGATGCCGCGCGATGAGGCCGTAACTATGACCCCAAGGCCGTCCAGATTTATCTTCACCGGCATGTGGGAGAGTTGGGGCTGGAGGATAAAACGCTTTCCCAAAACTTTATACGTCCCCCCTCGAAGTGCCAACCATGACCGAGCCGAAAGACATAGTGCTTAAGGAGAGCGAAGAGGTCGAGGGCCTTCCAATCGAGGGGCCCTGGCTTGATGAGGTTTCGAGCCTTGAGGAAGTCCTTGATTATTACGAGCGCATAGGCTTTCAGGCGACGCACCTCGGAAGGGCGATAGAGATATGGCAAAAGGTCGAGGAGAAGCGCGCTAAAGGTGAGGAGGTCAGAGTTTTCCTCGGCTACACCTCCAATATCATCTCCTCCGGGCTGAGGGAGCTGATCGCGTGGCTCGTCAAGGAAGGCAAGGTGGACGTCATCGTAACCACAGCAGGTGGCATAGAGGAGGACTTCATAAAGGCCCTCAAGCCCTTCGTCCTCGGCGACTGGCAGGTGAACGATGCCCTGATGCGCGAGAAGGGCATCAACAGAATCGGCAACATCTTCGTGCCCAACGACAGGTATATTGAATTCGAGAAGTACATGATTCCCTTCTTCGAGCGGGTTCTTGAGATGGAGCGCGGGAGGGGCAAACCTCTAACGGCCAGCGAGTTCATCCACGAGATGGGCCGCTACATGGACGAGAAGCTGGGGAAGGAGAAGGAAAAAAGCGTTCTCTACTGGGCCTACAAGAGAAACGTTCCGATTTTCTGTCCGGCCATTACCGACGGCTCGATAGGGGACATGCTCTACTTCTTCAAGGAGGAGAGAAACGATAGAGAGCTTATCATAGACATAGCCAACGACATAGTCAAGCTCAACAATTTGGCCGTTACTGCCAATGAGACGGCATCGATAATCCTCGGAGGCTCGTTGCCGAAGCACGCGATAATAAACGCCAACCTCTTCAGGGGAGGAACGGACTACGCCATCTACATCACAACCGCTATCCCATGGGACGGCTCGCTTAGCGGCGCACCTCCGAGCGAAGGGGTCAGCTGGGGCAAGATAAGGGCTAAGGCTGACTACGTCGAAATCTGGGCAGATGCCACGCTCGTCTTCCCGTTGCTCGTGTGGAAGGTGATGCGCTGACATTTCGTTCTTTTTCATAAACGATATGCATGCATATCGTCCTCGTGCGAGGACAAGGTTTATAAGTAAAACTTCCCACGTTAAAACATGGACAATAGAATCCTCACACCCCTCATCGCCACGAGCAGGCGGGTAATGGCGTGGGCGAGAAAGTTCCCAAGAAAGCGCTTTCTCTTCGATGAGCTCAGGGCCATTGATGAGGAGTACTACGTTGGCATCAAAGGAATCCGTGGCGTGGGCAAGACCGTTCTTCTGCTTTAGCTCGCCAACGAAACCGAGAGCAGTGTCTATTTTTCCGCGGACTCAACTCCAATAAAGCCTTTCTCGCTGTATGAGGTTGTTAAATCCCTCGCGGAGATGGGATACAGAAACATTTTCATCGATGAGATCCACAGGAAAGCGGGGTGGGCCGAGGACTTAAAGACGCTCTACGATGAACACGAGGTTAGGGTGTTCTTCTCGGGCTCATCAGCAATAGATCTGGTTCATTCCGGGGCAGACCTGTCAAGAAGGGTCGTCCTCAAGGAACTCCCCCCGGCTTCCTTTCGGGAGTGGCTCAACATAAGAAGGAATTTCAACGTTCCCAGATACCCTCTGGAAGAAGTCCTTTCCAGATCGTTTGACCTGACAAATATGTACGCTGAACTCCACCCTCTCTGGAGGGAATACATGCGCGAGGGGGGAGTACTCTATCCGAGAAGTGGCTTCTACGATGCCCTCGACAACTCTATCAGGAAGGTGATCCTCGAAGACCTCTCCGCACTGAGGGAGGTCAGCGTTAAGTATGAGACCGATGCGTTTAAGCTTCTCTACCTCGTCGCTAAATCCGCCCCATTCGAGGCCAATTACTCGCGGATAGCCAGGGCCCTCGAAGTTTCCAAGAACATGGCAATAAGGCTCGTGGGCGACCTATCAAAGGCGGGGCTTTTGATTGTCCTTCATCCCTGCAGGGGCGGGAGAAAGGAGCCTAAACTATACCTCACCGTTCCACTGAGAGAGTTCTTTGCCAGAAAAGGCTTTGACACCCACAGGGGTGCCCTGCGCGAGGAGTTCTTTGTAAACCACCTGAAAAACTTCGGCCCCTGCTACCTGAAGGGCAGGAGAGGCGAGAAAACGGCAGATTTTAAGGTTGGGGAATGGGTCATAGAAGTCGGCGGCGAATCCAAGGGCCGTTATCAGAGGCCCGACTATATAGCGGTTGATGGCCTTATCACCGGAAAAGGAAGGGTTCCTCTATTCCTGTTTGGTCTGGTGTACTGATCCTCCAGGCTACACAAGCTCAAGAATCCTATCCTCCCCGCCCGGCAGGACGAGGGGCCTCGACAGGTGCTTCCTGGCATCGGGCGGAACCTCGTAGATCTTCCTCTCCAGCCCGCGCGGAACCTCAACGGGGATGAGCTTCTTCGGCATCCTATAGCCACAGCGCTTGCACTTGAGGTAGTCGCCCTTGCTCTTCATCGTTCCCCCACAGCGCGGACACCTCGGCTTTTGGTACTCGATTTTGGGGACGAGCTTCACCGGGTAGAACTTCTCGAGGTTGAGCGTCAGCACCCCTTCGTGCTCCTTAACGCCTCCAGCGGCAATTATCTCGTCTCCGGGGAGGAGCTTCCTGACCCAGTTGCGGAACTTCTTGGTCGGTTCGAAGGCGGCAACGCGGATCCTTCCCGTCTCGTCCTCCAGCTCAAAGAAAACGTGCCTCCCGCGCTCCCAGTAGGGTTTGGCCACTCTGCCCCTAACGACCGCGCTGTCGTAGAGCTTCAGCTCGCCGATCTTCTTCGGTACAAGGTGGTCGTCGGTGTTCTGGTTGGTCTTGTAGAGCTGGTGGAAAGCGACGGGCTCCTCAAAACGAACCATCTCGAAGGTCTGGAGAACCTTCCCCGCATCGATCCCGCGGATTCCAGCGAGGACGGGATCCTTGCCGTGCGGGGTTATGAGAACGGTCTTTTTGTATGGATCAACGTTGTCGTAGGTGAAGGGGTAGCTCCAGCGGTCTGCCATGAAAACGCTGTCCCTCTCTACTCTTCTCGGCCTTCCCCAGTTCTCCCTTTCGCGGTAAGCCAGCAGCTCGTAGGTGAAACGTTCGAGAGGATAGCCGATTGAAGCCAGCGCCCCGATTATGCCCCTTCCGAGCTTGAACTTGAAGTACTCGGCCCCGACTTCCCCTGCGACCCTTTCGGCTTCCTCGATGGTGACGTGCTCCCTCAGGGCCCTGAGCGAGAACTCGCGGAGTTCCTCCGGAATAGCCCCCTCCAGGAAAACAACCCCTGGATTGGTGTTCTCGTGGGTGAAGTCAGCCAGCTGGTTCACGTAGAAGAGGACCGTGTTTTTGATCTCCGGAATCAGCCTCTCCTCGACCTCGAAGGTCATGGAAACGGCCCCGTTACCGCGGGTCTTGTAGGGTATGTTCGGGTTGAGCCTGATGAGCCTCGGCAGGTCCATAGGCTCCGCTAAGCGGGACAGCTCGCGGTAGAGGAGGGCACCGAGGTAGGTGGTGCACATACCGTTGGGTGAGTCGGTATCGTCGATTCCGATGTGGAGGAGCATGGGTGAAGAAACGAGATGGGGGTTTAAAAAGCAAACGGCAACGTTCATTCCCTGAACCTCTCGTAGCATAGCACATCAACGAAGCCTTCCCCTGGCACGTACTGGTGTTTTCTCCAGCGGCCGGCGAGCTGAAAGCCGTTCTTCTCAAGAACCCTTATCGATGCGATGTTTGTCTCGAAGACGTGGGCGTAGACCTTCCGCAGGTTGAGCCACTCAAAGGCGTATTCCAGGGCGAGCTTTACCGCCTCGCTCGCGTAGCCGTGCCCCCAGTGCTCCTTGGCCAGAAAGTAGCCCAGCTCGGCACGGCCATTGTGGTAGTCTATCCTGTGAAGGCCAACGAGTCCGACGAGGGAGCGCGAGGAATTTTCCAGGATTGCGAAGACCTTCTCGTGCTTCTTCTCTCTCCGGAGAGCCTCGTACCATTCCAGCTCGTCCTCGTAGAAGAATATCTCCTCCGGGAATGAGAGGTATTTTCTCACATCGCGGTCGTTGTACCATAGCCACACGTGTTTTAGATCCTCGCGGAGGAGCATGCTGAGGGAAACAAGATTGCCTCGGAGTATTATCGGTCTCATGCGAACCCCTTAACTTTATTAAGTCCTTCTGCGTATTTAAAAATGATGGACAGGGAGAGGCTCATAAGAACCGTAGAGGCGATACTCAGGGGTACTGGCTACAAAACGGCCAGACTTGAGTTTAAGGGCTCGTGCTTTGACATAGTGGCGAGCAGGTTATTCCTGTTGCTCTTCGTTAAAGTTGCCACCAACATAGACACCGTTACCGAGGAGCAGGCCGAGGACCTTAAGCGCCTGTCCAAGTTCTTCAAGGCGTCACCGCTGATAGTAGGGCTCAAGACGAAGAACGCCGAGCTTGAGGAGGGTGTCGTTTACGAGAGATTCGGCATCTACGCCCTGAGGCCTGAGACGCTCTACGACGTCCTCGTCGAGAACGAGTTGCCGGCGATATTTGCCGAACGCGGCGGTTTTTACGTGAGGATAAACGGCCAGCTTTTGAGGAGGCTCCGCGAGAAGCACGGTTACTCCGTGAACGAGCTGGCCCAGCTCATCGGCGTTTCGAGAAAGAGCCTCCTAAACTATGAGCGGGGCGAGCAGGCGGTTTCGCTGGAAGTGGCTATAAGACTGGAGGAGCTGTTTGACGAGCCTCTGGCGGAGCCGATAGATGTGCTTCATTCGAGGGTTGAGGCCAATCTCGACGTCACGCCGGAGACACCGCTGGAAAAGGAAATATTTGACAGGCTGAAGAGCCTCGGTCTCGGCGTCGTCAAGGTGAAAAAGGCCCCCTTCAACGCGGTATCCAGGGAGGAAGATTTTAGAATCCTCACGGGCATAGACGAGCGGAAGACCCGCTCCACCGTCAGGAGGGCCGAGATGGTGGCGGAGGTGAGCAAAATAATCAACAGTGATGGTGTTTTTATCCTTGAAGAGACCCGGACTGAAGTGGTTGGGGAAGTTCCCCTAATCCCCAAAGAAAGTCTCGATGAAGTTAGGGACGCCGACGAGCTGATAGACCTGATTGAAGAGCTGAAAAAGGAGATAAGGGCGAAGCTCTTCAGCTAAATATTACCCTCTTCCAGACCTCCCTGAGCTTGGCTACATACTCCGCGGGGGAGGCTATCAACACCGCCCACCGAGGGGTCTGTCTCCTCTTAAGCGCGTTCGCGAGGGGCGTCACCCTCGTCAGGGGCTGGAGCTCGCCGTTCCCAAGGAGGACGTTTATCTCCGTGGCCTTGAGCCTTGGCTCGCTGAGCATAAGATCCGCTATGCTGAACTCGAGGATAACCTCCCCTTCCCTCGCACCGACTGCATCTGCCAAAGCCCTTTCAATCTCCTGCCTTCTCTTCACATTCCTGTATGCGCTCAGGAGCTCTCTTTTCTCCTCTCCCGTCAGCTCGTCCGCGCTTGCCAACACGGCCGCCTTGTAAAGCTCGCGGTACTTGACGCGCCTTACCATCTCCGCAGGGAAGCCTTCAAGGTCCTCCAGCTCAACCAGAACCCTGCAGTCGATCATCTTCCAGAAGTCCCAGAGGTGTCCTTCCTCCAGGGCGGATTCCAGAGCCCTGGTCAGCATGCCCTCGGCGATCTTGACCGTGTGGTGGAAGTAAACCCTGGAGTACATCAGCGAGCGGGCCACCATCATTCCCTCGACAGCCTCGACGCCCTTCTCGTCCACCACCAGCTCTTCCTCATGTATCCTAAGGACCTTAAGCAGTCTCTCGAGGTCTATGATGCCGTGGGCGACTCCCGTGTAGTGGGCATCACGAATGAGGTAGTCAAGCTGGTCCACATCGACATCGCCGTGGAGCATCTGGCCGAGGTAGCGCTTCTTCGCCTTTCCGAGTATCAGGTCCGCGACGTCCTTCGGCGTGAAGTCATAGCCGTAGCTTTCAATTATCTCGGGAATCCTGCCCCCGTTATCGCTCTCTGTGATGTTAATCTTACCGAGGACTATATCCTGGCCAAGGCGCATATGGTCGCGCTCCTTAACGTAGTGCTTGTAGATGCTCTCGAAGGTGTGGCTGAAGGGTCCGTGGCCGATGTCGTGGAGGAGAGCCCCGACCTGGAGGAGCATGCCCTCGTCCTCGCTCAGACCGACCTCCTGGGCGAGTCTTCTCGCTATGTTCCACGCTCCGAGGGAGTGCTCAAAGCGGCTGTGGTTCGCCCCTGGATAAACGAGGTAAGCAAGGCCGAGCTGCCTTATGTTCCTGAGCCTCTGAAACTCCGGCGTTTTCACGAGCTCCAGCACGAGTCCGGTGAGCTTCATGCTGCCATGTATGCCGTCGTGAATGATCTTCCCACTCATCTCGACCACCGCTGGAGATTTGAGAACTGTCTTAAATAAGTTTTCGGCATTGTGACAATGAATGTGGGAAATAGTGGAAAGTAACAGAAACGTTAAAAGTCCTTTCCGGCGATGTAGATCCTCTTGGTCTTGCCAAGGCTCCTCGGAAGGCCTTCCCTAAGCTTTTCGAGTGGAACCGCGACGACTTCGAGTTCGGCCTGCTTGGATTCCTCCACCTCGTATCGGACGGGGTTGTTGGCCTCGTAGATGAGATCCTTGACCTCGTCCTCGATCCCCTCGGGCTTTACATCTGCATAGGCCACCCGTATTGTGGCCTTTGGCCTGGGGTTCTCGGGAGAGAGCGGGTGGTAGATTATCACGAAGTCCACGAGATCGGGGTGGTTGTAGACTATCTCCATCACCTGGTCTATGTGGAGCTTCGCCCCCGCGAGGCTCACAACGTCCTTAACGCGGATTATGTTCCTTACCTTTCCTCCTTCCACCCTGGCGAGGTCACCTATGTCGTAGTTGAAGAGGGGCAGGCCCGTAAGCTCACCCTCCCTCATGACCTTCGTTATGTAGATCCTCTTGTAGCTGTCGTAGCCGTCGCCCTCGTCCTTGAGGACGATTATGGACTCGGTGAAGTTGAAATCTCCCTGCTTCCTCCGCGTGATGACTCTGTACCCCGTAACCCCGTCCTCCGTGGAGCCGAAGTTGTCGATTATCACCGCGTTTTCAAAGAGCTCGAGTATCGCCTTTGCCAGCTCCGGCGTCAGCGTCTCGCCGCCGACCACGATGGTCTGAATGTCCCCCTTTATGGACTCGGGTAGGGTTAGACCGAGGTTGTAAGCGGTAGCGGTCAGGCAGAACAGCGCGGTCGGCTTGATGTCCTGGAACTCTCTAAGGAGAGTCTCCCTGTCCAGGAGATACCGTATGGGAATCTGGTAATATGCGGTTCTGGCGTTGATAGCCTCGAATCCTCCGAAAGCGAACATTCCCGAGGACGAGGGCAATGGTGGGAAGAAAGACGCAATCCGGTCTCCCCTGTCCATGTACTCCATAACCCATGGTTCAAGTTGGCGTCCAATCCTCACGCGGTCGTCCCGTGTAAAGGGGATCCTCTTTGGCCGGCCGGTGGTTCCGCTGGTTCTCATAACAGTGTAGAATAGCCCGGGCTTCCTTATGTAGCTGGGCCATATCTCCCCTGTACGGTAGAGGTCGTGGGGCGCTATCTTGACCCTCCCAGTTAGTCTTGCAAGATCGTTGGGGGTTATCTCCGCGGTATCTACTCCTGAGAACTGCTTCCTCCAGAACTCCGTTGTTTCTAGGGCCTTTCTCAGGGTGTATCTGAGGTCCTCCACCCCGTTTTTATCGGCCCTTCCCACTATAATGCTCACGAATACCCACCCAAACTACTTATCCGCGTTTCTACTATTTAACGTTTGGTGTTTATCATGGTGTTTATCTAACGGCTTTGGACAATTGTCGAATTTAAAAAAGCTTTTATATTGTTTGGTTAAAACATTCTACATGGAGTATGGAGATCTCTTGGACAATCTACATGAGCATTCCCTGGGTATTAGTGAATATTGGACCCGGGAATACTTAAAGAGGATTTTTGAGTTCCACTTCAAGAGAACGCCGTACTGGAAAAGGATCGCCGAGTTGCTGAACCCGGATCTCGATGAGCTCTTTCAGGGAAGCCTGGTGGAGGTTTTTGAAGGTCTCTTCAACCTCGGCCTCACGGTGGAGGAGGACTACCTCCGCAGTCACTGGTTGGACTTCGTTCCCGTCTCTTATGACGGCAAGATCCGGTTCTACCAATCCTCTGGAACCACCCGCGAAAGGGCGATTGGCCATTGGGACGCCCGCTACGTTGAGGTGCTTCACCTCTACCTCCGCGCCGCACTGGACAGTGTCTACGGCCTCGATGGAATCTATGGGAACGGCCATCAGATGCGCGTTATTGCCCACGGCCCATACGGCTGGTATCAAGATGAGGTAAGCCAGCTCATCTGGAGCTATGGCGGCGTTCTGTACTTCATTGGCATGGAAACAGACGGTCTCAAGCGTGTTCTTCGAGAACAGGGGCTGGAGGCCGTTTTGAAGATCTTGGACCCTCTCGTGAGGTACACGAAGCGCGTGATGGAAACCGACAGGATAAACACCGTCCGCACTGCTCCCCCGCTGATGTCGCTCTTTGAACCCTATAGCGAATCGATTGAGACCGCCATTGTAAGCGGTGTGGGCGTAAACAGGGAGTTCTTCAAGTATCTATCCAACACGTTTGAGGGAACCTTGCTAATCCCGCTCTACGGTTACTATCTCTTTGGGGACTTGGTTGGGATTCACCGTCACGGGCAGTTCTGGTACTATCCAAACTACCCCACCACTATAATCTTTCCCCTGAAGCAGGTGGACGGTGAGTACCGCGTGGTGAAGCGCGGCGAGAGGGGGAGGGTTGGAGTCATAATCGCCCGCCCCGAAGTGCTGGTCGTAAAATTCGAGGACGAGACGGCCCTTCGCGTTCCACCGGAGGGACCGTTTAGGTGGGACGGATTCGGCGATCCCACCAGAAACTTGGGGTGAGGGATTTGGCGGAAATCAACACGCTACTGCTGGCCGAAGCTCTGATTGTGATGGGAGTCGATTTGGGCGCCGCGGCCTGGATATTCCGTATATACCTGAGCAACGGTAGAAAGTCCGCCCTAGCTTTCTCGATAGCATGGATATTTGATTTTCTTGCAATTTTCCTCACGTCAATCCAAAACCCCCTGGCCCAGATCATCGGTCTCCTATGCCTTCCCGCTTTTTCCGGCTTCATATTCTACGGCTCAGTAAAGTTCCTAGAGGAGGAGTCAATAGCCGTCAGGCACAGAACTCTGGCCATTTTCTCGATAATGCCAGTCATGTTTATAGGGTATATGTTGGGGGTGTACTTTTACACAGGCGACCCATTCTGGACGGCCACCAGCGCGGCGGCCTTGGGCATAAGCGGGGTATTCGTCACCACCGGTGGACTGCTTCTGATGGAAGTTGAGGGCATATACAGGAGTGCTATCCGCTACCTCTACGTCAGCATAATCCTCTTCGGGGTTCACCTGGTCCCAGCAGCCCTGTTCGGCAAGTACGAATGGTACCGCGTTATAGGATTCACCGCGTCGTCCCTACTCGTTATTTTCATGGTGGGGGCGATGGTGAAGCTCACCTCCTCCAAGACGTTCCGCCCTCCAACGAACAATACTCACAACCAGCCAGATCTAAAGCCGGGAGTCCTGCTCATCGACATCGGGGAGTACAAGAAGCTCAAGGAGAAGCTCCGGGGAACAAGGGTTCTAGCTTTCCTTCGGGACGTTTCCGACGTTCCTGATGAGTGGGAGTACTACTTCGTAACCACTATTCCCTTCCAGGGCAAGTTCAAGAACACGATAAACCCGACGAACCTGGCCAGGATAACGGAGCTCTCGTACCAATACCTGGAAAGCTTTTCCAAGTCTGGAAAGCATGGAATCATAGTCATAGACTGCCTGGAGTACCTGACGGTTTACAACCCCTGGGAGAGCCTCATGAAGTTCCTTTCCAAGCTGAGGGACTTTGCCATAGTGAACAAAGGAACCCTTGTGGTCGTCGTTGAGAAGGAGAGCCTCGAGCCAAGGCTGTACTCGCAGCTCAGGAAGCTACTCGAGTGAGGCACCTTTATATACCCCCGTCCTCAACCTTAGAATGCCCCCGCGCGAGGACTCTGGGGACGGATGAACCAGAGTGCGATGCGGGGGCCACAGCCCGGCCTCAGCGAGGTCCCCGCGGGAGGGCCTTCCGCGTCCCGGAGCGCGATGACCGCGGGAAACCCAGGCCGGGCACAGACGGCCCGCCTGGGTTAGCCCGTCCAAGCGCGCCGTCAGGCATCGATGAGGACGGGAGTTACGGGCGGGCCATAGCACCAGCTTTCCCCGACCAAAAAGGTTCGATAAGGGAAGTAAGGTTTATTAGGAACCAGTACCAGTGTTACTGGAGGTTGGTTGCAGGTGGTTCCAGATAATGAGCGGTACGGGGACGACGGGGAAAAGAAGATTAAAGAAGTCCTTCCGTGGGGCAGTTCTGACTTTCTGCTCCAGGCGATAGAGGAGAAAAAGAGGGAGAAGAGCGAGGCGATAGAGATAATCGAGAGCCTCGTGGACCCGGATTCGCTCCCCGACGACGTCAAACCCCTCGTGAAGAAGCCGAAAAAGGAGGAGCTAATAGAGGACGACGATGACGACATCGCCCTCTAGGTAACCTTCACTGTCCTCTGGTATCTCAATGTAACCGTTGCTTTCCACGAGCGAGCTTATTATCCCGCTTCCCTTCTTCTTAATCGGTCTCGCCTTGCCGTCCTCGTACCAGACCTTGACGAACTCGTGCCTTCCGAGCTGGCTGGGAACGCGCTCGGTGAGCGTCGCCCTGACACGAACCTCGTAGTTTTTAGCACCGACGAGCTTTGCCAGGGCGTGCTTGACGTAGAGGTGGAATTGAGCGAAGACAGCCACCGGATAACCGCTCATTATGAAGACCCTCTCGCCGTAACCTATTGGCCGGCCGGGCTTTATCGTCGTCCCGTGGAAGAGGAGCTTAACGAAGCGGTGTGCGAAGTCCTTATCGCCGAAGGCGGAACCGCCGGTGACGAGAACGAGGTCGTTCTCTTTCTTGGCTCTCTCTATTACCTCCCTTATAGCTTCCTCGTCGTCAGGAACAACGCCGTAGAAGACCGGCTCGCCGAAGTACTGCCTGACTAGACCCTTCAGCATCACCGAGTTGCTCTCGAGGATTTTCCCGGCCTTCAATGCTTCCTCGTCGAAATCCTCGATCAGCTCGTCGCCCGTAACCACTATCCCGACGCGGGGCTTTCTCTTGACCTTGACCGTTTTGAACCCTACGCTCTTGAGGAGGGCCAGATCCTGTGGTCTTAGAACCTGCCCCTTCCGCAGGATCACCTCACCCTTCTTCACGTCCTCGCCGGCAAAGGCCACGTTCTGGCCCGGCGCAACAGGGCGGAGAACCCTTATGACCTCT
This sequence comes from Thermococcus cleftensis, assembly GCF_000265525.1. Lineage (NCBI taxonomy): Archaea > Methanobacteriati > Methanobacteriota > Thermococci > Thermococcales > Thermococcaceae > Thermococcus > Thermococcus cleftensis. Next base: position 1,922,256 of record NC_018015.1, read on the forward strand.
CCCTCGCGCTCGGCCATCTCCTGCATGAGAACCGCGTTGGCCCCTTCCGGCATCTTCGAGCCCGTCATTAGCTTCACCGCCGTGCCGGGCTCAACCCTCGCTCCGCTCTCCTCCCCGGCGACTATCTCATCGATGACTTTAAGCTCGACGGGGCTGTACTCCCTCGCCTGGAAGGTGTCCTCCGCCCGGAGGGCATAGCCGTCCACGGCGGAGCGGTCGAAGGGGGGGCTGTCTATCGGTGAAACAACGTCCCCGGCCAGAACCCTGCCGAGCGCCTCGTCGAGCGGAACCTCCACCACTTCCGGAATCTCGCTCAGGTCGTCGAGAAGGAGCCTCAGGGCCTCGCGGTAGGGGGTGAGGCGCTTGAATTCCCTCATCTCACTCCCTCCCGTGCTTCAGCACGTGGCCGGCCTCGTTGAGGATGATCTTTATTCCGGTCTTAGCCGCTCCGAGGCTTCCCGGCAGGCAGAAGACCGCCATTGCCCTCCCCGAGCTACGGATTATTCCAGCTGTCGCCCTCGTCATGACCGCGGCCGTTCCTATCTCCTCGTAGCTGAGGAGCCTGAATACTTCACCGAAGCCGGTAAGCTCTTTGTCGAAGAGGGGCCTTAGGCTCTCTATCGTCACGTCCCTGCTCGCGATTCCAGTTCCGCCCGAGGTAACGACAACCTCCGCCCCTTTCTCGAAGGCCTCAACCACCGCGCCGATTATCGCCATCTTCTCGTCGGGCACGATTCTGTAGAGAACCCTCTCGTGCCCCGCCTTTTCAAGCTCCTCCACGAGGAACTTCCCGCTTTTGTCCTCCTTCTCCCCTCTGCTCGCGGTGTCGCTAACAGTTATGACCGCGAAGCGGAACTTTTTTGGGGCCTTCCTCTTGTGCTCCTCCGTTCCCATGCTACCACCGGAGTAAGCTCGTCCCGGAACTTAATAACCTTTCAGCAAACGGAAGCGTTTAACGGGAAGGGTTATATTTCGAGGCGCCGGGGAGAAAGTCATGGGGTTCAAACACTTCATCCTTCCGTTCGATGAGCCGATGCTCGCCCTCAGCAACGCGCCCCACAGGGGAGGCCTTACGAGGGCCAACGGCTTCTTCTTCATGATGGTTCACAAGAACTACTCCGGCGACTACAGGGCTGATTGCCTCGCCTTCGAGCGGGAGAACGGCCTTGAGAACTTCGTTGGCTTCATGACGGCCGCTGACGTAGCGAAGGTTTTATCGGTGGTGAAGAGCGGGAGCGTTACGGCCTACATCACCGCTGGAATCACCAACCCGGCGATAGCAGGCGATGTGCCGCCTCCCTGGGAGCCGGGGACGATAAACATTGCGCTCGTGATAAACGAGGGACTAACCGTTGGGGCTATGGCCAACGCGATAATGACGGCAACCGAGGCGAAAACCTACACTCTCCTCAGCCTTGGCTACAACGCGACGGGGACGACGAGCGATGGAATCGGCATCTTCGCTTTCGAAGGGGAAAAGGAGTGGGCAGGAACCGCGACGGAGCTCGGGATAAGCATCGGAAGGGCGGTAAGAAAGGCGCTTAAAGAGAGCCTGAGAAAGTGGGAGGGGACGAGGGAAAAATAATCAGGGAGATGCCTTCATCTCCATGAGCCTCCTGTAAAGCTCCTCGACCTTTCCGCTCACCTCTTCCGGCGAGAAACCGGCCTTAACGGCAAGCCACGTCGCTCCCCCCGCGCCGACGCCTTCCTTGACGTAGCCGTTCTCGTAGTCCCTGAGGCCCTTGAACTCGCTCTTGGAGAAATCGAGGTCAGCCGAATAAGTTATTATCCCGATTTCCTTCGCCGTTTCGAGGAATGTGGCGCTTCTGTCGTTGACCACCCACTTGGTGGTCGCTATCATGAACCTGTTTAAATCCTCGCCGAGGGCCTTCAACAGGGCTGAAACAGCCAACATCTGCGTTCCTCCAGCTAAGACGACGCTCTTCCTGAAGCCGAGGGAAATACCCACCACCGTTGCCATCATGGGGTCACCGAACTGCCTCAGGGCCTCAAGAGGGTTGTCCTTCAGTTGACCTTTCTCGATTCCGGCCCTCTCAAAGGCCTCGCCGATTACCCTCTCCTTGAGGCCCTGCGGGTTGTTGGTCGATGCCGAACTCGTCCTCGCGTCGTAGCCGAGTGCCCACAGAACAGCCTGGGCCGTTGTCGTTCCTCCGGGAGTAGACTCGCCAATTACAAGCTCTTTGATCGGTAGTTTGTTGAGCTCCTCGCTGAACAGCTTGGCGCGCTTTATTATCTCGCCGAACTCGGGTAAAGCCGGCCCCTTTCTGAAGTCTCTCCCAACGGCGTCGCTGACGTGCACGTGCGGGATGAGGGGGGCGAGATAAGTTCCGCCCCTCACGACCATAACAGGGAAGTTCGCGAGCTCCCTCGCGGCCTTGGTTATTATCGCGGGCGTCGGGTGACCTTCGGGCGTTACGGGGATTACGTCAATCGTCAGGGGCTTCTCGTGGAACAGGTATTCCGCATCGGCCACTGGGGTGAGCTTCGTCAGCTCAGGGGTTGCCCCGGCGACGCTTATTCCGGGCACGGTGCTTATCTCTGTGTTCCCCAAAACGAGAAGGAAGAGGCTCTCCATTCCAACCACCGCTGGAGTTTTTATCCAAGGGTTTATATGCCCTTCGGCCAACCGGAAACGGTGGGAGAATGGGAAGGGCCCTGATGGTGCTCGGAACCTCGTCTGGAGCTGGCAAGTCGCTCCTCGTCACGGCCCTTTGCAGGATTTTTTCGAACCTCGGCTACGACGTCGTTCCCTTCAAGAGCCAGAACATGAGCCTGAACTCCGCACCGAGCATAGAGGGCGGCGAGATAAGCAGGGCGCAGTACCTACAGGCGATAGCCTGCCGGAAGAGGCCGTTGGTAAAGTTCAATCCTATCCTCCTCAAGCCCGAGGGCAACATGAGGAGCCAGGTCGTCTTCATGGGGAAGCCAATAGGTAGCGTTTCGGCCAGAGATTACATGCTCTCCCGGAAGGAGGAACTCTTCAGGAAGGCGATGGAAGTTCTAGACGGGCTCAAGGAGGAGCACGACCTGGTGATAATCGAGGGCGCAGGCAGTCCGGTCGAGATAAACCTGAGGGACTACGACATAGCCAACACCCGCGTCATGCTCCACGCAAGGGCCAAAGGGATCCTCGTTACGGATATAGACAGGGGCGGGAGCTTCGCGAGCATAGTGGGCACGATGGAGCTTTTGAATGAACGCGAAAGGGAAGCGATAATCGGCTTCGTCTTCAACAAGTTCCGCGGGGACGCTTCCCTCCTCCGGCCTGGCTTTGAGTACCTGGAGAGGCGCTATGGGAAGCCTACCCTCGGCGTTATCCCCTACGTCGAGCATCGCCTACCGGAAGAGGACTCCCTGGCGGAGTTCCCGAAGGTGAAGGGCGAGCTTCACATTCAGATAATCAAGCTCCCCCACATAAGCAACTTCACGGACTTTGAACCCCTCCACTGGGCCAACGGCGTTGATTACGTCACCAAAGCAGAAAAAATCAAGGGCGACGTTATCATAATCCCCGGGAGCAAGAACACTGTCGAGGATTTGCTCTGGCTCCGTGAAAACGGCTTTGAAGATGCTATACTGGAGGCTCACCGCGAAGGCTCTTTCGTCGTCGGAATCTGCGGCGGCTTCCAGATGCTGGGCGAGAAGATAGCAGACACCGTCGAGTCGAAGCGCGGAACGGTCAGGGGCATCGGCCTTCTACCGGCCAAGACAGTCTTCGAGAAGGTCAAGAGGACGAACCACCTGAGGGCAGAAGTTCTATGGGGGCCGGCCAAGGGACTGGCGGTTGAGGGCTACGAGATACGCTTCGGCAGGAGCACCTCTGCGAGGCCCTTCTCGGTGATAACGGCAGTAAACGGGGTGAAAACCTTTGAGCCTGAGGGAGCCGTAGGTAATAGGGCCTTCGGCACCTACCTGCACGGCATCTTCCACAACTTCGCCTTCACCGAGCGGTTCCTCAACTCCCTCCGGGCGGAGAGGGGTCTCGAACCGGTTTCCATCGAAGGCTGGAGCATAGAAGAGGAGATAGAGAGGTTCGCAAGGGTCGTTGAGAGACACCTCGACGTGGAGAGGATTTTAAGGGAGCTGGGGGTTTAGAAATAATCCTCGGGGCCCTCAAGCTCCTTGGGAGGGTGTCTCTTCTTCCACCACCCCTTAACCGCTCCGACAACGAGCAGGATTACTATCAGCGGGACCAGGACCACCAGGAACGCGGCCGCGAAGAGGAGAAGGCCCAGTATGATTATCACGCCGATTATTGCAAGGGCAATGAACATCAAGAAACCGCCGATGGACGACCCTGAGCCTTCCATTCAACCACCTCCATGAAGTTCGCGGAAGGCCTTAAATGGTTTTTCCACCAGCCTCGCTATCCTCCCGGCGAGCTTTAACTCCCCTGGAGTGTTCACGTTGAGAGCCAATAGCGGGTTGCTCAGCTCGAAGAACTTTTCTCCCTCGGTTCCAACGGCGTTGAGGCCGATTACTGCGTAGCCCCTGTAGGTGAGGGGGTGCAGATCCTTTGGCACCCTATCAAGTGGGAGAACGCCCGTTAAACTCGTCCTCCCGTCGAAGGCCTCCCCTATGGCCATCACATCGCTCGCCTTCAGGAAGGGCAAATCAGCGGAGACGCTTAGGAAGGGCCCGAACTCGCGGAGGAGGAAAAGGGTGTCCTCCACGTAGCCCCTGCCTGGCGTTTCAACGATGGGAATCCCCTCGCGGAGGCAGAGCTCCCTCGTCTTCGGCGCGTTTCTGGAGACGGCAACGAGCACTTCCCCGACTTTTTCCGCCTCCCCGTAAACGCGCAGGAGCATCGGCCTGCCCCCGACCTTCAGGACGGGCTTCTCCCGGCCCATTCTGCTCGACCGCCCGCCGGCCATGATGATTATCATGGAAGGGAATAGTGGGCAACGGTTAAAAGGCCTTCCGTCCGGTTAATACCTATGCGGTCTGTCGGCGTGATGTTCCTCTCGCTCCTCATAGTTTTGGCATCTGCCTGTCTCTCAAACGCTCCAGCCGGGGAGAAAACCGGGACGACTTCGGTCCCTTCCCCCCATACACCTGAGACGACACCTTCTTCCCCTCCAGCTCTATCGAACGCAACCTCTCCCAAAATAGCTCAGCAAAACGTAACATCAACGACCCAGACCACTCCAAAACGTGAAAACTCAAGCCAAATCCAACATAAGAGAACACTGAACCTCTCCTCGGTGAGGAGCTGGGCCTACTGGCTGCAGAACGCCAGCCCGGAGGTTATAGCGAAGAGCGGCTTCGACTTAATCGTCATGGACTACTCAAGGGACGGGGACGATGAGACAGCCTACACGCGGGAGGAAATAGCCGAGATTAAGAGGGCCGGGGTAATTCCCATAGCCTACATCAGCATCGGCGAAGCTGAGGACTACCGCTTCTACTGGAACGAAAGCTGGAAGACGGAGCCACCGGATTGGCTCGGCCCCGAAAATCCAGAGTGGCCCGGGGATTACGCCGTTAAGTACTGGAATGACGGCTGGAAGAGGATAGTCCTTGAGTACCTCGACAGAATCATCGCTCAGGGCTTTAGGGGGGTTTATCTCGACAAGGTTGACGAGTACTGGTTCTGGGCTGAGAACGGCTACGACGAGAACTGGACTGTGGGGCAGATGATCGAGTTCATACTCCAGATAGCCAACTATGCCCGCTCTAAGGCGGGTGAGGATTTCATTGTAATCCCTCAGAACGGGGAGTGGCTCCTCAACTACGACAACGGGAGCCTTGTGAAGGCCGTCTCCGGCTGGGCGAGTGAAGATGTCTTCTACGACGGCCTCAAACCGAGCCCTTGGACGGACGAGAAGGTTCCCCTCCTGGACAGGGTTGTTAAGGCGGGAAAGGTTGTTCTGGTCGTGGACTACGTAGATGATGGGACAAGGAGCGGGGAAGACCTCGCGAGAATCCTTGACTTCATTGAAAAGGCCAGGGAGAGGGGATACGTACCCTACGCGGCACTCGAAGACAGGGAGCTGGACGAGCTTAATGTGATTCCAGGGGTTCAGCCGCCGAGGTAAGCCCACAGGAATGCCATAACCAAAAGCGTCCCGGTCCTCGTTATCTCCGCCACTGCCCCTATGCAGTCTCCGTTAAGGCCGCCGAAGTTCTCCAGGGAAACGTGGACGACATAAAACCCCGCCAGAAGACCGAGGAGAGATGCAAGCGCGAAGGGTTCGATCAGGACAAAGGGAACCAGCAGGAGGAGGTAGAGGGCCGTTCCGATGGCCATCTGTTTTAGGTTCACACCCTCCATGAAGTATGCCCCCAAACCGGAGCCGAGGGGTTTTCTCGTTGCCAGTGCGAGGAGCATGGCGAACTTGGAGTTGAGTTCGGCCAGAAAGAGCGCGTAGAAGGGAACGAGCGGGAGCGAGTAAACCTGAAGGAGCAGAACTATGACCACCGCGAAGAGGCCCGCTATGCCTGTGTTTAGGTCCTTCATTGCCTTTATTTTCTTCTCGCGATCGCCCTTCACCATTATCCCATCGGCCCAGTCGGCGAGGCCGTCAAGGTGCAGGAGGCCGATTGTTAAGTATAGAGTTAGGAGTGCAAGAACGTTGGCGAGGGGGAGTCCGAGGTAAAGAACAGCCGTCGGGAGGGCTGAAGTAATGGGGGCAATAAGGGGAAGTGCCCACAGCTCTTTCCGAACCTTCTCGAAGTCCCCCCTAACGGGCAGTCGGGTGAAGAAGGGCAGGAGGTTTCTCATTGTCGCTCCCTCTCGAAAAGCCTCGTCATACAGCCAGCTATGAAGCCGCCAACCGCGTCGTCGAGGAACGGTGGGAGCTCCGCCAAAATCCCCGGTTTCCGCGTATCGTAGTAGAAGAAGTTGAAGAGCGCCATCTTGCCGCCTATCAGCTCGGCAATGCTTATCCCTATCAGCTCGTCGGCAACTAAGTTCACCGGATCGCCATCAACCTCGAAGTTCTCCTCAAGGAGGAGCGCGGCCGTGAGCAGAGCCTGGACGTTGATGTCGTCGAGGTATCTCAGCATGAGCTCTTTGAGTTCCTCGCGGACTTTCTCCCTCTCCTCACCGATGTAGAGTTCCATGGCAGTTTCCAGCATGGCGTTGAGGGTTATACCCCGCTCGTTCAGCCTCCGGATAAGCCCGGTCCCTTCCATCTTCAACCTTCTCCCGGCCCGGCGTTGCCCGTCATCTTTTCAAACTCTTCCTTCAGGATTTGTGCGTCCTCCTTCTTTATGTAGTGGAGGACAACGCCACAGTCTAGGCATATCCACACACCTGCATCGATCCCGGGCGATTTCCAGCTCTGGAGCCCGCTCTTCCACGGGGGCACCACCGAGCTCTTCAGGGTCTCTCCCTTGGCCTTTATCATCGTTCCCCCGCACAGGGGGCATTTCCTTGTCTCGACCATGGTAACCACCAAACCTATAAACTCCCTGGACTTTTTATCCATTATGCTGCTGAGGTTTGAAGAGCTAAGAAAAGTCGGCGACGTTTACATAAACCCCCGGAACTTCAGGGTTGAACCCCTCTTTATCCGGGACTGGAGGGACCTTCTGGGCCTCGATGAGGGGACTTACGGCCCCTACGCCCGGACGATTTACAACCCCGGAGAGCGCTTTCTCGCTGTGGACAGAAAAGATGAAAAGCTCGCGGGGGAGCTTGAGGCCCTTTACCGGGAGCTTCTCCGTCGGCCCCTGCGGTTCTGCCGCGAGGAGTACTACCGCTACCAGCTTGAGGTGGGCGAGTTTGATGGCCTGCCATTCGCCAACGGCTGGCCCGGCTCGGGAGTGGTGCTCGTGGGGGAGGCGCCGGGAAGGAAAGGCTGCGGAAAGACGGGGATATGCTTCTACCGCGACGCCTCCGGAATGTTGCTCAGGAAGACGCTCTTCCAGCTCGGCGTCAACCCTGACTTCGTCTACATCACCAACGTCCTCAAGTGCAACCCGCCGGAGAACAGGTTGAGGGGCTTCGGTGAGGGTGAACTTGGTCTTCTCCAGCGGGAGCTTGAGATCCTGAAGCCAGAGGCCATCTTTGCCATCGGCAGAACGGCGGAGAAGGCCCTGAAAAGGCTCGGCTATGAGGCCATCTACCTCCGGCACCCCGCCTGGTACGTGCGCAGGGGCGTGAGGGAACCGGGGGAGGAGATGCTGGAGGAGTACTCAGTGATAAAGGAGGCCTTCGGGGAATGGAGGTTCTGACGGTTTTTCTACTCGCCCTCCTCTGGGACCTGCTCATTGGAGAGCCGCCGGCGTTGGTCCACCCGGTTGTGTGGTTCGGTAAGCTGGCGGAGTTTTTTGACGAACGCTGGGGGCGAAAAGGTCCTCTTCCTGACTTCTTAGCCGGAACGCTGACAGCTCTGGTCGTTCTTCTCTTTGCCATTGCCCTCTCACTCCTACCGTTCTACCTTCCCTTCCCTCTCAACTATGCTTTGGCCGTTTACCTCCTCAAGAGCTCCTTCGCGATAAGGAGCCTCCACGAGCACGTTTCGAGGGCGGTAACCGATGACATCAAGGAAAAGAGGAAAGCCGTCTCGATGATAGTCAGCAGGAACACTGAGACCCTCGACGAGGCGCATCTCAACTCGGCAGCGATAGAGAGCCTCGCCGAGAACTTTAACGACTCAGTTATAGCTCCCCTCTTCTACTTCCTCCTCTTCGGCCTTCCAGGGGCGCTGGTTTACCGCGCCGCTAATACTCTCGACGCGATGCTGGGTTACAGAAACGAGCGCTACGAGTTCTTCGGCAAGTTCCCGGCGAGGCTCGACGACCTCCTCAACTTCGTCCCGGCCCGCTTAACCGTTCTCCTCTACCTCCCGCTCGGCGGACGGAGGGTTTTGAAGTATTACCGCCTCGCTCGCTTCAAGCTCAACTCTGACAAGCCGATTGCGGCCATGTCAGCGGTTCTTGGGGTCATGCTCGAAAAGCCCGGCTTCTACCGCTTTCCCGGAAGGGGGCCGAGGGACGAGGACATAAGGCGCGCCCTGAGGGTTTACTGGCTGGTTGTTGCCGAATGGGTGATTATCGTCGCTCTATTCCTTGCAACGGAGGTGTTCCCATGCTTGAGCCCGTGAAGTTCTCAACTTACCACGGCGGGAGCAGGGAAGATGGCTACCTCGACTTCTCGGCCTCGCTGAACCCTTATCTGCCCGAGTGGCTCGACGAGATGTTCCAGAGGGCAAAGGAGATAAGCACCCGCTACTCCTACTACGAGAGGCTTGAGGAGGAATTGGGAGAGCTCCTCGGGGAGCCCCTGACGGTAACGGCTGGGATTACCGAAGCACTCTACCTCCTCGGAACGCTCGCGCTCCGCGGGAGGAAGGTGGTGATCCCGCGCCACACCTACGGCGAGTACGAGCGCGTTGCCAGAATCTTTGGGGCTGAGGTTGTAAAGGGTCCGAACGAGCCGGATAAGCTTGCGGAGCTGGTCGAGAGAAACTCCGTGGTGTTTTTCTGCAACCCGAACAACCCGGACGGGAGATTCTACCGCGTTAAAGAGCTGAGACCCCTCTTCTATGCAGTTGAGGACAGAAAAGCCCTCCTAATCCTTGACGAGGCCTTCATAGACTTCGTGGAGAGGCCGGAGAGTCCGGAGGGGGAAAACATTGTAAAGCTCAGAACCTTCACCAAGAGCTACGGCCTGCCCGGGATAAGGGTTGGCTACGTTCTCGGCTTCAGCGAGGCATTTAGGAGCGTCAGAATGCCCTGGAGCATAGGCTCAACAGGAGTTGCTTTCCTTGAGTTCCTGCTCAAGGACGGCTTCGAGCATTTAAGGAGGACGATGCCCCTAATCTGGCGGGAAAAGGAGAGGCTGGAGAAGGAGCTCAGGGTTAAAAGTGACGCTAACTTCTTCATCAAGCGCGTTGGAAATGCAAGGGAATTCGTTGAGGCCCTCAAGAGGCACGGAATCCTTGTGAGGAGCTGTGAGAGCTTCGGTCTGCCGGAATACGTCCGCTTTTCGGTTAGGAAGCCGGAGGAGAACGGGAGGCTGATTGAGGCATTCAGGGAGCTGGGAGAAGAGTTTTAAATCTGAAGGGACATTCATTTTTGGTGATGGCATGCACGAGCTCTACACGGCCCTTGCCGAGTACTACGACGCGATCTACCTGAGAAGGGCCGAGCGCGTTGGGAAGGAGATTGACTTCGTGGAGGAGCTCTTCCGGAACGAAGCCGAACGAGAAGTAACGCGGGTTCTCGACCTTGCCTGCGGAACCGGAATCCCAACGCTCGAACTGGCGAGGCGCGATTACGAGGTGGTCGGCCTCGACCTCCATGAGGAGATGCTTGCCGTTGCGAGAAGAAAGGCCGAACGGGAAGGGCTTAGCGTCGAGTTCATTCAGGGAAACGCGCTTGAGATAGACTTCGAGGAGGAGTTCGACGCCGTGACGATGTTTTTCTCCAGCATTATGTATTTCGACGATTCTGCAATTCAACAATTATTTAATTCTGTAAGACGGGCGCTGAAACCTGGGGGCGTTTTCATCGCCGACTTCCCGTGCTGGTACTACGGCGGAAGGGACGGTCCGATAGTGTGGGACGAGCGGAAGGGAGATGAGCGGTTAATCATAACCGACTGGCGCGAGGTCGAGCCAGCCTTCCAGAAGCTCCGCTTCAAGAGGCTCGTGCAGATAATAAAGCCCGACGGGAGCGTTAGGGCCTTCATGGTGGACGATGAACTGAACATCTACACTCCGAGGGAGCTGAGGCTTTTGGCTGGGGGGCACTTCAGGAAGGTCAAAATCTACGGAGACCTCCGCGAGCTAAGGCCCAACGACAGGAGGTACTGGCTGGTGGCGGTGAAGTAACCCCAAACTTTTTAAACCTCGGGCTCATTTCTATACCCCGGTGGTGCCTATCGTCCACCGTAAGACTGATTTCAACCTTTGAATCCCATGCGTTCCGCGCTTCTTGGTTAGCCTTCACTCCGGCACCACCGGCGTTGCTAAGATTTTTAAGCCGCCCTTCTGAGGGTAACCCATCTTCAAAAATCCAGAAAGGTGATGTCTATGCTCCCCAAGAACTACGACCCGAACGAGATTGAGCCCAAGTGGCAGAAGTTCTGGCTGGAGGAGAAGATTTACAAGTACGAGCTCGATGAGAAGAGGCCGAGCTACGCGATAGACACACCTCCCCCATTCACGAGCGGAACGCTCCACCTCGGCCACGTTCTCAGCCACACCTGGATCGATATCATCGCGCGCTACAAGAGAATGACCGGCTACAACGTGCTCTTCCCGCAGGGCTTCGACAACCACGGCCTCCCGACCGAGCTGAAGGTCGAGAAGGAGTTCGGAATAAGCAAAGACCAGCCCGAGAAGTTCCTCCAGAAGTGCGTTGAGTGGACCTGGCAGGCCATCGAGGCGATGCGCAACCAGTTCATAAGGATTGGCTACTCCGCCGACTGGGACCTTGAGTACCACACGATGGACGACTGGTATAAAGCGGCCGTGCAGAAGTCCCTCATCGAGTTCTACAAGAAGGGAATGCTCTACCGCGACAAGCACCCAGTTTACTGGTGCCCGCGCTGCAGGACGAGTCTGGCCAAGGCTGAGGTTGGCTACGTGGAAGAGGACGGCTTCCTCTACTACATCAAGCTCCCCTTAGCTGACGGTTCCGGCCACGTGCCGATAGCAACCACGAGGCCCGAGCTCATGCCGGCCTGTGTGGCTGTCTTCGTCCACCCGGACGACGAGCGCTACAAGGACGTCGTCGGCAAGAAGGTGAAGCTCCCGATATTCGAGCGCGAGGTGCCAGTTATAGCAGATGAGGACGTTGACCCGAGCTTTGGAACCGGTGCCGTTTACAACTGTACCTACGGCGACGAGCAGGACGTCGTCTGGCAGAAGCGCTACAACCTGCCGGTCATCATAGCCATCAACGAAGACGGAACGATGAACGAGAGGGCAGGGCCCTACAAGGGGCTCAAGACCGAGGAGGCCAGGGAGAAAATAGCCGAAGACCTTGAAAAGATGGGCCTGCTCTACAGGAAGGAGAAGATAAAGCACCGCGTGCTGAGGCACACCGAGAGGAGCAGCTGTATGGCTCCGATTGAACTGCTCCCCAAGACCCAGTGGTTCATCAAGGTCAAGGACTTCACGGACGAGATAGTCAAGGTGGCGGAGGAGATAAACTGGTATCCGAGCGACATGTTCCTCCGGTTGAAGGACTGGGCCGAGAGCATGGACTGGGACTGGGTCATAAGCAGGCAGCGCGTTTTCGGAACGCCGATTCCCTTCTGGGTCTGCGACAGCGGTGAGGTTATCCTGCCAAACGAGGAGGACCTGCCAGTTGACCCGCGCTTCGACAAACCCCCGAGGAAGTGCTCCGACGGAAGCGAGCCCAAGCCCGTTACCGACGTCCTCGACTGCTGGGTTGATTCCAGCATAACCCCGCTCATCATAAGCAGGTGGCACGATGCAATCAAGGGCGATGAAGAGGCAAAGCGCTGGTTCGAGCACAACTTCCCGACCGCGCTCAGGCCGCAGGGAACGGACATCATAAGGACGTGGGCCTTCTACACGATATTCAGGACGTACGTGCTAACAGGAAAGAAGCCCTGGGACGACGTCCTCATCAACGGAATGGTTGCCGGCCCGGACGGCAGGAAGATGAGCAAGAGCTACGGCAACGTCGTCGCTCCCGACGAGGTTATACCGAAGTACGGCGCCGATGCGCTAAGGCTCTGGACTGCACTCGCTCCCCCGGGAGAAGACCACCCCTTCAAGTGGGAGACGGTGGACTACAACTACCGCTTCCTCCAGAAGGTCTGGAACATCTACCGCTTCGCCGAGAGGCACCTCGCTGACTTCGACCCAGCCAGCGCTCCGGAGGAGCTCGAGCCCCTCGACCGCTGGATCCTCAGCAGGCTCCACAGGCTCATCAAGTTCGCCACCGGGGAGATGGAGCGTTACCGCTTCAACCTGCTCACGAGGGAGCTCATGACCTTCGTCTGGCACGAGGTCGCCGACGACTACATCGAGATGATCAAGTACCGCCTCTACGGCGACGACGAGGAGAGCAAGCTGAAAGCTAAGGCTGCCCTCTACGAGCTGCTCTACAACGTCATGCTCCTGCTCGCTCCATTTGCTCCGCACATAACCGAGGAGCTCTACCAGAACCTCTTCAAAGAACGCATCGGAGCGAAGAGCGTTCACCTCCTTGAGTGGCCGAAGTACGACGAGGCCAGGATCGATGAGGAGGCGGAAAGGCTTGGAGAACTTGCCCGCGAGATAGTAGGTGTCATGAGGCGCTACAAGAACAGCCACGGCCTGGCTTTGAACGCCAAGCTCAAGCACGTGGTCATCTACGCCACCGACAGCCACGACATGCTGAAGGCCATCGAGAGGGACATCGCGGGAACGATGAACATCGAGAGGCTGGAGATAATCAGAGGCGAGCCAGAGCTGGAGGAGCGCATCGTCGAGATAAAGCCCAACTTCAGGACCGTCGGGCCGAAGTACGGCAAGCTCGTGCCGAAGATAACCGCCTACCTCAAGGAGAACGCGGAGGAGGTTGCCAAGGCACTCAAAGAGACTGGAAAGGTCGAGTTCGAGGTTGAGGGCCAGAAGGTCGAGCTGGACAAGGACGACGTAGTGCTCAGGAAGGCGGTCTTCAGCGAGGGCGAAGAGGTAGAGACGGCCGTCGTTGGGGACGCTGTTGTGGTGTTCTTCTGAGCCTTTTCTTTTCCCCTATTGCCCTCAGATGGAATTGAAAAAAGAAGATTTAACAGTTGTAGCACAGCATCGCCGCTTTTTTGAGCAGGATCACGCGGTAGAGCCTTCCGTTTATTATCCTCGCGTTGGATATCTTGTTGAGGTGGTGTATCCTCTTCCGCTCGAGCGCTATCAGGTCTAGCTCCCTCAGAACCTTCACGAAGTCCTCCCAGCGGATTTTGAGCCACTTGGAGTACTCATCAAAGAGCTCCTTCTCAACGACCCTGTAGACCCTTCCGTCCACCATGTAGCGGGTGGCCCTCTTCGGAAGTTCTTTCCTCAGGCGCCAGCGGGCATGGAGGGGCTCCTGGAGCTCGTAAACTGCCTCGTCCATGGACTTTCCTTCCACCATCATCTTGAGGATTATGCCGAGAATGCGGTTTATCCTGTCGGGGACTCCAACGACGTCGCCCCTTAGGACTATCTTCCTCCTGCGGACCTTTACCCCTGCCCTTTCAAGCTCCTCGCCGATTTTGGGGGTGGTCTTCTTTTTGTTTCCACCTGTATCAACGATTCCCCCGATTATGAAGGCCTTGACGCCGAAATCCTTCTCACTCAAAACCTCCTCAGCCCACGGATCTAGGAGAACAACCTCGTCTATGCCGTTCTCCCTCAAAAACTCCGATGTTGGACCATCGTAGGTCGTTATCCTGTCGAGAGGGCCGTGAAACATTGATTTAAACTCATCGTTGGCCCAGGTGACGGCCAGCTCTCTCCCGGTGAAGTAGTCCCTCAGCAGGCCGTAACTCTGGCTCACTTGGAGGCATATCTTGCCCTTCTCCTTCTGGGTGTGCCTGTCCCAGTGGTAGAGGTCAATGACGAAGTACGGCCACTCGGGCAATTTTGAGCGGAGCTCATCTGGTGAGAGAACCATCTCGAACTTGTCCACCATGCAGAGGGGAGCGTAGGCGTAGTGAGAACCTTCAACGCGGTTGCCGTTCAGGTCCCACGCAACGGCGGTCTTCTCCGGAACCCGGAAGATGGCTCCCTTCCCGTTGATTATCTCCACCGCGATGTCCTGGAGCTTGTTCCGTGACTTCCTGAAGCGCTTCGAGAGGACGCCTATGCTTTCGATTCCCTTCTCTTTCAATGCCTCCCTGAGAACGTCGGCGAGCGTTTTCATTGCCATCGGTTGGGGCTCGGGCGGGGGTTTAAAAAGTTTGCCTGTTATTTCGGGACGAAAGATTTTTAAACGCTCCCCCTTCCCTAATATCGAGCCCCGGTGGTGTAGCCCGGTCAAACATGCGGGCCTTTCGAGCCCGCGCCCCGGGTTCAAATCCCGGCCGGGGCACCATAAGAAACTTTTGCCAAGCAAAAGTTTCATCAAAGTTTGTGGCTCTGTTCTATAAACCATCAAGCCAAGTGTTTTTCATACGCAATTGCCGTTCTGCAACGAAAATACCCTTCAACGCGACTTTAGTAGGGGTTTCTCTTCTTCAACACCCTCCGGGTGTTTTTCAAATCAAACTCCCGAAAAAGCATTCCTGAAGCGATTCTCCCAGCCAAATGGTGGAGGTCATAAAAAACACAGTTTACCCACCGTTTTCAAGGAGCAACAAACTTTTCATTCGGTCATCTCTACGGTTGGTGACGGAAAGTTTTTGAAGTTTACATTGTGCCCATAATAGAATCCGCATGGTGAACCCGATGCTCGCCGTTAGAGTCCCCAAGTGCGAGGCCGAAAAGACCCGGAGAAAACTAGTCGAGCTTGGCGTCCTGGCTAAAGGATACGCCGTCAAGCGGGAGGGGGAGTTCATACTCTTCCCCGTCACGGAGCCAGTGGAGGGCTTCGAGCTCGTCGAAGCTGAATTCAAGAAGCTTGAGAGAAGACCCCACAGCTACCGTGAGGTCGTTGAGGTTCCCGAGGGAATTAAACCGCTTCTCCCGAGTTCCTTTGACATAATCGGGGATATAGCGATAATCGAGCTCCCTGAGGAGCTGATGGAGTACGGCAGGGCAATCGGCGAGGCTATTCTCAAAGTCCACAGGCACATAAAGGCAGTCTTTGCCAAGGGGAGCAAAGTTGAGGGAGAATACCGCGTGAGGGAGCTTATTCATCTTGCCGGCGAGAACAGAACTGAGACACTCCACCGCGAGAACGGAATAAGGCTCAGGCTCGACGTGGCTAAAGTCTACTTCTCCCCGCGCCTCGCCACCGAGAGAATGAGGGTCTTTGAGACGGCTCAACCGGGGGAGGTTGTCTTTGACATGTTCGCCGGAGTCGGGCCGTACGCGGTACTTCTGGCTAAAAAGGCGAAGCTCGTCTTCGCCGTTGATTTGAACCCCTGGGCGATAAAGTACCTTGAAGAGAACGTACGGCTGAATAAAGCCCGAAACGTCGTTCCGATCCTCGGCGATGTGAGGAAGGTCGCGGGCAAAGTCACGGCGGACAGGGTTATAATGAACCTGCCCAAGTTCGCCGACCGCTTTCTGAGGGAGGCGATGCTGAGCGTTAAAGACGGTGGGGTAATCCACTACTACGGCTTTGGGCCAGAGGAGGACCTATACTCGGAGCATGAAGCGAAGATTAAAGCTGTTGCGCGGGAGCTCGGCTTCAAGGTGGAGTTCCTCGACGAGAGAAGAGTCCGTCCCTACGCGCCGAGACAGTTCAACATAGCGATTGACTTCAGGGTTTTGAAGTGATGTTTTGTGTGGAGAACAAGATTTTTAAAAGAAATGTTTTATACATAAAACATGATTGAGCGTGAAACGTGGGAAGAGGTCATAGCGGATTACCTTGAGCTCAGGGTTAAGTACGTTCCCAGGCAAATCGAAGTCAAACTCCCCAAAACTAGAGCTCTCGCCATCGTTGGGCCCCGAAGAGCTGGAAAGACGTACTTCCTGTTCCAGCTATGGGACGAGCTCGACGGGGAGAGAAGGAGAAGCCTCTACATCAACTTCGAGGATCCGAGGCTCGTCGGGGCAACTTCAAACGATCTCATGGAGATGCTGAGGGTTTACTACTCCCTCACCAGTGTTCCAGAGGGTGAAAAGCTCATTTTCCTTCTCGATGAGGTCCAGGCCGTTGATGGCTGGGAACGCTTCGTCCGCTACCTTCTCGACAGAGGACATAGAGTTATCTTGACGGGCTCTTCCTCAAAGCTCCTCTCGAAGGAGATAGCGACCGTTCTGCGGGGCAGGGCAATAACGCTCCATCTTTACCCGTTCTCCTTAAGAGAGCTCACCGGGCTCAATTTCGGTGGGAAGCTCCCGACCCTGGAAGTTCGGGGGAAAACCCTCGGCGTTTTGAGGGAGTGCCTTGAGTGGGGGACTTACCCGGAGGTGGTTTTACAGCCCGAATTGAGAAGGGAAATCCTCCGGGAGATTCTCGACGTTACGATTTACCGGGACGTCGTGGAGCGCTGGCGCGTTGACAACCTTAAAGCCCTCCGCTTCCTTTTCAAACTCCTCGCGAGGTCGAGCCACACCTCGGTGACAAAGCTTCACTCCACGATGAAGAGCCTTGGACTTGCTGTGGGAAAGCCAACGCTGGCGAACTACATCGAGTACCTCAACGATGCCTTAGTTCTCTTCCCGCTCAGAGCCTACGTTAAATCCGAGAAGAAGAGGGAACTGCTCGGTTTCAAGCCGTACTTCGTGGACAACGGCCTGCTCGGCGTTCTGGGGGTTAAGGACAGGGGAAGACTCCTGGAGAACCTGGTTTTCACGGAGCTCTTGAAGGGAGGCCTTGAACCAGACGAGGACCTGTTCTTCTACGTCACGAAATCGGGACATGAGGTTGACTTTGTGATCCCTGACGAGGAACTGATTCAGGTAACGTGGAAGCTTTCCCCTGATAACGAGACGAGGGAGCTTTCACCCATAATCGAGGCGTCGTCCGAGACGGGAATCGAACGGCTAACGGTGGTCACCTGGGAGAGGGGAAGAAGGATCAAAATCGGTGGAAAAACCGTTCGCGTCGTCGCCCTTGAAGAATGGGTGAAAGAAAGGGAAAAGTAGTTACTTCCCCGCTATCTTTACGTTCTCGAACTTTATGAAGGGCGTTATCATCGTGTTCATGAAGGGCATGACCGTCTGCTCCTTTGAGACTTCGCTGGCCTGCTTGAGAAGCTCGTAGACGTTTCCAGCGATGAGGAACACGCTTGAGCCAACTACTTCGCCGTCCTCGATGAGGAATGCTGGATTTGCGGTAACTGCAAAGTTTCCGTTGTCGGGGTTGCTTGAATGGGCACCCTGGAAGCCGTCCACGAAGTAGCCGCGCTCGATTTCGGCTATCATGTCCTCCAGCGAGCGCCTGCCCCTCTCTATGACAACGTTGTGGAAGCCGATGTTTATGCCGCCGCTCCTCAGGTCGCGCTTCCCGTTCCCTGTGCTCTCGGTGCCGTAGACCTTCGCCCAGTAGTTGTCCCAGACGAAGCCCCTGAAGGTTCCTTCCTCGATGAGGACGTTCTTCCTCGTCGGAACGCCCTCGCCGTCCGCTATGGTCTGTTCGATGGCCAGCTCGTGGAACGGATCGTCGTAGAGCGTTATGACGTCGCTCGCTATCCTCTCCCCGACCTTTCCCGCTAAGGGGGTGGTCTCCTTAACGAGCCTCTCACCGCTGAAGGCCGGCAGGAGGGCGTAGCTGAAGAGCCCAGCAATCGCCCAGGGGCCGAGGATAACCGGCACTTCCTCGTTCCTGCTCGCCTTGACGCTGTAGGCCCAGCCGACCTTTCTGACGGCCCTCTCGACGACGCCCTCGACGTCGAGGTTTAAATCCCTCCTCGCGTCGAAGTCGAAGATTCCGGGCGTTACAACGTCGCCCTTCCTTCCGACGAGCTCGACGAAGAAGAACGCGGCACCGCCCTCCTGGAAGACGTCAATCCCGTGGGAATTGATGATATGCCTCTCCTCCCAGCTAACACCTCCTTCGCCGCCCGCAACGACGACGTGCTCGTCCTTCTCGCGGGCGAGCTTTATTGCTTTACCGAGCATCTCCACCAGCTTGTCCGGCGAGGCCTCCTTCAGCTCGTAGTTGGGCTTTGGCCCCTCCCTGTACTTCCCGGGCTCAGGTAGGGAAACCCACCTCTCATCGGGGCTGTTGAGCTTCGCCATCTTCGCGGCCTGCTCTATTGCCTCTTTAACCCTGCTCTCCTCGTCGCTGTCCACTATGGCCAGGCCGAGGCGCTTGTCCTTGATTCCGCGGATTATCGTTACCGCACCGCTCCTGGTTGAGGCCATCGAAATCTCGTTCAGCTCGACGTTCGCGCTGACATCACGGGAGCGGTAAAGGGCGATCTCAACCTCGTCGAAAAACTTCTCGGCGTAGCGTATGAGGTTCTCCATCTCCACCACCTCACCCGAGTAGTATTCCCCCGTCGAAGCGCATGTGCGGACCGCCCGAGCTTACAAAGGCCGTCTGTCCCTTGCCGCAGAAGCCGACCTCAAGACCGAAGTCCCTGCCGACGGCTGAAATCTTCTTGAGTGCTTCGATGGCAACGCCTGTAATGGAGGTGTCCCTTATCGGCTCCGCTATCTCGCCGTTCCTTATGACGTAGCCCTCCTGGATTCCGACCTGGAAGGCGCTGTTGAGCTGGGCCTGACCGCCACGGAAGTCAACCACGTAGTAGCCGAACTTTATGTCCTCGATGAGCTCCTCGAAGGAGTAATCACCGGGCTCGAAGACGGTGTTGCGCATCCTGATTATCGGTGGGTAGCGGTAGCTCTCGGCCCTCGCGTGACCGTTGGGCTCCATGCCCCACTTGTGGGCGTACTCGCGGTTGAGCATTATCTCCTTGAGAATTCCGTTCTCGATGATGTGAATGTCCCTGACCGGGACTCCCTCGTCGTCGTACCTGTCGTTTCCGAAGCCGCCCTCAACGTAGCGCTCGCTCATCGTGACGTATTCAGGGGCAATCTGCTTGCCTATGAGGTCCTTGAAGGGTGAGTTTATCGTTAAGTCCGCCTCCGCGAGGTGTCCCAAAGCCTCGTGGGCGATGATTCCAACGACGATTGGCCCAGCAACGATCGGCCACTCGCCGCGCTTCGGGGCCACTCCTTTCAGCTGGCTGTGCATCTTCCTGAGGAGCCTCTCGGTGACCTTCTCGTTCGGCTCTATCTCGGTCATGAGCTCCCAGCCGTAGTCAACGGCTCCGATGCTGTCCCTTGCCATCGCAAGCTTTCCGTCGGCCTTTCCGGTGACGTAGGTTCCCTGGTATAGGTAGTTGTAGTCCCACTCTATGCGCGTTCCCTCGTTAGTGAGGAGAATCTTCCTCCCTCCGCCGTCCTCGTAGCGAACCTGGACGCTCTTGACGGCGCTGTCTTCCTTGAGGAGCTTTTCCAGCTCCCTCAGGTGGGCAACTTTCTCCTCGATGTCCACTTCCCTCGGCTTGACCTTCATTTTGCTCTTCACGAAGTCTTGAGCTGGCTCAATCTCGGCCAGCTGGATTTTCTCCCTCTTCGTCTGGGCCGCGGCTTTGGCCAGCTTGTAGGCCTCTTCGATTTTCTTCTCAAGGTTGTCCAGCTCGCTGGTCGAGGCGAAGCCCCAGGCACCGTCCGCGAGAACTCTAATGGCAACGCCCCTGTGGAGCTTCCCTGTAAAGCTGGTGAAGACGCCGTCCTTGAGGCCGAGGGTAGTCTTCTTCAAATCCTCGTAGCGGAGTTCGATGTACTTGGCCTTCAGGTTCTCCTCAGCCCACTTAAGGGCCCTTTCGAGTGCCTCCATGGTCACCACCGTAGATGTTTGTCCAGTTATGGTATCGAAAACTCCGTATAAAAGTCTTTTGAGCATTTCGATGGAGGTCGAAAGAGAATACAGGTTATTACCCGGTTATAGAACAGAAGCCAAACAACATCGGTTGTAGACATTTGTTCCTAACGAAAGTGTTATATATGATGAGTGAAAACAACTTAATGCAAGAACCCGTTGGGGGGTCGATGCGGAGGCGTGCATTGCTGGCCGTGTTTGTGGCCCTGCTGCTGGTTGGGGCGTACGGAGCGTACGTGGTCAGCTACCCCAAGTACCCTGAAGTTAAAGGGTGCGTCAACCCCTTCGCCATCACAAAGCCCGTTAGCAGGGTTCAGGAGAACTGGTCCAAAGCGCACATGTTCTTCAAGCTCGCAACTACACGGGACTTCTGGAAGCTCGCAAAGCCCTGGGACGTTGACTACTCCCACGTCAAGATTGCCAAGCACACCATCGAGTACAACGGGGAGAGGATAACCATGCTCGCCATGGGAATTCCACTGAAGGACAAGAAGCACGTAATAGCAATTTACGAGTTCTCAAAGCCGGTGCAGGGAGTGAAAGTTACCTCAAAAGAATTCCTAGTACACAATGAGACAATATTTGTGAGGGCCATTGGTGTAAATGGAGATATTAAACCCCTGTCAGACTGCACCCATGAATGCTCCAGTGATGCTGACTGTGGTTTTATGTGCATGCAATACTGTTGCAGGAGGAGCTATAATATACCATGCATGATTTCATGTTGTGGGGCCTGTGGATTTGCAGGAGATCCAGCACGTGTGTTTGTCTGCGTCCTTACTATCTGCCCATGGTGTTATGAGGGTTGCAACGAATGTGTGGAATATGGCTCTTGGTGTATGGATCTTGCACCTTGAGGGGGGACCCCCATGAACGACTGGTCCGGCGTGGCACTGCTCTTTATATTTTCATTTTTGGGGTACATAGTGAGTGCCAAAATCTTTAAAGACAAAACAAAGGCCAGTACTATTGCCCTTGCAACATACATTCTTGTTGCGTTGATACTGTGGAAGTTTGGCTGGAATGTTAAAATTGTTCCCATTGTGGTGGCAGGTATCGCTGTGTTGAGTTTGAATCTCCTTGGCCTAAAACTATGAAATATTTGATGATCGTAAGGAACGGCTAAGTGCGACAGTAAATGTAGGTCTGCCAAAAACAATACTAGTTCACAATTAGTAGTAGGTAACATTTTTATTCCACCTCACAAACCCACAACCATGAAGGCCGAAATCAAGAACCTCATAGACCGCGGGACTTACAGGAAGCTCCCGCTCTTTGAAGGAGAACTGCCCGAGGGAAGCTACGCCCAGATAGTTGAAGTCAAGCCGGGGCAGACCGTCGGAAAGCACTACCACCTCCACCAGTACGAGCTGTTTTACATCATGAGCGGTGAGGCCAAGCTGGGGATAGGTGAAACGGAATACACTGCAAAGCCAGGGGACATCTTTCTCGTCAAGCCGAGAACCGTCCACTGGGTTATCAATGAGAGCAACGAACCCTTCAGGCTCTTCGTGGTGAAGCTGAACTACAGGGGCGACGACTCGGTGTGGCTGGAGGAGTAACGATGGCCGAGAAGGTCATCGGAATCCTCGGGGGCATGGGGCCGCTGGCAACGGCCGAGCTCTTCAGGAGAATAGTCGAGAAGACCCCTGCAAAGCGCGACCAGGAGCACCCGAGGATAATCATCTACAACAACCCGAAGATACCTGACAGGACGGCATTCATACTGGGGAAGGGGGAGGACCCGAGGCCCGAGCTCATAGACAGTGCGCGAAAGCTCGAAAGCTGGGGCGCGGACTTCATCATAATGCCCTGCAACACCGCCCATTTCTTCGCCGAGACGATTCAGAGGGCGATAAGAATCCCGCTCGTGAGCATGGTGGAGGAGACCGCCGAGAGGATAGCCAGAATGGGTCTCAGGAAGGTCGGTCTCCTCGCGACGGACGGCACGATAAAGGGACTAGTTTACCACAGGGCACTTCTCAGGAGGGGCATTCAGGTGGCGGTTCCTAACAGGAAGGACCAGGGGCTCGTTATGAAGGCGATATACGATGGCGTCAAGGCCGGGAACGTTGAGCTGGGGAGGAAGCTCCTCCTGGACGTGGCCAGAAGGCTCGAGCGCAGGGTCGACGGGATAATAGCCGGCTGCACGGAGGTCAGCGTTGCCCTGAAGCCCGAAGACCTCAAAGTTCCTCTCATCGATCCGCTCGACGTGATAGCGGAGAGGGTAGTGAAGCTTGCCCTCGGCCTGGAGGAACTCAGAGCTCGATGACCATTCCGGAGTGGGCTTGTGGAAGCGCCCGCGGCAGATCTTCAGAAAGGCTATACCAGCCTCAATCAGGTGCTCTGACCGGTGTCGAAGAGGATTCTCTTTCCGCCCTTTTTCCACAAGGAAACTCATCCCGTGCTGTGCAAGATAGGCTTTCGTAGCCAGAATAGTCCTCGAGGAGGACGTGTATTAGCATGGGTTTTACCGGGGGAATTGGGAAAAGGGGGAGTTATAGTTTTCGGCCGAAACCCCTTAAAACCCTCCCGCGAAGTTAGCCCGGTGGTGAGTATGGAGATAGGTGTCGTTGGAAAGCCAAACGTTGGAAAGTCGACCTTTTTCTCAGCGGCTACTCTCGTTGACGTTCAGATAGCCAATTATCCCTTCACTACCATCGATGCGAACGTTGGTGTAACGTACGCGATAGCGGAGCACCCCTGCAGGGAGCTCGGCTGCCAGCCAAACCCCCAGAACTACGAGTATAAAGATGGCCTCGCGCTCATTCCGATAAAGATGATAGACGTGGCCGGCCTCGTTCCGGGGGCGCACGAGGGCCGTGGCTTGGGCAACAAGTTCCTCGACGACCTGAGGATGGCCTCCGCCCTAATCCACGTCGTTGACGCCACCGGCAAGACCGACGCCGAGGGCCAGCCCACGGAGCACCACGACCCGGTCGAGGACATAGAGTTCCTTGAGAGGGAGATAGATTACTGGATATACGGCATCCTCAGGAAGAACTGGGAGAAGTTCGCCAAGAGGATAAAGCTCCAGCACCTCAAGCTCGCCCAGGCAATAGCGGACCAGCTGACGGGAATTGGAGTTACGGAGGAGGACGCCTTCGAGGCCATCCACAAGCTCGGCCTCGACAACGACCCGACCAAGTGGAGCGATGAGGATTTGATGGCCTTCGTCCGGGAGCTGAGGAAGGTAAACAAGCCGATAATCATAGCCGCCAACAAGGCCGACGCGGCCGCCGATGCCCAGATAGAGCGCCTGATAAGGAAGGGCAGGAGCAGGGGGTACATAGTCGTGCCGACCAGCGCCGCGGCGGAGCTCACGCTGAGGAGAGCTGCAAAGGCCGGCTTCATAGACTACGTCCCCGGTTCGAGCGACTTCAAAATCCTCAGGCCAATGAGCCCCAAGCAGGAGAGGGCCCTTCAGCTGATAAAGGAGAAGGTTCTCGACCGCTTCGGCTCCACCGGCGTGCAGGAGGTCATAAACAGGGCAGTCTTTGAGCTTCTCAACCTCGTTCCTGTTTACCCGGTCGAGGACGAGCACAAGCTCACCGACGGGTTCGGCAACGTCCTGCCGCACGTCCATTTGCTGCCGAAAGGTTCAACGCCGCGCGACCTGGCCTACAAGGTGCACACCGACCTCGGGAAGACGTTCCTTTACGCGGTGAACGCGAGAACCCACAGGCGCGTTGGGGAGGACTACGAGCTGGAGTTCAACGACATCATCAAGATAGTAGCTACTGCCCGCTGACCTTACATTCTTTCCATTTTCTCGCGGATGAGTTCCTGGTAGAGCCTCGGCTCGACGTCCTCCTCGCCCAGTCCAAGCCCTCGGGCGGTCTCCCAGATTTTGCGCTTCGCTTCCTCGACGTCATCAGAGATGACCTCTATGTCGAGAAAGGCCCCAAGCCCCTCGACCTCGCTCAGCTCGAAGGTAACGTCGCCGAGACGGTAGACGAGGCGCCTCTTTTTGACCACGACGTCTTCCTTAAAGCCGAGGCGCTTCAGTATCTCAAGGGTCGTTTCGAAGCTGCTCACCTCGACCTCAAGCTCGTCGAACTCCTCGTTCCTGCCCGGGTCAGCTATGCGCTTATAGGTCAGAAAAGAACGGTTTAGATTGCCTATCCTCCTCACCCTCAGGAGCTCGGGAAGGGGGGCGGAAAGGTAAACGTCCTCCTGTATCTCCTCCCTGACGAACGCCGCTCCGATGGATTCTATTGCCCTTCTGGCGGAGCTGAAGTCAACGCGGAACTTGACCTCTACCTCCATCAGACGTCCACCAGGAAGCCCACGATGCCGTTGCCCTTGGTGATATCGGTTATCGGCAGAACCTCAACCCGCTTGAGAGTGGGGAGAACCTTGATGGTCTCATCAACGAAGCGGTTGAGCTTTTCCTGAGATTCCTCACCTATAAGCGCGATAACACCATCTCTGCCACTTCTCGCAACGGCCAAAACGTTCGGAAGGAGGGACAGGGTCTTCATTATGTGAAGTATGTATCTCTCGAGGAAGTCCTCGATTATGGGCGTCTCGGCCTGTATGTACACCACGGCCAGGGCTTTCGGCTGGAGATCCTTTCCAAGGACTATTGTGTACCGGTCAATTATTCCCTTCTCCTGGAGCTTTTTGATCCTGAAGTGTATCGTGGATTCAGGGCGGTTAAGTCTCTCCGCTATCTCCGAGATGGTGAGTCGGGCATCTTCCTTTAGAATGCGGAGGATTGCCCTGTCAAGGTCATCGAGCTGGACCATGCTAACTCCTCCACCGGGGGTATACGTTGTTCTCGATACCAAGAAGATCTAAGATTTTTCCAATTATAAAGTTTACCATATCGTCCAAAGTTTTGGGCTTCGTGTAAAATCCTGGGGAAGCTGGCATAATTATCCCGCCAGCTTGAGTAACTTTCATCATGTTTTGGAGATGTATCAAGTTGAGAGGCGTCTCCCTGATGAGAAGGATAAGCCTTCTCCTCTCCTTGAGGGCAACGTCCGCGACCCTAGCGATGAGGTTGTCCGCATAGCCGTTCGCTATGGCCGACAGCGTTTTCATTGAGCAGGGAGCTATAACCACCGCGTCGAAGGGGTGAGAACCGGAAGCTATGGGGGCGAAGAGATCGTCCTCTTGATAGTCGGGCTTGAAATCGATGCCCGTCTCGTGCTTCAGCACCGCCAGGCCAGTCTTCGATGCGACTGTGACGACCTCGTGGTCCATCTCCCTTAGGATTTCAACGAGCCTTAGACCATAGATAGACCCGCTGGCCCCGGTTATTGCCACCACAACTTTCATTCCTCACACCACCCGAACTACGCCCGGCCAGTTTTAACGTTTTCTGGGCACCACGTCACTGACGTTTCCTGCCAGAATGAAAGGTAAGTTTTTATATCGCGTGAAGTACACAATAGTGGCTGATGGGTATGGAACAGAAGATTCCCGATGTGCTACTGAGAAGCGCAGTTCATATCGTCAAGGAACTGGGAGGCAAGGCCCTCGTCGTTCTTGAAGAAATAGAGCCTGAGAAGCTCCTTGACGCCAACGTCACGATAGTCATAGTCGGCTCCTCCTTCGACGTCGAGGACGAGAGGGTGAAGAGGGTCTCGATACCGCAGAACCTGGATCTAAACAACATTCTAAACCTGATATCGGCCTTCCTCATAGAGCACGACATTCTCGGGGAAGGAGACTCCTTCGTCTACGTGACCAGTGGAATCATAGGGATAAAGACCGTCAAGAAGAGCATCTCGGCGATGAAGGGCTTCTTCGCCCAGAACCAGAACGTTCTTCAGAGGCTCCTTGAAATAGCCATCGAGCTGAGCGTTGAGGGTAGGGAAGGAACCCCCGTCGGGACGATATTCGTCATCGGAGATACCAGGAGGGTCCTCAGGCACTCACACCAGCTGATTCCCAACCCCTTCAAAGGCCATAAGGTGAACGTCCTCGACAGGAACAGCAAGGAGATAATAAAGGAGTTCGCCCAGCTCGACGGTGCGTTCCTCGTCAGGGAGGACGGCAGGATAGTGGCAGCCGGGAGGTATCTGGAGATAGAGCCGAAGGTCATCGACCTGATGCTCCCGCCTGGACTTGGAAGCAGGCACATCGCGGCGGCCGGAATAACCAAGCTGACAAAGGCAATGGCCATAAGCCTCTCCGAGAGCGGGACGATAAGGATATTCAAGAACGGTCTCATGCTCCTCGAGTACAACCCGAGAATAAGGTACTGATCGGGTGTCATCACGTTTTTCTGCCCCATTTTAAGCACTCCGCCTTTAATCACAGTTTTCTGCCGAAACAAAGTTCTCAGCGGCCTTAGGAAACCGATTTTAGCATCTTTCAGACTGTAACTTTCTGTTGCATTCTAGTCAGCACTTGGTAACGAATTTTCTTCGAAGTTCTGAACAGGGGAAGGACGCTGTCGGGATACACTCCTTCCGTGCACAAACCGGTTCATTTTTGTCTTCCTGCCCTGCGAGAGAGTTTCCGGCGTTTTGAAACGCTGTGAACTAATGGGAGATCCCGTGAAGGTTTCTGTTCATTGGGAAGAAAACGGCCGGGGAGCGGTGTTTTGGTCCAAACGTGTTCACAAGCCCCTTGAATTCAGAACGTTTGAGGCCCCTTTTTCCGGTGGTTTTCAGAAAGGCTTAAATATTCGAGACTGCATAGGCTTTTACTGGGCGAACGGGCGGAATTCCCGCCCTGTTGCAATAAGACTCTGGGAGAATTGAAACGCGGGCACTTCATCACCCGACCGCACCCAATCACCCATGTTGCAATAAGACTCTGGGAGAATTGAAACCACAGGGTATAAAGTCCGTGCTGATGGCGTGAACGTGGTTGCAATAAGACTCTGGGAGAATTGAAACGGGGCGGGTGCTTGTATTCTCTATCATCATACGTAGGTGTTGCAATAAGACTCTGGGAGAATTGAAACGAAATACTGAAAAGCTTTAACTGCCCTGCTTTTCTGCGTTGCAATAAGACTCTGGGAGAATTGAAACGGGTAAGAGGGCTGAGGACAGATATAAGCGGCTGGTCTGAGGTTGCAATAAGACTCTGGGAGAATTGAAACCAATAAGGAGAAAGCTAGAGCGTAAGATAGAGGAGAGTTGCAATAAGACTCTGGGAGAATTGAAACAAGTGGGCGTGGGGTGGAACGTAGGGCGTCCGTGGGCGGTTGCAATAAGACTCTGGGAGAATTGAAACTAGAGTTAGAGAACGGGTCGGCGGAAATCTACGTTGTTGCAATAAGACTCTGGGAGAATTGAAACTTCAAGGCGTGTGTTGGCGTGGAGCCGGTCTTCGGCGAGTTGCAATAAGACTCTGGGAGAATTGAAACCATGCATCAGCAGCCACACCTATCAGATATTTCAGCTGTTGCAATAAGACTCTGGGAGAATTGAAACTGCCCAAAGTGGCTAGATTAGCCGAGGCGGCTAATTGTTGCAATAAGACTCTGGGAGAATTGAAACACAAAGGCAACAGGGATATATGGAACATGCACCCCCGTTGCAATAAGACTCTGGGAGAATTGAAACTAGGGTGGGAATTGTAATCGACCCGAGTAGGGGGAGAAGTTGCAATAAGACTCTGGGAGAATTGAAACGTGATATGGCGAAGCCTCTTTACTGTTGCAATAAGACTCTGGG